>SVNN01000160.1 GCA_015066905.1 Ruminococcus sp.
TTCTTGGAACGGCGTGTCACAAGGAATACAAGAAGAATCAGAATCAGCAGGAAGAGGAATGCCATCGGGATCAGGATCAGCAGCAGCTGCTTGACGGTAAGTCCGTTTGCGGGATCGCCGATCACCGGATCGGAAATATTGCCGAGCGGACTTCTCGCAGAAACAGACACCTTCTCCAGCGGAAGGTTGGTCGCATTCTTGACCAGCTGTGCAATCTCTTCCCGCTTTTCAGAGGTGAGATAGCCGTCGTCGGTGGTCACAACAACCGCGATGGATGCGTCCTTGACAACACCCTGTGCCTTTTCGGTCTGGGTGAGGATATAGCCGATCGCCCATTCCGTATCACGCTCGTAATATGTAGAGTTGTCGCTGTTGATGACATCCTCGTCGTTGACGTAGTTCGGGATATCGGTGTTCGGCTCTTCGCCGACCACGCCGCCGTCACCGACGAGCAGACCTGTATCAAAGCCGACGTGTTCGTTTTCCTTGACGCCTTCGCCGTCTTCGTTGGTGAGCAGCTCCTTGCACTCCTCGGTGATCTTGTCATAGTCAACGGTAACAGCCGCTACTGCGGTAACATCACCGAAAATCGGGGTGAGGATCTTCTCTGCATTCGCTTCGTACTGGTTCTTTACGATATTTTCATAATAAACGCGCTGATCGGTGTTGATGCCCTCGCCCTCAGGCTTGAGTGCCTCCACCTGCTCTGTGGTCAGCAGCTCCACGCCGCTGGATGCGTCGATTACGGTAACATCGTCCGGTGTCATCTGCTGTGCGCTGTATGCAACCAACTTTTTGATCGCACCGACGCTGTCGCTGGAAAATTCCTCGGGATCCTGCAGCGTCAGCATAACGCTTGCGGTTGCAGTATCGTCGTTCTCTTTCCAGACATAGCCGGAAGACTCCGGCACACTGATGGTAACGATCGCGCCGCGTACACCGTCAATGCGCTTGATGGTGGTCTGCAGACGGTTCTGAAGCTCAAAACGCAGCGTCTGCTGTTTTTCAAACTCCGTCATCGTCATACTGAGATTGTCAAAAAATGTTCCGTAAGAAGGCGTGGATTCGGGATAACCCAACTCCGCCAGTTCATAAACGAGGGAGTCCCACTCCTCCTCGCGCACCTGGATCTCGCCGGAAGATGTAAGCTGTGTTTCCACACCCATATTCTGCAGCTCCAGATAGACCGCCGTAGATTCCTCCCTTGACATATCGGGGAACAAGACGATCCAGCCGTTGGATGACGTATTCAGAAGAATCGTCAGCACGACTGCGCCGATAATCACTGCCGCGCCGACGCTGACGACGATGATCCGTACGACCTTCGACAGTCCGCCCCAGAACGACTTGATTTTTTCACCAATCTGTTTCAGTTTTTCTTTCATGAATCGCTCTACTCCATCCCTCCGCAATATGCGGGCATCCATTCAAACTTAAAATCAGAAAAATCAGATCTGCATCTCCAGAATCGACTTGTATGCATTCACCGCGCGTGTGGTGATCTGCGTGGTCAGTTCGATCGCTGTGCTCGCCTTGGTCGCGTCGATCATCGCAGATTCGATGTCGTCCGAATAGCCCATGGCAACGTCATATGCACTTTCGAGCGATGCGGTTTCGAGGTCCTTGACCTCCTGGATCTTGGATTTCAGTGTGCTGAGAAAGCTCTCGCCTTCTTCGGATAAACCATTCTCTGTATGCTTCGCCGCTTCCGTCACAGAACCGATGGTCTGCATCGGGGTCAGCGGAATGATAAATGTTGTGTCCAACATAGTTCCTCCCATTTTTTATACTATATATAATATATCACTTATCTGCCGATCTCCAGCGCCTTGGATGCCATTGCCTTGACAACGGAAAGCGCTGTTACATTTGCCTCATATGCTCTGGAGGCTTCCATCAGATCGACGATCTCTTCAGTTGTGTTTACATTCGGGTAGTAGACGTAGCCGTCTGCGTCCGCCTCCGGATGGGTCGGATCGTAAACGGGGATGTAGTCGTGGTCATTCTCCACGACATTGGTCACACGGACACCGCCGCCGTTGGTCACGCGGTAGGTCGTATCCGCCTCGTCGTCATCCTTGCCGATTCTCCGCACACGGTCCAGCTGGTTTTCATATTCCACCTGTTCGGTGGTCTGCGCCAGCGTTTCCGCAAAGGTCAGATCGCGCGTCTGAAAGACAACGTGCTTTCTGGTGTACGGATCCTCACCGTTCTTTGCAACGGTATTTGCGTTTGCGATATTCTGAAGAATCACACTGGTACGGAACTGCTCAGCTGTCAGTGCCGAACCGACTGTGTTCAGAGAATTTAAAAATGCCATCGCCCTCTCGCCTCTTTCTTACTTATTTGAAGTTTGCGTTCGTCAGGACATATCTGTAATCGTTGATGACGGAATTCATTTTCTGGATGATCGCTGCCTGCTGAATGTAGGCACTGTAAAGCTCCAGCTGTTCTGCGTCAAGATCGACGTTGTTTCCGTCAATCAGCACCTCGGTTCTGTCCTCGGTGGTGACGGTCGCCTGAAAGCTGTACTCGTTCGACTTCTTCCCCGTTTCAAGATCAACCTTGTCCTCCAGCACATTCCGGAAGGTCATATCCTGTACCTTGTAGTCGGGGGTGTCAATATTTGCAAGGTTCTGCACATGGATCTGCTGCTTGAGGCTCATCGCCTGAATGCCGCTTTCCATCGCCTTGAACTGAAGACTGTCAAATAACATAATTGCTGCGCTCCTTCTATCATCTG
>SVNN01000044.1 GCA_015066905.1 Ruminococcus sp.
CGCTCAGTCCTGCATTCACATACTGCACATTTTCGCCAGCACCGTATCTGGACGCAAATGCCTCATAAGATTTTCTTGCATAGCAGCCTGTGTCCCCTGCGTTATACCCTTCTGTGATCGACCCGCCGATATAGGCGAGTGTCACCTCTCCCCCTGCCTTGGCCTGCTCCATAACGGCACGGATTCGCGTGGTATTGCCGACAGATAGCAGTGAACGGCTGACCATTGCAGCGCGAAATTCCTCCGCCGTTTCGGGTGCCTTTGTCGTTTGCACAGCAGAAGAATTTCCACCTCCTCCGCAGCCTGTGAGCATCGACGCCGCAAGCGTAAGGCAGAGCGTCATATATCGGAATCGTTTCATAACTAAAACTCCTTTATCTGTTTTCCATTCAGTATAACAAGGAAACCACAGAAAGTCAAGAACAGCTGTCACATCCTGTGCGATAAAAAATATGCAGCCGCTTTTGGTTCTTTTGCCCAAACCTGTAAATATCTCTTGCAAATCCGGAAAAAAAGTGATATACTGATTAAAATTATATATACGGGATCTTCCCACAGGAGGAAATCATGATGAATCTTCGAAAAATCGGCGCAGTGATTCTCTCTGCTGCGCTTGCTGTCACTGCATCCACCCTTGTTCCGGATCTGACTGCTCCCCTCTCGTCATATGAAAGCGTTTCCGCTGCCTTTGCAAGCGGTTCCTGTGGCGATAACGCAAACTGGTCGCTCTCCGGCTCGACACTGACAATCAGCGGAAGCGGTGCTATGACCGACTACGCAGATTATAACGATACCCCGTGGATCGGCTCGCTGACCTCCATCACAACCATCCGCGTAGAAGAAGGCATCACCACAATCGGTGACTCCGCGTTTATGGGACTGAGCGCTGTCACATCTGTATCTCTCCCCTCCACACTGACAAAGATCGGCGAGAACGGATTCTACTACTGCGCTGCACTTCCTTCCGTCACAGTACCGAACAGCGTTACCTCGCTCGGCGGACACGCATTCTATTCCTGCACTTCACTGAAAACAATTTCTTTGCCCGATCATATTACAGAGATCGGTGCCTATGCATTCGGCAGCTGCACAGGACTCACATCAGTCAAACTGCCTGCAAACCTCAAAACACTCGGCGAATCGGCATTCCACACCGCATCCGCACTGACTGAACTCACCCTCCCCGATGGTCTGACCGCGATTCCTTCGCTCTGCTTTTATAAATGCAGCAAACTCAGCAGTATAACAGTTCCTGCTTCCGTTTCGTCTGTCGGTGTACGCGCCTTCACAAGCTGTGCGTCCGGTCTGACAATCTACGGCTATACAGGCAGCTATATCGAAAGCTACTGCAATAGCTCAAATATCAACTTCCTGCCAATCGGTACATCTACTACACCTACAACCACGACAACAACCACTACTACAACTACAACAACCACTACGACTTCTACCACTACCACAACTTCTACTACAACTTCCACTACAACAACATCCACTACAACGACTACATCCACCACAACCTCTACAACGACCTCTACCACCACAACATCGACCACACCGGAAACAACAACGACCACCACGACAACCTCCGCGCCTGATGTCACATTAAAAACCGGAGATGTCAACGGTGATAATAATATCGACAGCAAGGATGCTGTTATGATTCTGCGTGACTACGCACAGAGAATGATCGGTGGTGAAGCCACGCTCAACAACAACCAAATGGTTGCAGCCGATGTCGATTCTTCCGGCAACGTTGATTCCATAGATGCAACAATGATCTTGAAATACTACTCACTCACGCTGATTGGTCAGCCAGGCAAATTCTATTGATGTTTGAAATTGAAAACGCCGCAGGAATAAAAATCCTGCGGCGTTTTCCTATTCATTTCAGTCCGATTAAATAGCAGGAGGAGCTATAAGTCCACCAAGATACATTATGATCATCGTAATATCATCCGCGTCGATGTTTTCATCCAGATTGACATTCGCGTTGATCTTTCCCTGCTCGGTAATTGCGTCCGCAGAAAGATCAGGATCCTGCGACACAAACCGCGCCAGCAGAACAACATCCACAATATCTACCTGCTGATTGCAGTCTACATCACCGTAGAGTCGGTTTTCCTCTTCGGGAAGCTCGCTGTCTGCTTCTTCCTTTTCGGTATAATAATAGTCGGGCTCAGTCGCCTCCTTGAAATATACAGAGAAGAAATCCACACTTCCCTTGAAGTAGTTTCCGTCATATCCACGGCCAAGATAGCCGCACCAGCCGCCGTCGATGCTGCCGTCTCCTGCAACATCCTTCGGATCAATCGTAATCGCTCCCGTGCCGACAGTCTCACCGTTGATCTTCAGGGTTGCATTGTCACCACTGAGAATGATGCGGACAGTGCTCCATTCCCCTGCTGTCAGTGCAGGTGCGGTCAGAGTCTGGAGCTCCCCGCCATCAGAAATCGTAAATTCAGCAAGCCCGTTTCCATTCATCGGTGTGAATCTCATAAAGCATGTCTGATCTCCCAGATAGAACAGATTCTGGTTTGCCGCGCCGCCTTTCCAGAGTGCTGCAAACTGAATCTCAGTATCGGTCATATAGGTGAGTGAACGGTCAAGCTCCACATACTGCGAACTGCCGTCAAAGGTCAGGACACCGTTTGCGCTGGTACGGACAGATTCCCACAACGGGCTGTTCTTCGCAGTCGCATAGGTCGAGGTATAGCGGTCAGTCACGCAAAGACTGCTGTCCGAATTAAAATCATAGCTCATATACAGACCGTCTGTATATGGCAGTGCGTCAACATAGCTCTGTGCGCAAACCCATCCGAAGGCGGTACCCTTGGTAACAGTCTTTCCGCCGTCGTCGTAATAATCGCCGTCTACCATGCCCTGTCCGCTTGCAGAACCGTTGTACATACAGAACGAAATGCCCTTTGCGACAGCATCATCCTTCAGCGAATAGGTGCCGTAAACGCAAGCACTTTCCATTACTTTTGCATTGCCCGAAACTGTTGCCTGTCCCATGACAAGACCGTAATCGCTGACAATTGCATTTCCGGAAACACTGCCGTTTTCACAGACCATTCCGTAACCGGAGATTGTAGCATTGCCGGATATTCTTGCGCCGCCTTCGACAACAGCGTGATCTGTGATCACAGCGTGATCTGAAACAGTCGCATAGCCGAGCACCATTGCGTCAGGACCGACATAAGCGGTATCGGCAACATTTGCAGTATCAGCAACAAAGCCGCCGCCGTTTGCGTGGCTGTGTCCGCCGACATATGTATGGATGCGGCGCTCCATCGGCACTGCACCATTCAGTACAACCTCATAGGGATACTGTGTCTTGCTGCGGAAAGAACAGTTTTCCTCTGCAAATTCAGAGCCCTGATATGCCAGACCACAAGGAACGTAAGTGTCGCTGTCGGGTGTCGCGATTACAGTGAGATATGCAGCTGTGGTATTTGCACCGACCCCATCGTCACAGTTTCCCCGTCGCGGAAGAGATCCGAATAGGTGCTGACGCCGTTTGCATCCTCCTGTACAATGCAGGCGCGCCAGTCTGCACCCTTTACATTCGTCAGACCATGGAAGGTTACAGAAATCTCACTGCCCGTAATCGTAAGCGGAATCAGATTGAGTCCTGCCGCCTGCGGTGCACGTTCTGTGGGGACAGAATAGACATTCTGTGTACCATCCACCTGCTCCAGCATCGTATAGATCTGCTGCCAGTTCCAGCTGCCCTGTGCCAGCAATTCATTCAGACGCGCGCGGTATGCGTCCTGATGCTCCAGATCAAAGGTTGCCATACGCTTTGCATAATGTCCGAGCGTATCCTTGAAATTGGTCTGCGGCGTCAGACGTTCGATCATCGTCAGCGGATATTCATCCACCTGTCCCTGCTGCAGCATATCGCGGACGAAATACTGACCAAAGCCTTCCAGTTGATCGGGATTTTCCGTCAGATAGATCATAAACGGCCATGCAGCGTAATAATCTCTGCCGCACGGGAAGGTCAGACTTGAGCTTTTGAGATAGGTCTCAAAGAAGTCTGTACCATGTCCGACCGTATTTCCTGTTGCGTACAGCCACTCCTCGCGGAACCAGTTCGCCAGTGCCTCCCACCAGGAGCCGGAATATTTGTTGCGGTTCCAGCCAAGCTGATGCGCGGTGATCACGTGACCAAACTCATGCGGCAGCACCCAGGACGGCGGATCATAAACCATTGCGCCGACATCGCAGAACATATAGGCAAAGCCGCCGCTGTCCCACGACATATATGCCCAGTCGTCCGTCATATTCGCAAGACCCGTACCCGAGAGATAGATATTGGTCTTATATTTGTTTCCGTCGCGGAGATATTCCTCCACCGATTCGCACGGCGGTGCCATGCCGAGATCTTCCATGTAGATATCCCAGCACTCCTCCATATTCCGTGCATTTCCCTCTAAAAATGCCTGTGTGACCTGTCCTGCATTTCCGCTGTTTCCCCAGATAAACTGGAAATGCTCCGACTCATAGTAATTGTATCCGCTATTGAAATTGTAGAACGGATCGCGCACAAGATAGGTATCCTCCGCCTGTGCATCCAGACCATCCCACGGTGTCAGCGTGATCATCATTGCTGCAGCACAAAGAACAGCACGGATCCGCTTATGAAGATGTTTCTCCATAACAACTCCTCCCCGAGCCTTTTGGCTCATGTTTAATTTGCTTTTTGGTCAGCAGTGAAACGAACAAAGAGGGAATTTCATCTGCTTCCCGATTTGTGCAGCTTTATTTTAGCACATAACAACAAAAAATGCAACTATTGCATTAAATTATGGTACAATTCGCCACATCCGTTGCATCATCATACCAAAAAAGGCTGTACAGACCACACTGTACAGCCCATTCTTTTATTGCAGACGGCGGAGCAGTTCCGCCTCGTCGATGATTTCAATTCCCAGCGATTCCGCCTTGGTCAGCTTACTGCCGGCTTCCTCGCCAGCTACCACCACACTTGTTTTCTTGGATACCGAACCGGAAACCTTACCGCCGCACGCTTCGATCATCGTTTTTGCTTCGTCGCGCTTGAGCGTCGGAAGCGTGCCGGTCAGCACAAAGGTCAATCCTGCAAATCGCTGATCCGCAGACGGCGCTGCATCAAACGGCATCTGAAGTCCAAGCGCGCGCAGGCGGCTGACAAGCGCGATGAAATGCGGCTCGGAGCAGGTCTGCACCACGCTCTGCGCCATGATCTCACCAAAGCCGTCAATCTGTGCGATCTCTTCGGCGGATGCGGCAAGAATCGCGTCCATCGTCGGGAATTTCTGACACAACAGTGTTGCCGCACGCTGCCCGATACCACGCAGACCAAGCGCAAAAATCACGCGGTCAAGCGGTGCCTGTCTGGACGCTGCAATCGCGTCCACCAGATTCTGCGCCGATTTTTCACCGAATCGTTCCAGTGCAGACAGCTGCTCGACAGTCAGCGTATAAAGATCCGCAACTGAAGCGATCAGCTTTTCTCCGACCAGCATCTCTACAATTGCAGGACCGAGTCCGTCAATATTCATCGCGCCCTTGCTCGCAAAATGAATGATATTTTTCAGCAGTTGAGCAGGACAGTCTGTATTCGGGCAGCGGATCGCACTGGCGTCCTCATCACGTACTGCCTTTGTTCCGCATACAGGACAGTGTTCAGGAAGCTGATATGGTACCGCATCCGACGCATGGGACACAGACCGCAGCACCTCGGGGATGATCTCCCCTGCCTTCCGCACAACGATCCTGTCGCCCAGACAGATGCCCTTCTCGGTGATAAAATCCTGATTATGCAGCGTTGCGCGTGAAACGCTTGTACCTGCAAGCAGAATCGGTTCAAAGACCGCAACGGGCGTGATTGCACCTGTGCGTCCGACATTGACTTCAATATCCAGCAGCGTGGTTTCTTTTTCTTCAGGCGGGAATTTATATGCAACCGCCCACTTCGGCACCTTTGTGGTTGCACCCAGTTCCTCGCGCTCCGCAAGATCATTCACTTTGATTACCACGCCGTCGATGTCATACGGCAGAGTGCCGCGCCGTTCACCGATCTGAGCAATCTCAGAGAGAATCTCCGCCGCTGTTTCACAGATGCGGTAAGGGATCACCTTGAATCCCAGTCCGGCAAGGCTGTCGATCGTCTGTGCGTGTGTGGTATATGCCTCCGCAGACTGCTGGATATTGAACACAAAAATATCCAGTCTGCGCTTGGCAGTCACTGCGGCATTCTTCTGGCGCAGCGATCCTGCCGCCGCGTTTCTCGGATTCTTGAACGGCTGTTCGCCTGCATCCTCCTGCTCCTGCACCAGATGTTCAAATGCGGCACGTGGCATATATACCTCGCCGCGCACCTCAAGCGATGCAGGCGCATTTTCCAGGGTGAGTGGAATGGACATCACCGTTTTCAGATTTGCCGTTACGTCCTCGCCCACAAAACCGTCGCCGCGCGTCGAACCGCAGGTCAGAACGCCGTTTTCGTACAGAAGCGAAACAGAAAGACCGTCGATTTTCGGCTCGACCGTGAACTGTGCGGCAGATACCTGAGCACGGCAATCCGCAACGAACGCTTCCACCTCTTCCAGAGAGAATACATCGCGCAGACTGCCCATCTGCACGGTATGCTGCACCTTTTCAAACTGAGAAAGCGCCGCACCGCCAACGCGCTGTGTCGGAGAATGTGCAGACAAGAGAGACGGAAATTCCGCCTCCAGCTGCTTGAGTTCCTGCATCAGCTGATCATATTCATAGTCTGATATCTTAGGATCATCCAGAACATAATAGGCTCTGTTGTGCGCTTCAATCTCTTTGGTAAGAGCGGCAATTCTAGCCGCCGCAGATTCCTGTGTCATGTTTTTTCTCCTTTATATTCATGCTAAGTGAAATCCGTAAGCATATACTCCGGCAGATTTCCCACCAGCAGTGTTTCAGCAATCAGACAGGGATATTCCACACAAACGGTATCACTGCAAAGCGGCGCGATCAGCTCCACCTCGCACATCAGTACCAGCGTCAGCCGGTGCAGCGTCTGATTCATGCCTGCCTCTTCAAACGAGGACTGCAGTTCGGGTGTGACCGCACCGTGCGGACGAATACGGACGCGAATAGACGGACCGTTTGCAGAAAACAGCATCATTCCGCCCGCCGCTCCGATCGGTACACGAATCGTCGTATCTGCTTCCTCATGCAGCATCTCAGACGCACGGCTGATGATACGGTTCTGCAGACGATTGACAGCCTCAGCGGATACCTCCACAGCGGCAACAGCACCATCCGTGTCATACAGCACCGTCGTATAGGCAATATCCGTTTCCTCCGCCATACTTTCTTCTGCGGCACTGCAAAGCAGCTGTGTAACTGCAAGCCGCGCAGCTGACAATGCATTCTGTTCCACTGTCGAACGCAAACTGAATTCCAGCCAGCATACGACAATCAGAAATATAGCTGCGATTGCTGTGATCCGAAGCCTTCTGCGTCGTCTGACTGCCGGTGCGGGATTAGCACTTCGTCTCATATTCAGTCCCCTGCCTCATCCGGAAGAACAGTCGGAATAAAGGCATTGGTCGGAAAATCCAGCTTTCGGAAAATTTCAATCGGGCTCTCCGCTTCCGCGCAGGGCTGTTCTGGAATCATGCACGGACAGGCAGGCACGAGGACCGTCACAGGACGTGTCAGTTCGATCGTGATAAACGCGCCAATGTCCACAACCGCCGTACGCTGCGTACCGATCCGGGTGATCCTTGCTGCCAGCACAGTCGGCGGCAATGCACTGAGATGCACCGCCGGAAACGAAACGGATTCTGTTACAACAGTCTGTTCAGAACAGAGCGGCGCACAGAAAACCGTACTCTCCACCTCACTCCCGAACAAAATATACTGCTTCTGGGCGACAGCTATGCCGCTGTACTCCTGCAGACATGCGCCTGCCGCATCCAGACTGAACAGAGAAACCGCAAACGTCAAAGATATGGAAACAGTAAAAAATCCATGCTGAAACGGAACCGGCTCTGCTGAAGCAGACAGCGCGGAAATTGTCACGCCGCGCACCTTCACAGAGCAGACCTGTGCAGGTAACTCTCCCACGGGAATCGAAACGGGAATATCACAAAAACAGGCACGGTCACAGCAGCTATCAAACACCCGATCCAGTTTGACCGGAATCATCGTCTGTGCGCTATCGTCCATCTTTCTTCCTCCTTGCTGCAATCAAAAAACGATGTCTGATACAGCATATTCGGAAAAAAGAAAAATAGTTCCGCAAAAATGGCTTATCCGCAGAGAATTTTTACCGCATCAGCAGGTGTGTGGATCAGAACCTCCGCTCCTGCTTCACGCAGTTCCTGCTCGGAACGAAACCCCCAGCAGCAGGCGATCGCGTCAATACACGCATGCTTTGCGGTAAAGATATCCACATTACTGTCGCCGAGCAAAACAGCCTGCTCCGCACTGCAGCTTGTTACAGAAAGGATGTCCAGCACTGCGTCAGGAGCCGGCTTTCCGCATCCGCCGCGAATCACAGAAAAACGATCGCCGAAAAAATGATGGATGATCTGTTCGGCGAACACCTGTGGTTTGTTTGTCGCAGCTGCAAGTATACATCCTGCATCCAGCAGCTTGTCCAGCAATGCACAGATGCCCTCATACGGGATAGTATACTCCAGCGAATGGGCGTTGTAATATTCAGAAAACAGGCTGTGCAGACGTTCGATTTCAGAATCGGACACGCCCTCCGGCAAAGCACGTTTGCAGAGGATCCGTGCGCCGTTTCCGACCATCATACGATAAGCATCTGTCGGATGTTCCGGATATCCCATTGCTGAAAGTCCGTGATTGACTGCTGCGGCGAGATCGGCGAGCGAATTCACCATCGTACCGTCCAGATCAAAAATACAAAGCTTTTTATGATTCATATGATATGCTCCAGAAATATTTTTACACCGATCAGGATCAGAATCATTCCGCCGAGGATTTTTGCTGCGCGGTTGAGCCGTACACCGAACCGTTTGCCGATCCAGACCCCGACAAGGCTGATGACAAACGTAATTATCCCGATCACCATAGCCGCAGAAAGAATCTGCGTTCCGAGGGCGGCAAGACTGATGCCGACGGCTAGTGCGTCAATGCTTGTGGCAATCCCCTGCAAAAGCAGTGTATGCCCTGTCAGCATTTCCTCACCCGGCAGATCATCTCCACCGCGCAGTGCTTCAAACACCATCCGTCCGCCCAGCGCACCAAGTAATACAAGCGCGATCCAGTGGTCAAACGCGGTGATATAGGAAGAAAACCGCGTGCCGAGCAAAAATCCCACTGTGGGCATCATGCCCTGAAATATCCCGAAACACAGCGCGATGGAAATCGAATCGCGCTTTCGCAGGTCGCGGTAGCAAAGACCGTCACAGACTGAAACAGCAAATGCGTCCATCGCCAGACCGATTCCGAGGATACAGAGTGAAAGAATGCCCATATGATTCTCCTGTCAGATTCTTGTTGCAAGCCGCTGCGAATAGGTCGCACGGAACTGATCGAACGTGCCGTTCTCAATCGATTCCCGGATGCGCTCCGTCAGCGTATTGTAGAAATAAAGATTATGCGTGACCGCCAGACGTCCTGCAAGCTGTTCGCCTGCCTTGAACAGATGACGGATATAGGCGCGGCTGAAATTCTTACATGCCGGGCAGTCGCAGTGTTCGTCGATCGGGCGGTCATCGGTGATATAACACTGATTGGTCAGATGCATGATACCCTCCCAGGTGAACACGGTCGCGTGGCGTGCATTCCGGCTCGGCATAACGCAATCGAACATATCAATGCCTCTTGCAACGCCCTCAATGATATTGGAAGGCGTGCCGACACCCATCAGGTAACGCGGCTTATGTTCAGGTGCATGAGGCACAACGCAGTCGAGGATACGGTACATATCCTCCGTCTTTTCGCCGACTGCCAATCCGCCGATCGCATAGCCGTCCAGATCGAGCTTGACGATCTCCTCCATATGTGCAATACGCAGATCTTCAAAGGTACTGCCCTGGTTGATGCCGAACAGAATCTGATTCGGATTCACCGTTCCGGGCAGTGCATTCAGACGGTTCAGCTCATCGCGGCAGCGGATCAGCCAGCGCGTGGTACGCTCGCAGGACTGCTTGACATATTTGTAGGGTGCTGGATTCTCCACACACTCATCAAATGCCATCGCGATCGTAGAACCAAGATTGGACTGGATCCGCATACTCTCCTCCGGCCCCATAAAAATGCGCCGTCCGTCAATGTGAGACTGGAAATATACGCCTTCTTCCTTTATCTTACGCAGCTTCGCCAGAGAAAATACCTGAAATCCGCCGCTATCGGTCAGAATCGGTTTGTCCCAACCGATGAACTTGTGAAGTCCGCCCATCTCACGGACAATATGGTCGCCCGGACGGAGATGGAGGTGATAGGTGTTGCAAAGCTCAACCTGACACTTGAGATTTTTCAGATCCATCGAAGAAATGCCGCCCTTGATTGCACCGGCAGTTCCGACGTTCATAAATACAGGCGTCTGTACCGTTCCGTGAACAGTTTCAAGCGTTCCGCGGCGTGCTTTGCCGCAGGTGGTCTGTACAGTAAATTTCATTTTTGTTCTCCATTTCTATTTATAGGATCAGCATCGCGTCACCGAAGCTGAAAAAGCGATATTCCTCCTCCACAGCTGTGCGGTATGCGTGCATGGTATGATCATATCCCAAAAAGGCGGACACGAGCATAATCAGTGTGCTTTCGGGCAGATGGAAGTTGGTGATCAGTCCGTCCAGCACGCGGAATTCATAACCGGGATAGATGAAGATGTCAGTATATCCCTCACAGGCGCAGAGCGTATCATGAAACTGTGCAGCACTCTCCAGCGTGCGGCAGGAGGTGGTGCCAACGGCAATCACACGGCCGCCCGACGCCTTTGCCGCCTTGATCTTATCCACCGTTTCCTGCGGCATCATGTAATGCTCGCTGTGCATCTTGTGATCGAGGATGTTATCCTCCTTCACAGGGCGGAAGGTGCCAAGTCCGACATGCAGCGTGACATAGGCGATCTCGATTCCGCGCGCTTGCAGATCTTCAAGCATTTCCTTGGTAAAATGTAATCCCGCAGTTGGTGCGGCAGCGGAGCCAAGCTCACGCGAATAGACAGTCTGATAGCGTTCCTTATCCTGGAGTTTTTCCGTGATATAGGGCGGAAGCGGCATCTGTCCGATGTCCTCCAGTGCGGTAAAGAAATTCCCCTCGCATTCAAACTGCACGATGCGGTTTCCGTCCTCGCAGACAGCAACGACTTCACCGATCAGCCTTCCGCCGCCGAATGAGAACCGTGCGCCGACCTTGGCACGCTTTCCCGGACGACAGATCAGCGACCAGAGCTTGTCTCCTTTCTGTTCGAGCAGCAGAAATTCAATGAATCCGCCGGAACCGATTTTCTCGCCGTACAAGCGCGCAGGAAGCACGCGGGAATCGTTCAGCACGAGCAGGTCACCTTTTTTGAGGTGATCGCATAAATTGTAGAAGTGCTGGTGGGTAATTTCACCCGTTTTGCGGTCAACTTGCATCATTCTGGCTGCATTTCTCGGCTCAACCGGAGTCTGCGCGATGCGTTCTTCGGGTAAATCGTAGTAAAAATCGGATTTTTTCATTCTAAACTCCTAAAAACGTACATAAAAGATATTGACAAATGCTCAAATCAATGGTATCATAAGAAACAGGTAGAGGCGCGGTGAAGATGAGTCCTGCCGTCTGTCCGGAATTACTCCGGTGCGGGCTGTATGCCACAGCTCGTTCAGACTGCACAAAAGGCGACACCGCCGAAGACTCCGTGCGGCAGACGGATTCTGGACGTCGGGTGAATAACCCGTCGGCTGTCATCATGAGTTTGATGGGGCGCTATCGGCATTTCGAATTTCATCGCTACACCTGAAAGCTGCAAATGCCATACTTCTATTATAACGCATGATGCGCCGGTTTTCAACCGGTTTTTTTATATTTGCGCATAATCCATGATTTTTTTAAGGAGAGAGTTTGA
Source organism: Ruminococcus sp. (assembly GCA_015066905.1). GTDB lineage: Bacteria > Bacillota > Clostridia > Oscillospirales > Ruminococcaceae > Ruminococcus_F. The sequence goes on from SVNN01000044.1 coordinate 12,059, forward strand.
AAATGAAGCAATTTCGTGTAGGTATCGTCGGAGCAACCGGTATGGTCGGACAGCGTTTTATCACGCTGCTGGCAGAACATCCGTGGTTCAACATTGAGGTGCTTGCCGCATCCCCCCGTTCCGCGGGCAAGACTTATGAAGAAGCAATCGGCTCCCGCTGGGCTATGACCGTTCCGATGCCGGAAAAGGTAAAGAAGATGGTCATCCTTGACGCATCTGCTGATGTTGAAAAGATCGCTGCTGCTGTGGACTTTGTGTTCTGCGCAGTTGATATGAAAAAGGATGAGATCAAGGCGCTTGAGGAGCGTTATGCAAAGGCTGAGTGCCCGGTTGTATCCAACAACTCCGCACACCGCTTTACTGACGACGTACCGATGGTCGTTCCGGAGATCAATCCTGAACACCTCGAAGTCATCGAAGCACAGCGTGCACGCCTCGGCACCAAGCGCGGCTTCATTGCTGTAAAGTCCAACTGCTCGATCCAGAGCTATGTTCCTGCACTGCACCCGCTGCGTCAGTATGGTCTGAAGCAGGTTCTCGCCTGCACCTATCAGGCAATCTCCGGTGCCGGCAAGACCTTTGAAACCTGGCCTGAAATGGTTGACAACCTGATTCCGTTCATCGGCGGCGAGGAAGAGAAGTCCGAGCAGGAGCCGCTGAAGGTTTGGGGTAAGGTAGAAGACGGCGTGATCAAGAATACTGCTACTCCGTCTATCACCACACAGTGCCTCCGTGTACCCGTTTCCAACGGTCATACCGCAGCTGTGTTCGTTTCCTTTGATAAAAAACCTTCCAAGGAAGAGATCCTCAACTGCTGGAAGGAATTCGCCGGCGTTCCGCAGGAGCTGGAGCTGCCCTCTGCACCGAAGCAGTTCATTCACTACTTCGAGGAAGATAACCGTCCGCAGGCAAAGCTCGACCGCAACCTGGAAGGCGGTATGGCAGTTTCTGTCGGCAGACTCCGTGAAGACACCCAGTATGACTACAAGTTTGTATGCCTCTCCCACAACACCCTGCGCGGTGCTGCCGGCGGCGGCGTACTTCTCGCTGAGCTGCTTGCAGCAAAGGGATATTTTGACTGATGAAAAGTATATTTTTTATCGCGGAGCAGGATACACTGCTCGGCACCCTGCTGAATCTTCGTAATCCGAATGCACTGGTGGATTTTTCTCAGCCGGCTCGTTTTTCGATGCCTGCACCGAAGGAGCTTCCCTATGTGCCGGAATATCTGATCGACTTTGATGATACAGTAGAAGCGCTCCGCCGTTTTGTCGGTGAATCGCTCTACAAGGGCTTCATGCGGCTCGACTACCTGGTTGCAATTCCGGATGACTGCACCGATATCGAAACCAGAGCGATCGACGAGATGATGATTTGCTGCGGTGCTAAGGGCTGCACAACAGAATATCAGGCGTTTCTACTTTCCTCTGATGCGGAGTATCTCGCTGTTACGATGTCAAAGCGCTCTGTAATCGTCACACACGTCTGCGAGGACAGTGAAGATACCGAACAGATCTTCATCGACCGCAACGATGACCTCAGTGAACGCATCCACGAAGCCTGTGAGATGCTCGACGAAAGCGGCGCACTCCCTGTATATACCTATCGCGTTCCCGCAGATCTGCAGGTCGGCACCCCTGTTTCTTCAGAGGCGCTGATCCGGAATTTTGTAAGGCTGCAATAACTTAATTATATATTGAAAGGACGGAAACTCTCATGAAAAACACCGTGTTTACAGGTGCCGGCGTTGCGCTTGTCACCCCTTTTAATGTGGATGGCAGTGTAAACTATGAAGCACTCGGTATGCAGATTGATTATCAGATCGACAACGGTACCGATGCAATCATCATCGCCGCAACCACAGGCGAAGCACCGACTCTGACTGATGAAGAGCATATCGAATGCATCCGCTTTGCGGTCGAACGCACCAACAAGCGCGTTCCTGTGATCGCAGGCACCGGAAGCAATGATACCAGCTACGCAATCCACCTCTCACAGGCTGCTGAAAAGTGCGGCGCTGACGCTGTTTTGCTGGTTACCCCCTACTACAACAAAACCACCCAGAGCGGTCTGGTTGCTCACTTCACTATGATCGCGAACAGCATCAATATCCCGATCATTCTCTACAACGTTCCTTCCAGAACCGGTATGAACATCGAGATCGAAACCTATGTTGAACTCTCAAAGCACAAGAACATTGTCGGTGTCAAGGAAGCAAGTGGCAATATGAGCTATGTTTCTCAGCTGATTGAACGCTGCGGCGATTCGCTCGATATTTACAGCGGTAATGATGACATTATCGTACCGTTGATGTCGATCGGCGGAAAGGGCGTAATCTCGGTTCTTTCCAACATTCTGCCGAAGGAAACACACGATATGACCCAGTTCTGCCTGGACGGCAAATTCCAGGAAGCGGCAGCCCTCCAGCTTAAGTATCTGGAGTTGATCAACGCGCTGTTCTCCGAGGTTAATCCGATCCCTGTCAAGGAAGCAATGAAGCTGATGGGTATGGATGTCGGTGACTGCCGTCTGCCGCTGACCAGAATGTCTGCTGAAAAACTGACCGGACTCGTCGCTGTGCTGCAGAAGCACAAGCTGATTCCGGAACTCTGATCAATATGAAATGTCGCCGCACGGATCTTCTGTGCGGCGATTTTGAAAGGAAGTATATGCACATGACAAGAATTGTAATCTGCGGCGCGAACGGACATATGGGCCGCACAATCGCTGCTTGCATCGCACAGCGCACCGACTGTACTGTGATTGCAGGTGTGGATCTGAACACTGCACAATATGCTGATTTCCCGATCTACTCTGCACTCTCAGAGCTGCCTGAGAAGCCGGATGTCATCATCGACTTTTCTCATCCCAGCACACTGGAAAGCCTGATTGACTATTGCCTGACAACAGGAACGCCCGCTGTATTTGCTACCACAGGATACACCGACGAACAGGTAGCTGCCATCAAGCAGGCGGCAGAACAGATTCCCGTATTCTTCACCTGGAATCTCTCGATCGGCATCAATCTCCTCGCAGAGCTTGCCAGAAAGGCAACTGCAGTTTTAGGAGATCGGAAGAGC
>SVNN01000045.1:0-11571 GCA_015066905.1 Ruminococcus sp.
AAGCATTTGTCATCTCCGATTTATGGGTATATGCGGTCTGAAACAGATAAAAACCTCTGGGTGATTGACGAAGAAACTGCACCTGTGGTACGAAAAATCTTCAAGCTTTGCATTGACGGTTATGGGCCAACGCAGATTGCTCGTATCCTTACAGAAGAAGGAATACCTACTCCAACCGCTTACGCCAAATCCAAGGGAAGAAATGCAGGTCACCCTAACGCAAAGCTTCATCGCTGGGGAGAACAGACTATTGACAACATTCTTGAAAAGCCCGAATATGCAGGACATACTGTAAATTTCCGCACACATATCAAATCCTACAAGAGCAAAAAGCGAATAGACAACCCAAAAGAGGAGTGGGTGATTTTTGAAAACACCCACGAGCCTATTGTTTCTTAGCACGATTTTGATTTGGTACAGGAATTGCGTAAAAACAAACGCAGAATTCAGAAATGTGGTGAAACTAATCCGTTTTCGGGAATGGTTTACTGTGCGGATTGCGGCAGTAAAATGCACCTTTGCAGGTCGAAAAGCCTTAACGTTGATCAAGAACATTTAAAGTGTTCAGCTTATGCAGGGGATAAAGACGCTTGTACAGCTCATTTTATCAGAACAATTGTATTAAAAGAAATTGTTTTGAAAGAACTGAACAAGTTACTTATTACGGTTAAGGAAAATGAGGATATGTTTGTTCGTGAAGCAATGAACACTTCTACACAAAAGCACTTTTCAGAATTAAAACGTGCAAGAAAAATGCTTGCCCAAGCCGAAAAGAGGATTTCGGAACTGGACAAGCTGTTTACAAGGCTTTATGAGGACAATGTCAGCGGTAAGATTTCGGATGAGCGATTTGCAATGATGTCCAAGAGCTATGAGGACGAGCAAAGCAAGCTGAAACAAGCAGTCAATGAATTTACAAAATTCATCGAAACCACCGAGCAGAAACATACTGATGTTGAACAGTTTCTGAAAATCGTCCGTAATCGTACAGAACTCAAGGAACTTACGCCAGAAATTATGCACGAATTTATTGAAAAGATTGTTGTTCACGCTCCTGACAAGTCCAGCGGACACAGGAAACAGAAAATTGAGATTTATTTCAGATTTAATGTTGCCACAGCTACGGTTGTTGCTGACAGCTGGGAGTACGACAAAAAGAAAAAGGCTGCGTAGGATTACTACGCAACCTTTGACTTAAATACTTCTTTATCCACTGACATCGGAAAATCGGCGGATTTTCTTTGTTTTAAAAGACACGGTCAATGCTCGGATATTCCGCAGCTTTCAGTTCATCCAGACGGGAACGCAGTTCGGAAAGTTCAGCGGAAAGCTCGTCATTTTCTGATTCGATCAGCGGACCGAGCCGGGAGATCTCGTCGCTCATCTCCTGAACGGCTGTTTTGGATACTGCGAGCCGCAGCCACGCAGACGCGTGTTCCCACTGTTCTGACAGACGCACTTCTGCTTCTGCCGCTGATTCATAATCAGCTGTCTGCACCGCAGATTCCAGCTGTGAAAGCGTTGTGAGCAGTTGTCCGGTTGCCGAACCGACGCCCCAGACCGCAGTGCCGCAGATCAGCAGCAGAGCGATGATGATTCCGATGCTGATGCGTAATCTAACCATGGGCGGCCTCCTTTTTGATCAGAAATACGTCATCGCGCCCGCGCGCTGTGAGCAGGAAAACATCAGAACGCGTGATTCCGTGACGGTCCAGATATTTGTTGAGCCATGCTTCATCCAGTCCGGCAGCGGACAGCCCTGCTTTGAGCAGTACCCCGTCCGTGATGATCAGATCGGGCGGATTGCCCTTAACGGGTTTGGATTTCAGGTCACCGTTCGTTACACTGCGGGCGTCCGGCTTCTGATATACGGAGATGGAACCTGTGGTTTCGACGATGGCAAACTGCACCTCGGAGAGATCAAAGATATTATTGGTGCGCATTGCGGTCATCAGGTCATCCAGCGAAATGCGAAGCTCGCGCAGAACGGCGCGGTCGATCTTTCCGTCGCGGATGATGATCTTCGGACTGCCCGACAGGATCTGGCGCAGCTTTCTGTGCTTGAGCGACAGCCAGGAGAGTAGTACCTCAAAGCACACAAGCACGAGGATCGGCACGATGCCGAACATCAGCGGAAGATCGGGATTTTCCAGCGGTAGAGACGCGATGTTGGATACGAGGATGGTGATGACCAGCTCCGACGGCTGCAGTTCGCCGATCTGCCGCTTGCCCATCAGGCGGATCGAGCTGATGACGAGCACATAGAGGAGCATGGCACGGACAAAGCTGACTGCCATCGGCTATTTTTCCTTCGGACGGAAGATCAGCGCGACGAGCAGTCCGAAAATCAGCGCCGCTGTGATGCCGCCTGCCGCGGAGGACATACCGCCGAGGAATACGCCGAGCAGACCGTATTCGCCGACCGCTTTTTTGACGCCTTCTGCAAGCAGATTGCCGAATCCGGTCAGAGGAACGCTGGCGCCGCCGCCTGCAAATTCGAGAATCGGTTCATACCAGCCGATCCCGCCGAGAATGACACCTGTGACCACATAAGCGACCAGGATCCGTGCCGGTGTGAGCTTGGTGTAGTTGATCAGAATCTGTCCGATCGCGCAGAGCGTGCCGCCGATCAGAAATGCCCAGAGAAAATTCATATTGTGCCGCCTCCTTCTTCCGCGTGCCGGATATGCACGAGATGTGAGATGCCGGGGATACTTTCGCCTTGCTGCGTTGCCGTCGGGGACATCAGTGCGCCGGTTGCCGCAAAGAGAATGTTCTTCATCTCGCCGCTTTGCACACGGGGCAGGAAATAGCCGCACAGTACACTTGCGGAACAGCCGCATCCCGAACCGCCTGCGTGGGTATCCTGCTCCTCCGGATCGAACATCATTGCGCCGCAGTCGCGGTGCTGTGCAGAAATATCCACACCCTCGCGTTCGGTAAGCGTGCAGAGCAGTTCGCTTCCGACCAGTCCGAGGTCACCCGTGATGATTGCGTCATAATCTGACGGTTTGGTGTTTGTTGCCGCGAGATGGCGCAGTATGGTGTCGGCTGCAGCAGGGGAAGGTGACGGATATAGACGATATAAAAAAACTCCCGTATTCTGATTTGAATACGGGAGTCTGATAAGGTTGTGATTACATTCTCAGCTCTGCGCCGCGTGCGGAGAGTGCCTTCAGAACGCGTTTCATTGCTGCGTCTGCCTGCTCGTCCGTCAGTGTGCCTTCATGCGAACGCATACTGATTGAGTAGGATACACTCTTCTTGCCCTCGGCGATCTGCTTGCCCTTATATACGTCAAACAGCTTGACGGATTCGAGAATATTGCCGACAGCGCTGGCGATTGTTTCTTCCAGCTCTGCGACAGGAATCTCATCGTCGCACAGCAGACTCAGGTCGCGGGTGGTTGCAGGATATTTCGGGAGCGGACGATAGGTGATCTCCTGCTCCGCTGCTGCAAACAGCTCAGGCACACAGAGCTTTGCGACATATGCCTTTTCACCGATGCCATAGGTTTCAAGCACGTCAGGGTGTACCTCACCGAGGATGCCGAGCACAACGCCGTTTGCGGATACGACCGCGCTGCGTCCGGGATGAAGTGCGCTGACTTCCACAAACAGGCAGTCTTCTGTGCAGCGTGCAAAGGATACCTTTTCGATGTGGAGGATGCGGAAGAGTCCCTCCAGAATTCCCTTGAGGTCATAGAAGTCCACGCCGCCGTACAGACCGATGCTCAGACGCTGTACTTCTTCGGGGAGTTTGTCGGGTGCAGTGGGGATGTATTCCTTCGACAGCTCAAACAGCTTTGCGCTGTCGTTGCGGAAGTTGTAGTTGCGCGCCAGAATCTCCAGCATAGACGGGAGGATGGTGGTACGCATCACGCTGGTGTCCTCGCCGAGCGGGTTGGTGATCGTGACCGACTTTCTCAGTGCGCTGTCTGCGGGGAGGTTGATCTTGTCGTAGTACTTCGGAGAGATGAACGAGTAGGTTGCAATCTCCGAACAGCCGAGTGCGGTCATCGCGGATTCAACCTTGCGTGCGAATTTCTGCTCCTCGGTCAGGCGCGCTTCGGCAACGCCCTTGAATACGGTGGAGGGGATGTTGTCGTAGCCGTAGATTCTCGCGATCTCCTCTGCGATGTCTGCCTTGAATTCGATATCCACGCGGAAGCTGGGCGCATAGACCATGCCGTTTTCCACAGTAAAGCCCAGACGGGTGAGATAGTCCTTCATAGCGTCCTCGGAAATTTCTGTGCCGAGGAAGCTGTTGGTCCAGTCGGGATCAAACGGAACAGATGCGCGTGCGTCGGTGGTGTTGTCTACGTCAATGATACCGCCGACGATCTCACCTGCGCCAAGTGCCTCCACGAGCTGGAATGCGCGGCAGAGTGCCTGCTTTGCACTGTGGGGATCCAGTCCCTTTTCATAGCGGAGGGATGCGTCGGTACGCATACCGAGTGCCTTTGCGGTGCGGCGGATCTGGGTCGGCTCAAAGTATGCGGACTCAAACACAACGGTGGTGGTATCGTCCATCATACCGCTGTATTCACCGCCCATTACGCCGGCAACGCCGATCGGCTTCTTGCTGTCGGCGATCACGAGCATTTCTTCAGAGAGCGCACGCTCTACGCCGTCGAGGGTGGTGATTGTCTCGCCTGCCTTTGCAGTGCGGACGGTGATGGTGGAATCCTCCACAAAGCGGAGGTCAAACGCGTGCATCGGCTGACCGTATTCGAGCATTACATAGTTGGTAATGTCTACGAGGTTGTTGATCGGGCGTACGCCGCTTGCGCGCAGACGCGCACGCATCCAGCGCGGAGAGGGCGCAATCTTTACATTGCGTACCATACCGGCGCAGTAGTGCGGACAGAGCTCGGGATTCTGCACGTCGATCTTCAGAAGATCGTTGATGTTATCTCCTCCTGCGGTAAAGGTCGGCTCGGGAACAGAAAACGGCAGATTGAAGGTTGCCGCGGTTTCTCTCGCAAGACCGATGACAGACAGGCAGTCAGGACGGTTTGAGGTAATCTCAAACTCAACGGAGATGTCGTTGTAGCCGAGTGCGGACTGAATATCCTGGCCGAGTGCGGCGGGGCATTCGTCATCCAGCACCAGCACGCCGTCGGGATCCGCGTTCGGGAAGTCGTGGGAGGTCAGACCAAGTGTATCCAGACCGCAGAACATACCGAAGCTTTCTACGCCGCGCATCTTGCACTTTTTGATCTTGCCCTCGGGCAGAACAGCGCCGTCGAGTGCAACGGGGACGAGATCCCCTTCTTTTACGTTCTTTGCATTGGTGACAATCTGAATCGGAGCGTCCGCGCCGATGTCAACCTGACAAACAAAGAGCGCGTCAGCGTTTTCGTGCTGTGCCTTGGCAAGGATTTTTCCGACAACGACCTTGGAGATCTTGCTGCCCTCCTGCTCATATGCCTCGACCTTTGAGCCGCTCATCGTGAGTGCGTGGCAGTATTCCTTGATCGGTATGTCCTTTTTGATATAATCGGAAAGCCAGTTCATGGACAGATTCATTTCAGTTTCATCCTTTCGTGATGGAGTTGATTATTGGTTAAAACTGTGAGAGGAAACGGAGATCGTTCTCATACAGCAGACGCATATCCTGGATGGAGTAGCGGCGCATTACGATACGTTCGAGTCCCAGACCGAACGCAAAGCCAGAGTATACCTCGGGGTCGATGCCGCAGTTGACGAGCACCTTCGGGTGAACCATACCTGCGCCAAGCAGCTCGATATAGCCCTCGTTCTTGCACAGACGGCAGCCCTCGCCGTGGCAGTGGAAGCACATCACGTCAACCTCAGCACTCGGCTCGGTAAACGGGAAGTGGTGGGGACGCAGACGGATCTTGCAGTCCTCGCCGTACAGACGCTTCATCAGCATCTCCAGTGTGCCCTTGAGATCAGCCATGGTGATTCCCTTGTCGATGACAAGTCCCTCAATCTGGTGGAAGAGCGGGGAGTGGGTTGCGTCTACCGCATCGGAACGGTATACACGGCCGGGAGAGATCACGCGGATCGGCGGCTTCTGCTGTTCCATGACGTGTGCCTGTACCGAAGAGGTCTGGGTGCGGAGCAGGATGTTTTCGGTGATGTAGAAAGTATCCTGTGTATCACGCGCGGGATGTCCCTGCGGGAGATTCAGTGCTTCGAAGTTGTAGTAGTCATATTCTACTTCAGGACCGTCTGCGATAGAAAAGCCCATGCCGATGAAAATTTCCTCAATCTCACGCATTACGGTGGTGAGGGGGTGGAGTCTGCCGACGGACTGCTCCTTTCCGGGCAGGGTGACGTCGATCGACTCTGCCTTGATCTTTTCTGCCTGTGCGGCGGATTTCAGCTGCGCGGTGCGTTCGCTCAGTGCGGTTTCGATATCGCTCCGTACCTGATTGGCAAGCTGTCCGATCACCGGACGCTCCTCAGCGGAAAGCTTGCCCATCTGCTTGAGGACAGCGGTCAGCTCGCCCTTCTTGCCGAGAAAACGGATACGGAGCTCCTCCAGCTCAGCGAGGGAGGCACAGCCGCAGAGCGCTTCCTTTGCGCTTTTCTCGATTTGTTCCAGTTGCTGTTTCATCTTGTAATCTTCACCTCTCTGTAAAAATAAAAAAAGCCCTGCCCGAAAGGACAAGACTGAAAGCTTGTAACCACCTGTTCGTGTGGAAGGGAGCTATCACTCCCGCGCCTGTAACGAAGGCATACGTCACAGCCTACCACCCAAAGACGGGGTTCAGCATAGCCACTCGTGCGTGAAATTCGGTTCTGCCGTACATAAAACCGCTTACAGCCGGCGGCGGTTTCTCTCTGTGATGTATGGATCCGACAGGACTTACTGATCGCAGTCATCATGTTACTCATAATTATAATCTTTTTTTTGAGAAATTGCAAGTATTTTTCTTGAAGTTTCCGAAAAAATGTGGTATGATATATAGTAACATTCTGTGCAATTTGATTAGAAACAAACGCACATCACAGAAAGGACGAGCAAAACGATGGATTCTTATGCAGAATATCTTGTGAAAAGGCAGCCGACTGCGGCGGATATGACCAAAAAAGCGCTGATTTTAGTAGGCGGCGGCGCGGTCACTGTGATCTTTTTGCTGCTGACGATCTTCTATATGCCGCTGCTTTTGTTCGTTGCCTGCGCGGCGGGCTACGGCACCTGGTGGCTGTTTACCAATCAGTACATTGAATATGAATATCTTCTCACGAACGGGGAGCTGGATATCGACAAGATCATCGGAAAGCGCAAGCGTGTGCGCCTTCTGACTGTTCCGGTTTCTGCTTTTACCGAATTCGGCAAGGAAGAAGACGGTGTCACCATCCCGGAGGATGTGACGGCTGTGCTTGCGGCAGGCGAGGGGATGGAAACCTATGCCGCGGATTTTCAGGATGATTCTATGGGCGCAGTGCGCCTGATCTTCTCTCCGAACGAGAAGATGCTGGATACGATGAAACCGTATCTGCGCGCCTCTGTACGGCGCTGATATCGTATGATAACGACAATGAGAGGGGTTGACGATTTATGCGGCTTGTGACACCGGAGCAAATGCGTACACTGGAGGAGCTGTCGGACGCCAACGGCGTCAGCTATGAGGAATTGATGGAACAGGCAGGAAAAAATCTGTTTGCTGTGATTATGCGGCAGATTGAACAGCTCAACCGTCCGCGGATCCTGTTTCTCTGCGGAAACGGAAACAATGGCGGTGACTGTTTTGTGGCGGCACGCCATCTCGCGGAGCAGGGCGTTGCGGTCACGGTTGCGCTGGTGAGCGGCGTTCCGAAAACGATTCTTGCCTATTCGGTCTACAAGCAGATGGGGAAGACGGTGGAAACGCTGTCGAGTCTGAAGGATGCCTTTACGGCGCTGAAAACCGCGGATATCGTTGTGGACGGCGTATATGGCACAGGCTTTCACGGTACGCTCCGTCCGGAGATCCGTGCGCTGTTTGAAGAAGCGCAGAAGCGGTTTGTCATTGCGGTGGATGTCCCGAGCGGCGGCGATGCCGCAACGGGTGCTGCTGCTGACGGAACGATGCGCTGCCGTATGACGGTGACCTTCGGCGCGTGCAAATTCGGTATGGTGCAGTATCCGCTCAAGGGCTGCTGCGGCGATGTGCTGGTTGCGGATATCGGCATTGACGAGAGTCTGTTTGAGCAGATTGAATATCCTGTGGAGGTTGTGACTGAGACCACGATTGCGGACTTCCTGCCTGAGCGCAGACCGGACGCGCACAAAGGACAGTTCGGCAAGCTGCTTTGTGTGACAGGAAGCGAGAATATGCCCGGTGCGGCGGCACTCAGCGCACAGGCTGCACTGCGCTGCGGCGTAGGGCTTTTGCGGATTGCAACGGCACCTGCAGCGATCGCGGCGATCGCTGCGCGCTACCACGAACCGATGTTCCAGCGTCTGCGGACGGATTCGGCAGGCTTTGCAAGCTTTGACAACTACGAAGCGATTCTGGCGAGTGCGAAGTATTCCAGCGCGATGCTCATCGGCTGCGGACTTGGCGTTACGGAGGATACCAAAAAACTGGTGCGGACTTTAATCCGCACGGCACCCTGTCCGATTATTCTTGACGCGGACGGAATAAATTGTGTGGCAGGAAGCATAGACATATTGAAGGAAGCCAAGGCAGGGCTGATCCTCACACCGCACGCGGCTGAGATGGCGCGTCTTTTGTCCTGTTCCCCGGGTGAGGTGCAGGAGAATCGTATGTACTGCGCGAGCAAGCTGGCAAAGGAATGCGGTGTGACGGTTGTGCTCAAGGGCGCAGGGACGATTATTGCAACGCCGGAGCGCGCTTATGTAAATGCGACGGGAAATCCCGGCATGAGCAAGGGCGGAAGCGGCGATGTCCTCGCGGGTATGATCGCTTCCTTTGTGGCACAGGGTCTGACGCTTGACCATGCCGCGAATTTCAGCGTATATTTACACGGAAAGGCAGGCGACTGTGCTGCCGCAAAATTATCGGAACAGGCGATGCTTCCGTCGGATATCATCGACGAACTGCCGGCGCTGTTTTTACAGCTGGAGCGGCATCAGAATCAGCCTTGAAAACACAGGAAATTGAAGCGGAACAATCTCGGTGTGCCGCTCACCGGAACAGGCGGCACTGCGGGTGCCGCCTTTTTGTGTGCCTGCAGAAGTGGAGAAACAGTATGAAACGGATTGTTTACAGTGTGCTGACGGGTGCAATGGTGCTGAGTATGACCGCGTGCAGCGGTGGCGGTACGGACGGAACGGTTTCTGTTTCGCTTTCGGAGCCGTATTCGATGGCTGCGGAATTCACCTGCGGCGAGCTTGTGGGAACCGCCGCGCTTTCTTATCTCGGAGATGACGCGTGGGAGGCGGAATTTTCTGCGCCTGATTCGCTTGCGGGTGTCAAGCTCGCTTTTCTGGATGGCAATGTGACGGCATCCTACAAGGGTCTGACCTTCTCGGTTCCGCAGACAGCGATCCCTGTCAAGACCTCGCTTGGTCAGCTGTTTGATGTGCTGGAGGATGCGGCGGAGGATGGCACGGTGTCGTGTAAGATCAAGGATGACAGCTGTGTGATCGAGGACGCGGTGGATGCAGGGGAGTATACTCTGACTCTGGATAAAAACGGCACGCCGCTGTCGTTTGCGATGCCCAATCAGAATCTGGAGATGACATTCAGCGGCTTTTCCGGCGGTGCAGCACAGACGACTGCTGCTGCAGGTGCAACGACGGCAGAATCGACCGAAACGACCGTGGAAACCTCTGAAACTGCTGCTCAGGCGGAATAAGGAGGGGCGCGTGGCTGATTATCAGAAAGAAGAACTGGAGGCGCTGATGCGCCGATATACCGAAGAACTGATGCGGCTTCGTCCGAAGATGACGCCACCTTCGCCTGCGGATGTTCCACCTGTACCGCCGCAGCCGTCTGTACAGGAACAGATGCCGCCCGAACGTCCTGCGCCGCCGCGGCCGATTCCGCCTGTTCCTGCGCCGGAAGCGGTCTTTCCGTCGCCGATGCCGGAATTTCCTGCGGAAAACCGACCGCCCTTTGGCTGGAACGGCAACGGTCTGCCCCCGGATGTGGTGCTGCGTGCGGAATATACCGCGCCGATCCCGATTGCAGATAATCCGCGGATCCGGAACGAAGCGGATCCGCCCGAGCTTGGCGCTGGCACGCTGGTTGTGACGGTGCGGACGGCGGAGAATGCGCTGCCGGTTGCAGGCGCGTCTGTGACCGTGACGGATGAGCGATACGGCGAGCCGCGGCTGATGGCGTCGCTGGAAACGAATGCTGACGGTATTGCGCCGCGGATCACACTGCCTGCGCCGCTGTCTGAGCCGGATGTGCAGGATGTGGCATATGCGGTGTATACGGTTGAGGTGATAGCGGATGGCTATCTGCCGGAGCGGATTGTGGATGTTGCTGTGCTGAGCGGCGAGCAGGGTACGCTTCCTGTATCCCTCAAACCTGCGCCGACCAATCTGGTTGTGCCGGAACAGGTCGAATACAGCAGTATGCCTGAATTTTAGGAGGTGCGGTATGCAGGGAGAGCCGTATATTCCCGAAACGATCACCGTTCATCTTGGTACGCCCGATTCGGACGCGGCAAATGTAACGGTTCCGTTTTCGGATTATGTCAAGAATGTGGCGTCCAGCGAGATCTTTGCCACATGGCCTGAAAATTCGCTGCGGGCGAATATTTATGTGATTATGACCTTTGCGCTGAACCGTATCTATACAGAGTGGTACCGTTCCAGAGGATATCCGTTCGACATTACCTCGACCACGCAGTTTGATCAGAAATACATCCACAACCGCGAGATTTTTGACACGATCAGTGATCTGGTGGATGAACTGTTCGGCGACTATATCCGCCGTCAGGGCAGTGTGGAACCGCTGTTCTCCTCCTTCTGCAACGGAACGACTGCGACCTGCGGCGGACTGTCTCAGTGGGGGACGGTTGATCTGGCGAATCAGGGGTTTACGCCGTACGAGATCCTGACTTATTATTACGGAGATGATATTGACATCGTGCGCGACGCAGAGATCCGGAGTCCCGAACCGTCTTATCCCGGACAGCCGCTGGAGGAAGGGGATGCCGGAAATGCTGTGCTTGGGATCCAGCGCCGTCTGCGGCGGATCTCACAGAATTATCCTGCGATTCCTGCAATTCCTGCGCTGGACGGCATCTTCGGTGCCGCTACAAGAGATGCGGTGGCGGAATTTCAGCGCATTTTCAATCTGAATCCAACGGGTGTTGTGGATAAGGCGACGTGGTATAAGATATCCTACATCTATACAAGCGTGAAGCGGCTGGCGGAGCTGGATTCCGAGGGGTTGTCGATCAATGAGATCAGTGGACGCTTTCCTGAGGAGCTTCGTCTGGGCGCAGAGGGCGATCCGGTGCGGCAGATTCAGTATTATCTCCGCGTGGTCGGTGCCTATTATGTGCGTGTGCAGCAGCCGGCGGTGACAGGTGTGTTTGACCAGCAGACGGTGGATTCTGTGATTTCCTTTCAGCGCGTGTTTGGTCTGCCGCAGACGGGTGTGGTGGATCGAAGGACGTGGAATGATCT
>SVNN01000045.1:11581-12241 GCA_015066905.1 Ruminococcus sp.
TGTATGACGCATATGATGGGATTGTTCTGTCGGTGCCGCCTGAATCGACAGAGGTTGCGCTCTTTCCGGGTGATACGCTCAAGGAGGGCAGCCGCAGTGAGGCGGTGCGCTTGATTCAGACCTATCTGACAGCGATTCATGGGGCATATCCTGAGATTCCTGCGGTCAGTACGACGGGTTATTTCGGTCCTGTGACGCGTGCGGCGGTTTCTGCGTTCCAGCGCCGGTTCGGATTGACGGAAACGGGAACCGTTTCTGCAAACACCTGGGATGAGATTGCGCGGGTTTATTCTGATGTGCGTTTCGGCTTTGATAAGCGGCCCTATCAGTTCCCAGGCTATGTGATTCAATAGGAGGGCACACTATATATGTATACAGAAGAACAGAAGCGGAGCCATATCCGCGAATTGCAGGGATATTTATATCAGCTGGCACGGAGTGATGCACGGATTCCGCTTATTATTCCAGACGGGGTTTACGGGGCGGAAACTGCGGCGGCGGTTCGGCAGTTTCAGGAGCTGTACGGACTGCCGGTGACGGGTGAGGTGGATCGTCCGACGTGGGATTCTATCGTGCGCGAATATCAGCGGATTGTTGCGCTGCCGCTGGAGCTGAGTGTGTTTCCCTCTGTGCGCTATGTGTTGCGTGAGGGGGATGAGG
>SVNN01000045.1:12251-14785 GCA_015066905.1 Ruminococcus sp.
CACTGGTATATTTCGTTCAGGTGATGCTGGATCTGCTCGGCGGTCGGTTTGCAGATCTGCTTCCTGTGGAGATCAACGGGCGCTTTGACAAAAAGACGACGGATGCGGTCAAGGCGTTTCAGCGCAGAGCACAACAGGAGGAAACAGGAGCGATCGGCGCGGAAACATGGAATGCGCTGGTGCGCGGATTCCGCTTATAATCATAAGACAAAGTCCGCAGATACACGGAGGAACTGTGTATCTGCGGACTATTTCTGATTCAGGATTCACTCGTTGTGTTGTCCAAACGCAGTGAAAACACTTTTATGAAATAACCTCGCATTTATCCACTAAAACCTCAAGCAAATGTCCACGGTTGTAGCGATGAATGTGATAGTTCATTCTGAAACCGAACGGTACACAGGTAAGGTAAAAATCCGTTACGCCCTCCTTGTGTACAACAACTTTTTTCAAAAGCTCACCATAAATCTTAGTGCTGTCAGTATCAATTTCAGCAGTTCGGTTCACCTGAGCAATGTAATTCCGTATTGCTTCAAGCTGTTTCCGATGAGTCTCGCTGATATTCTGACTTGCCGAAATCTGTTCCGTGAGCCGTGCAATTTCGCTGTCATAATATTCAGTCTGCTGCTTCAAATCCTCTTTTGAAATCAGCTCGTCGAGCATAAGGTCAATAGCCTTTCGCTTTTTCTTTGTCAGATTTTCAATTTCATCTTTAAGAGGCTGAGTATTTACGGCAGGCTCGTTCTGCTGCATAATTGCAATGTTGCTCATCAGTCTTTCTGTTATTGATGTTCGTGTAAGCTGAATATGCTCCAGAATGTATTTCATACAGAAAGCCAGCACTGTTTCGTTTATTGACTTACTGTCACAGCCGACCTCTGCACCGTTAGCGTCTACTCTCGGAGTTGAGCCGTATTTTGCACGATTCACACAACGAAGCGGGCGCTTTTCTCTTGAAGTCTGACCGCTGACATTGTAGGAATAACCGCATTTGCCGCAGAAAACCTTACTGCTGAACCAGTAATGCTTTGAGTATTTTCTTCCCTCACGAGCTAATTGCCCACGTTCAAAAATTTGCTTTTGTGCCAAGTCCCAGACCTCTCTCGAAATAATACCCTCGTGATGATTTTTAATTGTAATCAGCGGTACATCAGGATTATCTCCGTTATTCTGTAAAACCCGCTTGGAGAGAAAATCTGTGGAATAATGCTTCCACTGCGTAAGGTCGCCAACATATTTATCATTTTTCAATATCCTGCATACGCCGTCCTCGCGCCACATTTTTCCTCGTACCGTGAAAAGTCCGTCAGCATTAAGCTCATTTGCAATGGTGTGACAACCCTTACCCTCATAAACATAGCTGTTGAAAATACGCTTTACAATCTCCGCTTCGTCAGGAACAATTTCAAGCTTTCCGTTATTCACCCTGAAGCCGAGCATTGCTGAATAACCATAAACCCAGCCGTTTTCCATCTGTCTGCGTATGCCCCATTTTACTCTTTCGGAAACCTTTCGGCTTTCCTCCTGAGCAATGGAAGCCATGATTGTCAATCGCAGTTCACCGTCTTTATCACGAGTATCGATACCATCATTCATGAAGATGACACCGATACCAAGTGCCGAAAGCTTACGGGTGAAGCAAAGAGTATCAACGGTATTTCTCGCAAAACGTGAAACCTCCTTTGTAAGTATCAGGTTTATTTTTCCGTTTTCACAATCACAAATCATTCGATTGAAGCCGTCACGCTTTTTAACAGACGTTCCTGTTATGCCTTCGTCATAGTAAACCTCAATAAGTTCCCAGCCAATGTGGTCGCTTATGTACTCGGTAAAGTATTTAATTTGTGCAGACAGCGAATGGAGCTGGTCTTCCATATCCGTTGAAACACGGCAATATGCCGCAACCTTAATTTTATTATTCATAGTCCTCCTTCCTCCATTGATATGGAGATAAAATCTCCCTGCATTTAGATTTTAACACTTTAGCAACCGAAAGTCAAGTTTTAAATATTACTTTCCAAAGTGCAGGGAGTAATAATTTACGCAGCCTTTTCCGACTTCATCTGCATAAGGATTTCAAACTGCTGATTTGTAATTAAACCTTGCCTGTAAAACTCCTTGTAGTATCCGATTTCGATAGCATTGATAAAATCGTCCATACATTCATTCGGAATTTCGATAGTTGGTTCTGTTTTTCTTTCAGCAACATTTTCGTTCGCCGTTGCTACGGCGGTATTCCTGCATACATTTCTAATCATTTAACCTCCCTGCATTAAGCGCTAACTCTTACAGAACCGCAATAACCACTCGGTTCAATTTCTGTATCTTCTTCCTTATCATCACTTTCATCAACATCAGAATTGATATTTTCAACCCTCGCAATTTCAGCCAAAGCACGCTTGTCCTTTTCGGCATTAACAAACTCCTGCACACCATTCATCTTGAACAGCACATCAAGAATTGCCTTAAACTGCACACCAGTCAGATTCTCGCCGAAATACTTGTAAACAAGTCCACCCACCTCACAAAGATTA
>SVNN01000046.1 GCA_015066905.1 Ruminococcus sp.
GCCGGTCTTCTTTGCCTTCTCCTCGAGGCCGTCCAGCTCGGTTCCCTGACCAACGTCAGCGGAAACAGCAATTACCTCACAGTTGTTGTAATTCTCGTGCAGCCACGGAATGATGATGGAAGTATCCAGACCGCCGGAATATGCAAGTACGACCTTTTTGATATCCTCTTTTTTCATCTTAAATCTCCTCCTGAAAATAGTTTGGATTGATGTCACTTATTATTATACACGAATATACAGAAAAGTCAAGCCTTTTTTGCATAAATATTCGCGTTTTTCTGAATTGTTTGCGTATAAATGTATAAATATACAGAATATACGCATTTTATTCACAGAAGACACCGTACTTATATATTATAGCGAATTACAGCAGGAATTACAAGGGGTTTTGGCACTTTCCGAGAAAAATAAATTTTTCGAAAAAAGGCTTTTCTTTTGCTATAAAATTTGGTATACTTAATCTGTATGCTGAATTACAGAAAAGGTGAATTGGATGAACAAATATAAAACGCTCGCACTGAATACCATGATCTTCGCAGTCGGCAGCTTCAGTTCCAAGCTGCTGCTGTTTTTGCTGACGCGGCTCTACACCGCCTCGTTCTACTCAGAAGATCTCGCTACAAAATCCCTGCTGGAGATTACTGCGAATTTTCTGATTCCCGTCTTTTCCTTTTCAATCGCCGAAGCCCTGCTGCGGTTCGGACTCGCCAAAGAAAACTCTGTCAAGTCTGTTTTTTCCAATGCCGTCGTGATCGAACTGTTCGGTCTGGCGCTGCTGCTGATCTGCTCGCCGCTGATCGGCCTGCTCCCCTACACAAGCGGCTACCTGCCCTTGCTGATCATTTATATCACGACCTCCTGCTTCCGCCAGCTGTGCGCTCAGTTTACACGCGTCCGTGGACTGCTGAAGCTCTATTCCCTTGACGGAATCATCACCACGCTGACGCTGTTCCTCTTCAATCTGGTGTTCATCGCAGGCCTGGATCTCGGGGTGCGTGGATTCATGCTTTCCGTCATCTGCTCCGATTTCCTGTCGGGTATCTTTCTTTGTGTTGCCGCACGCATACCGAAATACTTCAGTTTCCGCGAAACCGACAAAAACCTGATCAAGCTGATGTTCCGCTTTTCCGTGGCACTGATCCCGACTGCGGTACTCTGGATCTTCACCGGCTTTTCTGACCGCTTCTTCATCAACCAGATGGTCAGCGAGACCGCGGCAGGCGTCTATGAAGCCTCCTCAAAGATTCCGAACCTGATCTCAATGGTTTCCACAGTATTCTTCCAGGCATGGAACATCTCCGCGATCGTGGAGAATGACGCGGCAGACAGAGAAAAATTCTACACCCGTGTATTCGGCGCATATCAGTCCATTCTGGTCATCGCTGCAAGTGTGCTGATCGCGCTGGTCCAGCCGCTTTCCCTCGGTCTGATCAGCACCGAAAAGGATGCCGCCTACGCAACTGCATACCGCTATACACCGCTGCTCGTTGTAGCCGTTCTGCTGATGTGCTTCAACCAGTTTTTAAGCAGCGTCTATACCGCAACCAAGCACACCAAGAATTCTTTCTGGACAAGCCTGATCGCGGCTGGCGTCAACCTCATCCTCAACTTTGCACTGATCCCGAAATTCGGCACACAGGGCGCAGTTGTCGCAACACTCCTCAGCTATCTCGCCTGCTACCTTGTCCGCATCTTCGACGCGCGGCGCTATGTTCCGTTCGGCGTCAACCACTTCAAGAGCGTGATCAACCTCGCAGTCCTGGTCGGCATGAGCCTGTGCATCATCTACCTGTTCCCGTTCTATCCCGTCTATCTCGTCTGCGGCGTCATCTTCCTTTGCGCATATAATTTCGACGCCATCGCGCAGACGCTGAAAAAAATCCTGAAACGCGCATAACGTTTCACAAATCAAATCCGGAGGTATTTCCATCATGAAAACTGCATTTCAACCTGCTGAATTACTCCTTCCCCGCGAAGGAACCGATCTGACCAAATGGTCTGTCGTAGCCTGCGACCAGTACACAAGCGAGCCTGATTACTGGGAGGCTGTGGACAAGGAGGTCGGCGACGCGCCCTCGACGCTTCGTCTGATCCTGCCTGAGTTGTATCTCGAATCTGAAAACGTCGCAGAGCGCATCAGCGAGATCAACAAAACAATGGACGCATATCTTTCTTCTGACATCTTCACCGAACATAACAATGCAATGCTTTACATCGAACGCATCCAGTCCGATGGCAGATGCCGTGCCGGTCTGGTCGGTAAGCTGGATCTTGAGGAATATGATTACAGCAAGGGCAGCACCTCACTCGTCCGCGCAACCGAGGCAACGGTGCTTGAGCGTATTCCGCCCCGCAAGAAGGTCCGCGAGGGCGCACCGCTGGAGCTGCCGCATATCATGATCCTCGTGGACGATCCCGACCGCACCGTCATCGAACCGCTCACCGCACAGAAGAACAGCTTCCAGAAGGTCTATGACTTCAAGATGATGCAGGGCGGTGGCGCAATCAGCGGCTATCTGCTCGATGACGCCGCAATGAACGGCGTCAACGACGCACTGATCGCACTCGGTCAGCCGGATGTATTCACCAACCGCTATTCCCTCCCCGCAGATACGCCTGTCCTGCTGTACGCAATGGGCGACGGCAACCACTCGCTCGCAACCGCAAAGGCGTTCTACGAGCAGCTCAAGGCAGAGCATCCGGGCGAGGATCTTTCCAACCATCCCGCACGCTACGCGCTGGTTGAGATCGTCAACCTCCACAGCGAGGCGCTGGAATTTGAAGCGATTCACCGCATCATCACCGGCGTAGACCCCGAAAAGCTGATGGCTGATATGACCGCAGCACTCGGACTCACCGATGGCAACGGCACACAGAAATTCACCGTTGTAGACGGCGCTGCAAACCGCACAGTCGCAGTGACCAAGCCCACCTCCGAACTGACTGTCGGCAGTCTGCAGCAGTTTCTGGATAAATGGCTCGCTGAAAACGGCGGAAAAATCGACTACATCCATGGCGCAGATGTGGTAGAGCGCCTTGCTGCCGCACCGGATGCAATCGGCTTCCTGCTCCCTGATATGGGCAAGGATGAGCTGTTCCCGACCGTCATCAAGGATGGCGCACTGCCGAGAAAGACCTTCTCGATGGGACATGCCGCAGACAAGCGCTTCTATATGGAGTGCCGCAAGATCCGATAAATCAAAGAAACAGAGGAACAGCAAAACAATGAAACGATCATTTCTCTGCATGATGACCTCCTGCATCCTGCTTGCCATGGCAGGCTGCAGCGAGCCCATCACGCACAGCGCACCACCAACAGAAACCACCACAACCGAACCAATCCAGACGACCACCACGCAGAACCAGGCGGAGGCAGCCGATCCCGTTGATACAACAACGAGCATCACCACAGCGGATACGACCACCACAGAAACCACCACAACCGAAGCGGCTTCTGTGCTTACCACACGGTGCACCACAACTTCCGCCACAACGACCGCCAGACAGACCACAGAAACCAAAAGCACCACGGCAACGGCGGTGCAGAATACAGGCAGCGCATTCGTCGGCGCGTGGAGCTGTGTGAGCATTGAGCAGGACGGCAACAAACAGCCGTTCTCTGCCTATGCCGCTCTGTACGGGATCGAACACGCGTCTATGACCATGCAGATCTCCGCGGACGGCACATTTTCCGCAACCGCAACACTCGGCGCGGACAATCGTCCCGTATCCGGCACCTGGACAGAACAAAACGGCACAGCCGTCTTTACGGCAGAAGGCTCTTCCATTGAAGGCGCAATCCGAGACGGACAGCTTGTTCTGTACGATGATGCCGACAAAGTGTTTTTTACAAAATAATCCAAACAAGAAAGAAGAACCACGATGAAAAAAATCACCATACTCCTGACAACCGCCTTGATGGCAGTATCCGCAACCGGATGCGGCATGATTCCGTCGCTGATCCGCACAATCGCTGAATCTGATTCCCCGGACGAAACCACTACTGCGACAACAACTATGACCACCCTCACTACAACTATAATCACCACCACGACCACGGCAACTACAACCACAACCACAACTACAACTACCACTACTACGACGACCACGACAGAAGCGACAACAACGGAAACCTCTGACATCACCGATCTCACCATCGACTTTCCTGCATTCACAACACCGATCACGGGCGATCCGAGCGTCGGTTACGAAGACTACATCGGCATATGGGACTGCACCTATGTCATCTGGAGCGACACCGTCATCACGCTGGATGAGCTGAGTGAGATCTACGAAGAACCGATCTCAATGTCGCTTGAAATGAACGACGACGGTTCCTTTGTCCTGTATGAAAGCGAGGGTGACGACAGTCAGAAAAGCACGGGTACCTGGACCACCGAAAATGGCGTCCTCTACCTGGAGGAGGATGATGAGGTTGTGATAGGCCATCTGGAAGACGACTGCATTCTGCTGGAAACCGAAATGGAAATGACCTTCTACTTTGAAAAAATGCAGTAATCCCCCCAATCCTATGCAATCAAAACGAGCAGTATCATCTGATGACGATACTGCTCGTTTTTTCATTCTCACCGAATCCATGCAACAAACGATTATTCCAGAATTCTTCCATCGGTCGAAATCGTTACAACGCGCCACGGAATGAATTTCCCGCTCGCCTGCAGCGCACGCTTTACAGCATGTTCAATTCCGCCGCAGCAAGGCACTTCCATCCTCACAATGGTCACGCTTTTGATCCTGTTGTTGGCGATGATCGCTGTCAGCTTTTCTGCATAATCACCCTCATCCAGCTTCGGACATCCGATGAGTGTGATGTGGTTGCGGATGAACGCATTGTGAAAATCGCCGTATGCAAACGCGGTACAATCTGCCGCGACAAGCAGATTTGCATCATCAAAATAGGGCGCACTCACAGGAACCAGCTTGATCTGTACCGGCCACTGCATCAGCTGACTGGATACAGGTGCGGCAGTCGGCTGCACAATTTCGCGGCGGATCGCCTTCGCATTCGTTCCCGGGCATCCACAAGGCAGAGTGCCGCCTGCTTTTTTCTGCTTTGCCGCCGCAACAGCCGCTTCATCATAGGCAGGTGCCTCACGCTCTTCAAACGTGATCGCATTGGTGGGGCAGGCAGGCAGACAATCCCCCAGGCCATCGCAGTAATCCTCTCGCGTCAGCTTTGCTTTTCCGTCCACCATCTCAATCGCGCCCTCGTGACAGGCATCTGCACAAAGTCCGCATCCGATACATTTTTCTTCGTCAATCTTTATAATTTTTCTGATCATAATGCAATCTCCTCGCCATATCGTTCCGAAAGCCCCTTGACTTTCTGAAGGGATTATACTATAATATCTAAAACAAGTCTGTTGTATTTACAACGAAATCGAGGTGTATCATGCAGAAATTTGTTCCCATATTAAAACGGACACAGTTGTTTTCCGGCGTCGGTGAGGGAGAGATCGAAACAATGCTCTCCTGCCTGCAAGCAAGGCTCGGCACCTATCAAAAAGGGGAATATGTCCTGCGGCAGGGAGAACATCTCGACAGCCTTCTTGTGCTCGCGGAAGGAAAACTACATATTCAGCGTGACGATTACTGGGGCAACCGCAGTATCATCCATATCGTGAGTCAGGGGGAAATGTTCGGCGAGGCCTACGTCGCTCCCGAAAGCGGCACGTTGATGAGCGATGTACTCGCGGTAGAACACTGCACGGTAATCTTCTTTGACGTCAAGCGTATCATCACAGTCTGTCCGTCCGCCTGCCGTTTTCATGCGATGGTCGTGCAGAATCTGTTTTTTGCAATTTCTGAAAAGAACCGGAAGCTGCTGCAGAAACTCGGCTATATGTCACAGCGAACGACGAGAGAAAAACTGATCTCCTATCTTTCCGACGAGGCAAACCGCAACAACAGTGCCGAATTTTCGATCCCGTTCAATCGTCAGCAGCTCGCGGATTTTCTGTCCGTAGACCGAAGTGCAATGTCCAATGAACTGTGCAAAATGCGCGACGAGGGACTGATTTCCTTTGAAAAAAATCGTTTTGTCCTGCTGGAGTGACCGCTCACAAAACATCAAGGCTATGCAGAAGAATCTGTATAGCCTTTTTACGTTATTTCAGTTTCAGTGCACATACACCGCAGTGCTTTCGTCTGACACGGCAACCGTGCAGTCTGCCGTTTTTTTCGCCGACCACACGCCACACATCGCCGTCAGGATGGAGATAACAGCCATCCCCTTGTATGCCAAGTCCGAATTGCATCGGTTCCGCGCCAAGCCGTACACGACCAAACATCGCAGTCCGCAGATAGCGTCCATCCTCGCTGACAAGGTGATATAAACCGTCTTCGCAAGGTTGAAGCTTCAGCTGCATTCCGCCCCATGTGTAAAATCGATCCGCATCCAGCCGCCGTGCCGGTGATTTGGTTTCCGCACTAAAACAGCGCAGCAACGCCGCAACACTGCGGATTGCAATCGACAGCTGTGCGCGGATAGAAGTATCCGTTTCCGCCTCCGTTCCGCCGATCACTGCAGGAAGCTGTGCCGCACTTTCCTTTGCGAGCATGGCAAACAGCGCACCTGCATCCGAAAAATCATACTGCGGCAGTGCTTCCGTATCACATCGTTCCGCCCACCGCCGCGCTGCAGGTGCTTCATCTGATACAGGCTGTTCCTCCCAGAAAACAGCCGCCGCACGCGCTTCATACAGCTTGTGAAAGCTACCGTACTTTGAAAAATAAGTCAACCCACAGCTGTGCGGCGGACAGCAGACATCCGCAAGAAAATGCGCCGCACGCGAAAGCGCGTCCAGCGCTGCCGCGCGATGATCTGCTTGATACAGACTGATTGCCGAGATCCACTCGCCCTCAAACATCGTCAGCGGCGTAGGGCGATAAAATCCGCGCCCGTTGGCAAAATGCCCCGCCGAATCGGGGATTCCACAGCCGCCGTCCGGCTTTCCGGCACAATAATAGTGCATGCCGCGCCCATTCAGGCGGTCACCCTTTTTGTCAGGCAGTGCGGCGGATGCCACCAACGTTTCGATGTCCTGTGCGGTGAAGAAATCATCATCAAGCAGATATGCCGCGGCACGAACGATACCGCGATGTACAGAAGGATATGCGTGTTTTCCCGGTTTCATACAGACACACCGACTTCCGCGAGATTATCCTCCAGCCCGTCGATGATCCACCGCTTCAGAAAATGCTCAAACGCTGTTTTGGAAAGACCAAAGGCATGATCCAGCTCGTAGAATCCACCGCTGCGGTCGATTACAAGCATCGAGCCGTCACCGATGTAATGCCCCACGATGAAATAATCCGCATATTCGGGGTCAGGACACGGGCAGATCTGCGCAAGCGGCAGAAAATCTGCGTGCGTGTTCATGTCAAATCCATTGGCGAGCATCAGAAAGTGCTTGAGCCCATCCGGCAGCGTCACCTGATTCGCGCTTTCCCACGCAACAATCTCCTCCGCCGGAACAGGCGCACCAAGCTTGTAGCTGTCGTAGTTCTTATCTTCGAGAATCTCGCAGTATTGCGCGATTTTTTTCACTGTATCATACAAAGGATTGCTGTGTTCCATCCCGAAACCTCCCTTTTTTCTTACTCTGAATTATACCATCCGCCACGCAAAAAGTCAAATGAAAAGCCGCTTTTGATCAGATGACCAAAAGCGGCTTAGTTTTATCATTCCGTTAAACCGAAGATCAGATTAGTCCTGGCCGTACAGAGCAGTCAGACGGGTCAGGTAATCATATCTTTCCTTCGCGTTGTCGAGTGCCTTGTTGAACAGAATCTCTGCTCTCTCAGGGTTCTGACGAGCGAGGGAGTTGTAACGAACCTCACCCATGAGGAAGTTCTTGTACTCATCGGTGTTCGGTGCCTTGGAGTCGAGCGAGAACGGATTCTTGCCCTCTTCCTTCAGAGCCGGGTTGTAACGGTACAGATGCCAGTAACCAGCCTCAACAGCCTTCTTCTCCTCAGCCTGTGCGGTTGCCATACCGGTCTTGATACCGTGGTTGATACACGGAGCGTAAGCGATGATGAGGGACGGGCCGTCATATGCCTCAGCCTCAGCAATTGCCTTGATGCACTGTGCCGGGTTTGCGCCCATAGCGATGTGTGCAACGTAAACATAGCCGTAGCTCATAGCGATGCCAGCGAGATCCTTCTTCTTGACTTCCTTACCAGCTGCTGCGAACTGTGCAATTGCACCGGTCGGAGTAGACTTGGAGGACTGACCGCCGGTGTTGGAGTAAACCTCAGTATCGAATACGAAGATGTTTACGTTCTCACCGGAAGCGATTACGTGGTCAAGACCGCTGAAGCCGATATCATAAGCCCAGCCGTCGCCGCCGAAGATCCACTGAGACTTCTTGCGGAGGAAGTCCTTCTCCTTGAGGATTGCCTTTGCTGCATCACAGCCGCAAGCCTCGAGTGCTGCTACGAGCTTATCGGTAGCAGGACCATTGGTCTCGCCATCGTTCATAGTAGCGAGGAAACCTTCAATTGCTTCCATAACCTCAGCAGAAGCACT
Source organism: Ruminococcus sp. (assembly GCA_015066905.1). Classification (GTDB taxonomy): domain Bacteria; phylum Bacillota; class Clostridia; order Oscillospirales; family Ruminococcaceae; genus Ruminococcus_F. Next base: position 8,555 of record SVNN01000046.1, read on the forward strand.
GCCGGATTCCTTCAGAGCGAGAACCTTGTCCACAACTCTCTTGCGGAGGGTCTTCTGCGCGAGGAACATACCGTAACCGTACTCAGCGTTATCCTCGAAGAGGGAGTTGGACCAAGCCGGGCCCTTGCCGAGCTTGTTGAAGGTGTAAGGCGTGCTCGGTGCAGAACCGCCCCAGATAGAGGAACAGCCGGTTGCGTTTGCGATATACATTCTGTCGCCGAAGAGCTGCGTGATCAGCTTTGCGTACGGAGTCTCGCCGCAGCCTGCGCATGCGCCGGAGAACTCGAGCATCGGCTGCTTGAACTGAGAGCCCTTCACGGTGTTCGCAGCGAACTTTGCAGCAACCTCAGGCTTTTCGTCGATCTTAACAGCGTAGTTGAATACTTCCTGCTGATCCATCTGAGAAGCGATCGGCTTCATAACGAGAGCCTTCTCCTTAGCAGGACATACGTTTGCACAAACGCCGCATCCGGTACAGTCAAGTGTAGAAACAGTCATAGCATACTTCAGACCGCCCAGAGCCGGCTTGAAGTCAACAGCCTTCAGAGCAGCAGGAGCAGCAGCGACCTCAGCCTCGTTCAGAGCAACGGGACGGATAACTGCGTGCGGGCAGACATAGGAGCACTGGTTACACTGGATGCAGTTCTCAGGCAGCCACTCGGGAACGTCAACGGCAATACCGCGCTTCTCGAATGCAGCAGAACCCTGCGGGAAGGTACCGTCAGCCATATCCTTGAAGGTGGATACAGGCAGCTTGTCTCCCTGCTGTGCGTTGCAGGGGATCTGGATGTTGTTGACATAATCGGTCAGAGTCTGGTTGCAAGCAGTCTGCTTGGGCAGACCCATCTGGGTATCAGCAGCGTTCTTCCAGGACTCGGGAACGTTGATCTTTACAACTCTCTCGTGACCTGCGTCGATTGCCTTCCAGTTCTTCTCAACGACATCCTGGCCCTTCTTTGCGTAGGACTTCTCAGCAGCAGCCTTCATGTAGCCCAGAGCATCATCGAACGGGATGATGTTAGCGAGCTTGAAGAATGCAGACTGGAGGATGGTGTTGATTCTGGTGCCCATGCCGGTTTCCTTACCGAGAGCAACACCGTCGATGGTGTAGAACTGAATGTTGTTCTGTGCGATATAACGCTTCACCTGTCCGGGGAGGTTCTTCTCAAGCTCTTCCTCGTTCCAGATGGTGTTCAGAAGGAAGGTACCGCCCGGCTTGATGTCAGAAACCATATCGTACTTGTCGATATAGCTCTGGTTGTGGCAGGCTACGAAGTCAGCACGGTTGATCAGGTAGGTGGACTTGATCGGGGTAGTACCGAAACGGAGGTGAGATACGGTTACACCACCGGACTTCTTGGAGTCATATGCAAAGTAAGCCTGTGCATACATATCGGTGTGGTCGCCGATGATCTTGATGGAGTTCTTGTTCGCACCAACGGTACCGTCAGAGCCGAGACCCCAGAACTTACAAGCGGTAGTGCCAGCAGGAGCAGAGTCAAGCGCTGCGCCGGTGGGCAGGGACAGGTTGGTGAGGTCGTCCTCGATACCGATTGTGAAACGAGCCTTCTCGGTGTTCTCGAATACAGCCTTGATCTGAGCCGGAGTGGTGTCCTTGGAACCCAGACCGTAACGGCCGGTGAATACAGGAACATCGTTGAACTTGGTGCCCTTGAGTGCTGCTACTACGTCGAGGTAGAGCGGCTCGCCCAGGGAGCCGGGCTCCTTGGTTCTGTCGAGAACGGAGATTCTCTTTACAGAATCCGGAATAGCTGCAACGAGCTTATCAGCAACGAACGGACGATACAGACGAACCTTAACCAGACCGTACTTGCCGCCGTTTGCGTTCAGGAAGTCGATGGTCTCTTCGATGGTATCGTTTACAGAGCCCATAGCGATGATTACGTGCTCAGCGTCAGCTGCGCCGTAGTAGTTGAACAGCTTGTAGTCAGTGCCGATCTCAGCGTTGACCTTGTTCATGTACTCCTCAACGATTGCCGGAAGTGCATCGTAGTAGGGGTTACATGCCTCACGAGCCTGGAAGAAGATATCCGGGTTCTGAGCGGTACCGCGGAGAACCGGGTGCTCCGGATTCAGCGCTCTGTCGCGGAATGCCTGTGCAGCATCCTTGTCGAGGAGTGCCTCGAGCTGAGCGGGATCCCAGGTCTCGATCTTCTGGATCTCGTGGGAAGTACGGAAACCGTCAAAGAAGTGGAGGAACGGAACTCTGCCCTTGATTGTGGAAAGGTGAGCAACCGCACCGAGGTCCATAACTTCCTGCGGGTTGGAAGAACAAAGCATTGCATAACCGGTCTGACGGCAAGCATATACGTCAGAGTGGTCGCCGAAGATGTTCAGCGCGTGGGAAGATACGCAGCGAGCGGAAACGTGAATTACGTTCGGAAGCAGCTCACCAGCGATCTTGTACATATTCGGAATCATCAGGAGCAGGCCCTGAGAAGCGGTATAAGTAGTAGTCAGCGCACCTGCAGAAAGGGAGCCGTGAACGGTACCTGCAGCACCTGCCTCAGACTGCATCTCTGCAACAGTAACGGTCTGTCCAAACAGGTTCTTCTGTCCGGCAGCAGACCACTGGTCGGTTACCTCAGCCATTACCGAAGAAGGGGTAATCGGGTAAATTGCGGCAACATCCGTAAACGGATAGGATACCCATGCAGCGGCGTTGTTACCGTCCATGGTTTTCATTTTTCTTGCCATTGGTTTGTCCTCCTAAGAAAAATTTTTTCGGTTATTCGCGTCTGAAGACGCCGATAACTTTACTGAAATATCATACCACATTTCGTTGTTTTTGTAAAGTCCTTTTTTGAAAATAGAAGACGTTTCCTCACATCCGGCACCGTATTCCAAAAAAGTAACCAAATCTGTGGCCGAATTATTGTTTGATTCCCCAATTTTTCTTATAAACCGACTTTTTTTTCATTTTCCCCTTGACCTTTTCAGCGCCTTGCTGTATAATATGGTTAGTGTAAAGTTATCAATTGATAATTTTCACTCGTTTTGTTGTCTCCTTTCTTTTGTTCTACACATATGTTTTCATTTCATATTATCTACACAACAGGGCGGCGCCCTGTTCTTTTTTTATCCGACAGCAAATCAATCTGCTTACTCAGATGAAACTCCGTGCAGAATGAACACGGATCACCTGAACAGAATCGGAGGAATCAAACATGACAGAAGCAGAAAAACGAATCCGCATCACTTCAGACAGCACCTGTGATCTTTCTAAGTCCCTGCTCACTTCACAGGGAATCGCCGTGATCCCGCTGTACGTTGTCAAGGACGGCGTATCCTACGCGGATGGGATCCAGATCACACCGGATGAGATCTTCGACCACGTCAAGGCAGGGGGTACACTCTGTACCACCGCCGCAGTCAATGTTGCAGACTACATCGACTTTTTTACCAGAATCAAAGAATCCTGTGAGGAGATCGTTCACTTTACAATCAGCAGTGAAATGTCCTCCTGCTACAAAAATGCCTGCATTGCAGCGGAAGAAGTCGGCGGCGTTTATGTCATCGACAGCCGTACACTTTCAAGTGGAATCGGTCACCTGGTTCTGGATGCCGCACAGCTGGCACAGGAAGGAAAAAACGGCGTCGAGATCTTCAACATCATCGAAGCAAGAAAGTCCAAACTGAACGTCAGCTTCATCCTCGACACGCTTGACTATCTCCGCAAGGGCGGCAGATGCAGTGCTGTTGCCGCACTGGGAGCAAATCTGCTCCACCTCAAGCCCTGTATCGAAGTGCGCGAGGGCAAAATGGGCGTGGCGAAAAAATACCGCGGCAAGCTCACCGATGTGCTGGTGCAGTATGTCAAGGATAAGCTTTCTGATCCCGCAGCAGTCGATCCGCGCCGTATCTTCATTACCGACTCCGGCGTGTCTGATGAACTGTATGAACAAGTCAGACAAGCCGTACTTGCCTGCATACCGGACGCCGAAGTCCACCACACCCGCGCCGGCTGCACCGTATCCTCCCACTGCGGTCCGCAGTGTCTGGGCATCCTGTTCTATAACCGTTAATTTCAAAAGAGCGTCTGCCAAAGACGCTCTTTTTTATATCCCGATACTTGCTATTTCAGCGCAGATGTGGTATACTAATTATGTTTGTGTATCTGGAATCAATTTGAAACGGAGGCGTTTTTTTGAATCAGCTTCAGAAAGAAATCAAACGTCGGCGCACCTTTGCGATCATCTCTCACCCTGACGCCGGCAAAACCACTCTGACCGAAAAATTCCTGCTCTACGGAGGCGCGATCGCGCTTGCAGGTTCTGTCAAGGGAAAGAAATCATCCCGTCACGCGGTTTCCGACTGGATGGAAATCGAAAAACAGCGCGGAATTTCTGTAACATCTTCCGTTCTGCAGTTTGAATATAACGGATTCTGTATCAACATCCTCGACACGCCCGGACACCAGGACTTCTCTGAGGATACTTACCGCACCCTGATGGCAGCAGACGCTGCGGTCATGGTCATCGACGGCTCCAAGGGCGTTGAGAATCAGACCAGAAAGCTGTTCAAGGTCTGCGTCATGCGCCATATCCCGATCTTCACCTTCATCAACAAGATGGACCGCGAAGCGCGCAATCCCTTTGATCTCATCGACCAGATCGAAAACGAGCTGGGCATCGAAACCTATCCTGTCAACTGGCCGATCGGCTGCGGCAAGGAATTCCGCGGCGTATTCGATCTCGAAAAGCGACACATTCTCTCCTTTGAGGCGAACAATGGTCAGCATGAAGTAGCCGCAACTGAGGTGGATCTCAACGACGCTTCCCTCGACAGCTATATCGGTGCTGAAAACCGTGCTGCATTGATGGACGATGTTGAGCTGCTCGACGGTGCCGGTGCCGGACTGGATGTCGAAGCCGTTCACGCCGGACGACTCTCCCCCGTGTTCTTCGGATCAGCACTTACAAATTTCGGCGTTGAACCGTTCCTGGAGCGCTTCCTCGAACTCACACCGCCGCCGACGCCCCGCCTTTCCAACGGCGAATCGGTTGATCCGACACAGGATTCGTTCTCCGCGTTTGTATTCAAGATTCAGGCAAATATGAACAAGGCGCATCGCGACCGACTGACCTTCCTTCGCATCTGCTCCGGTAAATTTGAGCGCGAAATGGAAGTATATCATGTACAGGGCAACAAGAAAATGCGTCTTTCCCAGCCGCAGCAGATGATGGCGCAGGAGCGCGAGATCGTCAACGAGGCTTATGCCGGCGACATCATCGGTGTATTTGATCCCGGCATCTTTGCAATCGGCGATACGATCTGCTCGCCCAATCAATCCTTCGCTTTTGAAGGCATTCCCACCTTTGCCCCTGAACATTTCGCCCGTGTACGCCACAAGGATACAATGAAGCGCAAGCAGTTTGTCAAGGGAACCACACAGATCGCGCAGGAAGGTGCGATCCAGATCTTCCAGGAGCCTTACACCGGTATGGAAGAGGTCATCGTAGGCGTTGTCGGCGTGCTGCAGTTTGAGGTCTTTGAGCACCGCATGAAGAACGAATATAACGTCGATATCATCCGCGAGCCGCTCCCCTATCAGTACATCCGCTGGGTAGCAAAAAGCCCCGTTGATGTCAAGGAACTGCAGCTCAGCTCTGACACAAAACTGGTGCAGGACTTCCACGACAACTATCTCCTCCTCTTCACCAGTGAATGGAACATCCGCTGGGCGCTGGAAAAAAATGAAGGTCTCGAGCTTGCTGAATTCCACAAAGAATAAGAAAAAAGCCGAAAATCAACTGATTTTCGGCTTTCATTTTTATGGCACCCCCTGCGAGAATCGAACTCACAACTAACCCTTAGGAGGGGTTTGTTATATCCATTTAACTAAGGAGGCATAGCAAAAGGCGACCAAACAGCCGCCTTTGTTGCATCAGGGTGTGTTCCAGTTGGTATAAAGTGCCGCCTGACTCTGCAGTTCAGTAAGCGCACCAGTTCCGCGAAGCGTTGCGCACGCAAAATTG
>SVNN01000161.1 GCA_015066905.1 Ruminococcus sp.
GCTGATCCTCCTGGATGAGATCGACAAGATGAGCAACGATTTCAAGGGAGATCCCTCGTCCGCCATGCTGGAAGTGCTGGACAGTGAGCAGAATAAGACGTTCCGCGATCATTTCATTGAGCTTCCCTTTGATCTGAGCAAGGTACTCTTCATTACAACTGCCAATACCACCGAAACCATCCCCGGCCCGCTGCTGGATCGTATGGAGCTGATTGAACTCGGCAGCTATACCAGAGAAGAAAAGTTTCACATTGCAAAGGAGCATCTGATTCCGAAGCAGATCAAAAAACATGGTCTGAAGCGCACACAGATCCGTTTAGATGACGAAGCGATTTACGCAACGATTGACGGATATACCAAAGAAGCCGGCGTCAGAACGCTGGAGCGGAAAATCGCAACGCTCTGCCGCAAGACTGCGAAAGAAATTGTAGCAGGAAATGCAAAGCGGATCAGCTTTACCAAAGAAAATCTGGAAACCTATCTTGGCATTCCGAAATATCTGCCTGATGAAACACTCGGCCGTAACGAAGTCGGCTACGTCAATGGTCTGGCGTGGACTGCAGTCGGCGGTGTTCTCCTGCCCGTGGAAGTCATGGTGCTGGATGGTAAGGGAACTGTGGAGCTGACCGGTTCTCTGGGCGATGTGATGAAAGAAAGTGCCAAGCTGGCTGTAAGCTATGCAAGAAAGGTTGCCGCGCAGTACGGCATTGCGCCCGACTTCTATCAGAAAAAGGATCTGCACATCCACGCACCCGAAGGCGCCGTCCCCAAGGATGGTCCGTCTGCCGGTGTGACAATGCTGACGGGTGTCATTTCAGCACTTTCCGGTATTCCTGTACGAGGAGACGTTGCGATGACGGGAGAGATTACCCTGCACGGTAAGGTGCTTCCCATCGGCGGACTCCGCGAAAAGGCAATGGCCGCCTATAAAGCGGGTATGAAGACCATCATCATCCCGAAGGACAACAAGGCTGACGTTGCTGAGGTTGATGCGATCGTCCGCGATTCGGTCACCTTTGTATATGCCGAGGAAATGACAGAAGTGCTGGCTGTTGCGCTGGAATCCATCCCTGCCGAAGCTGTACAGGAGGCGGTTATGTCCGCTGTTGCACGCAGCTCTTCTAATGTGACAACGCCCGCAGTGCGCTCATAATTATCAGACGGAGGTCATGGAATGAATTTACAGACCGCAAAATTTGTGGCATCCTACGGTCTGCTGAAGCAGATCCCTGCCTGCGACCGCCCGGAGATTGCCTTTGCCGGCCGCTCCAATGTCGGAAAATCCACGCTGCTCAACAAACTGATGCAGCGCAAATCTCTGGCACGCGTGAGCGCGGTTCCGGGAAAGACTGCAACAATCAATTTTTACGGCGTCGATCAGTGCTATCTGGTCGATCTGCCCGGATATGGATATGCAAAGATCGCCAAGAGCGAAAAGATGCGCTGGGCGGGACTTATCGAGGGATATCTGAATTCAGACCGCGATATCCGTCTGGTTTTTCAGCTGATTGATATGCGCCATCCGCCCTCTGCGGATGATCTGCATATGATCAATTACCTCATTGACACCGAACAGCCCTTTGTTCTGGTGCTGACCAAGGCGGACAAGCTGGGCAAGAAAGCCCGTGAAGAGCGTATGCGCGCCTTTGAAGATGAGATTCCGTATTTTAACAATATGACCGTGATCCCGTTCTCCTCTATGACGCTGGAGGGCGTTGAGGAACTGCGGCAGATCATTGACGAACAGACCGCTCCTGATCCCGACGAGGATGCGGCGGATGAATCTACACTATAAGAAAGAAGTTGAAACAGATGTTTGTATCAGAAAATCTTGGACTGAATGAATCCGGTCACCTGACGATCGGCGGACTGGATACCGTAGCTCTTGCAAAGGAATACGGTACACCGCTGTATGTAATGGATGAAGCGCAGATTCGTCTGCACTGTGCCCAGTTCCGTGAGAGTATGGAGAAATACTACGGCGGCAGGGGACTGGTCTGCTATGCAAGCAAGGCATTCTGCTGTAAGGCAATGTGCCGTGTGATGAACGAAGAGGGAATGGGACTTGACGTCGTTTCGATCGGCGAGCTGTACACTGCGGTACAGAGCGGATTTCCGACTGAACGGATCTGCTTCCACGGCAACAACAAGACGAACGATGAACTCCGCTACGCAATTGAAGTCGGCGTCGGCAGAGTGATTGTTGACAATTTCCCTGAGCTGGCTCGTCTTAATCAGCTGGCAGGTGAGGCAGGAAAACGTGTCGGTATCATGTTCCGCATCAAGCCGGGGATCGATGCGCATACACACGACTTTGTCAAAACTGGACAGATCGACAGCAAATTTGGCTTTGCCCTGGAAACCGGTGAAGCATTCGAAGCGGTTCAGCAGGCGCTGAAGTGTGAAAATCTCCATCTGCGTGGTCTGCACTGTCATATTGGTTCGCAGATTTTTGATATTGCTCCCTTCGTAGAAGCAGCTGAAGTGATGCTGACCCTGATTGCCAAGATCCGTGATGAGCTGAATTATGAGATCGAGGATCTCAACCTCGGCGGTGGTTTCGGCATCCGCTATATGGAAGAGCATGATCCCGCTCCGTATGCAAGCTATATGGAACAGGTGTCTGAACAGGTACACGAAACCTGTGAAA
>SVNN01000162.1 GCA_015066905.1 Ruminococcus sp.
AGCTTCGGACTGACTGGGAAGGGAAAGGGAAAAGACGGTCAGCCGGGGATCCAGCTCCCGGTCGGCGAGGATTTCCTCGGCAGTCCAGTCGTAGATCCAAACGCTCTTGCCCGCTTTCTGAATTTTCTGATACACATCGACCCATTTATGATAGCCGTGATTGCCGTGATGGTATTTGCCTGCAGGCAGTCGGAAACAGCGCGGAGATGGAACTGGCAGAGCCGACACACCTCCACCTGGAGATTCTGAAAAACGGCAGTTATATCGACCCCGTCGCTCATATCAAAGGCGAATGAACCGAATACAAAAAGGCTGCGCAGTATCAATTCTGCACAGCCTTTTTGCTTTATGGGAATTCTGATGAGAAGAAACGATCAGGAAAGCTTGATCAGCTTGATGTTGGAAAGCGTGATGTTGAAATAATCCATGCCGCCGAGCGAGAAGAGCAGCTCACTGTTTTCATCCGCCGCCGCGATGGTGAATGTACCCGTGTAATGCTGGCTCTCAGAGGTCGCGGAAATTGTATCACTGAAATACGAAGTATCCGGCGTATCCTTGTGCTGTACCGCAAACGGAACTGTCACATCCACCGTGGAGGTGTAATCAAATTCCAGCTGATACTCACCCGCATACAGTGCGAAGTTACACAGATATGCTTCTACGTCGCTTGCGCTGGTGCCGCCCATCGAAAGATTGATCCAGAAGGATTTGTCGTAGCCGACAAAGAAGGCGGCATTCGCACCGTTTTCGGTGTTGATGTCTACGTCATAAGTTGCATCTGCAACCGCATCCAGACCGACCTTGTCGGATTCGAGTCCCAGCACCTCGCAGATCTTGTCAGCGAGTACATAGGCACTGTTCTGCTGGGTCTTGAGGGAGGGATGCCAGTCAGAACCAAGTCCGTCGTTCATCGACTGTGTTGCAGACAGATAGCTTGTAATTCTTGTATCAGGATTGATTGCCTGATAATCCACAATTGCCTGCTCAATCAGCGGATAGACATCCTCACAGCCCATCGTACCAACCGTACAGATGATATATGCATCCGGATTCTTCTCACGCACAAGCTGGAGGAAATCGGTGTACGCTGCAACAAATTCGGGCGAACGGTTCTCAAAATCATTGGTCAGATAAGAGGAATCGTTTGTGCCGAGGTTGATGACAACAACATCGTTCGGATTTGCTTCAAAATCCCACGGCTGCTGATAGTTCCCGATCTTGCCGACATATTCATATACATCCGGCACAAGAGAATCCGTGTTGATATCACCCGTGGTGTAACCGGAAACGACACCGTGTCCGCTGTAAGCAACCGCACTGTAATCTGCACCAAGCTTTTCCGCAGTGAGATATGCATAGGATTTCATAAAGTTCTCGGTCGCAGTACTGAATGCTTCGTACTGTGATTCACCCTCTACGCCATATGCACAGGTGATCGAGTCGCCGATGAACTCAATCTGCAGATCCTTCTTTTCAGTCGGCACAACGGGATTTTTCGCTACAGAGGTTACAGACAGATTCTTCACACCGACCGCACCGTTGTTTGCCTCGGAAAGATGGATTACGCGCACGGTTGCCGAACGTGCAGTTGTGCCGGAGAACAGCTCGATCTCCTTTTCTTCAACAGACATAACCTCGTCGATCAGTACCTCGCCATCTACGAGCACCGCATAGCGCGGACGGTATTTCTCATCGGAATAGACACAGCCGTCGCCTGCGATCGTCAGTGTTGCCGAAGTGCCGGTTACAACAAATTCCGCTGCAGAACCACTCTGCACCAGCCAGGTGATGTCAGCGTCGCGCCAGGTTCTTCCGATCAGCTTGGTGTACTGTGCAGTCGCAGCATAATCCGCAGTCACACTCTCGCCGCTGTTCATTGCGTCTTGCAGCAGTGTCTGCTTGAGCGACGCGAGATCGAACGCATTTACTGCGCTGTCAGCATTCACATCGCACGCTGCAGTCAGCTCCGATTTCTGGACGAGCGCGGACAAAAGTGCGGACGCATCCTTTCCGTTGACAGCGCCGTTGCCGTCTACATCTTTGGAAGCGGCACCTGCCACAGCTGAAAATACGGAGAGCATCAGAACCGACGCGGTACAGAAAGCCAGTTTTTGAAACTTCATTACAATCTCCTCCTCAATTTCCATAAAGATTAACCGATATATTTTTGACTATCAAACTACAACTTATTATAACAAGTTCCATATATCTTGTCAAGACATCTCAAAAAATATTATCATTTAAGCTGAATGGCTTTTACCCTTGACAAGCGCTGGATGGATATGCTATAATACATGGTATAAATACAAATGTATTTGACACGCGGAATTTTTACTCGAAGGGAGCGGTGTTGCATGCATGAGCAGCAGCTCATTGTTGTCGATTCCTCCGTGCTGCCGGATGTCATTCTGAAAGTGCTTACCGTAAAAAAACTGCTGGCAAGCCATGAAGAAAAAAGTTCGGCATCTGCCTGCAAGCGCGTCGGAATCTCCAGAAGTGCCTACTATAAATACCGCGACTGTGTATTTTCCTACGATGACCGGCTCACACGGCGGATTCTCACACTGTCCACGCTTTTACGGGACGAGCCGGGTGTGCTTTCCAGCGTGCTGGTCAGTCTGCACGCAT
>SVNN01000163.1 GCA_015066905.1 Ruminococcus sp.
CGATCAGCTCTTCGAAGTACTTCTTGCCGACTTCCATAACAACGTCGGAGTACATCTGGATAAATCTTCTGTAGCAGTCGTATGCCCAACGAGCATTACCGGATGCTTCAGCCATATACGCAACTACGTCCTCGTTCAGACCGAGGTTCAGGATGGTGTCCATCATGCCGGGCATGGATGCACGTGCGCCGGAACGTACAGATACGAGCAGCGGGTTGGTCTTGTCACCGAACTTCTTGCCGGTAACCTCTTCCATCTTGGTGATGTACTCGTTGATCTGAGCCTGGATCTCATCGTTGATCTTGCGACCATCATCATAGTAAGCTGTGCAAGCCTCAGTAGAAATTGTAAAGCCCTGAGGTACAGGAAGACCCATGTTGGTCATTTCTGCAAGGTTAGCACCCTTACCGCCGAGAATCTCTCTCATGTCAGCATTGCCTTCGGAGAACAGATAACAATACTTCTTTGCCATTGGTATATACCTCCATGTGTTTTTTGATGCAACAATGCACCTGTTTCCAAATCCTGTCTGTTTTTAAGACAGACTCGGAATTGTTACCATTATAACATACTTCAAATCAAAAATCCATAGTTTTTTGAAAAAAATTCTCAGAGAATTCAATTTTCACTTATTCCACAACACAGCGCACGGTACTGTGGACTTGCGGTGCCGAATCTGTCAATAAAACAGCATTTTTTACACGCTGCTCTGCGGCTGAAAAATCGGTTACGGAAGAGGAATACAGCGTGGCAATTGCGTCGCCTTCAGAAAGCCGTGTGCCGCGTTCGCAATGCAGACGGATTCCTGCGGAAAGATCAAGGCTGTCGCCCTTGTTTACGCGTCCCGCGCCAAGCGACATAGCCGCAAGCCCGATCTCCTCGCTGTGGAGCGTGCTGAGAGAACCGCTGCGTGCCGCACGGACCACATGGCTGTATTTCGGCTGCGGCAGACGCGACGGATCCTCTGTGATTGCCGCATCTCCCCCCTGCAGATCGATCATCTGCGCGAATCTCTCAAGCGCCGCGCCCGATTCCACTGCAGAAAGGGCAGTTTTACGGCATTCTTCCGTTGTGCCGAAGTCGCTCATCGAAAGTGCGTGTGCAGCAAGATCCAGACAAAGCTGTCCAAGTGTGCCGCCGACCTCGCCGCGGAGCACCTGCACCGCCTCCTCCACCTCGATCGCGTTGCCGATACAGAAGCCGAGCGGTGCGTCCATATCCGTCACGACTGCACGGCACTGTCTGCCGACATGTCTGGCGGTTTCCACCATCGCCTCGCCGAGTCTGACCGCATCCGCCTCGGTTTTCATAAACGCGCCGCTGCCCATTTTTACATCCAGCAGAATCGCGTCTGCACCCGTGGCGAGCTTTTTGCTCATAATACTCGAACAGATCAGCGGAATGCTGTCCACCGTTGCGGTGTGATCGCGGAGCGCATACAGCTTCTTGTCAGCAGGAACGAGATGTCCGCTCTGTGCAACAATGGCAAATCCCGCCTTGTTGACGGTTTCCACAAACCTGTCAAAGCCGATGTCTGTGGAAAATCCGGGGATACTCTCCAGCTTGTCGATGGTTCCTCCCGTGTGACCGAGTCCCCTGCCCGACATCTTCGGCATTCTTCCGCCGCAGGCAGCAACGATCGGTGCAAGGATCAGACTGGTCTTATCCCCCACGCCGCCCGTGGAATGCTTGTCCACCTTCACACCCGCAATCGCAGACAGATCCAGCACATCGCCCGAATCACGCATTGCCATCGTGAGCGCAGAGGTTTCCTGCGGTGACAGTCCGTTCATACAGACCGCCATCAGCCATGCCGCTGCCTGTGCATCCGTCACAGAGCCATCCACCACACCGCTGACAAAAAAACGCAGTTCCTCTTCAGTGAGCGCAGTGCCGCGCTTGGTTTTGTTGATGATATCATACGCGAGCATATCAAAATCCCTCCTTTTTCTTGATAAAAAAGGACGGCAAAAGGGAATTTGCCGTCCTTTCTGAACGCCTTAGCGGCGCTTGGTTGCAATCTCGTCGATCAGACGCGCGAGCAGATCTGCCTGCGTCATGCTGCCCAGATCGCCGTCGCGGCGGGAACGGACAGAAACAGTGCCTGCCTCGACCTCGTTGTCGCCGATGGTGAGCATATACGGCACCTTCTCCAGTGTCGCCTGACGGATCTTGTAGCCGACCTTTTCTGCACGGTCGTCCACACAGATACGCATACCGGCAGCCTCCAGCTTTGCAGCAAGGGCATTGGTATAGTCGAGGTGACGGTCTGCAATCGGGATCAGCTTGACCTGCTCCGGTGCAAGCCACAGCGGGAACGCGCCTGCATACTTCTCGATCAGCAGAGCGAGTGTGCGCTCATAGCAGCCGAGCGAAGTACGGTGAATGATGTACGGACGGCGCTTGGTGCCGTCAACGTCCATATATTCCATGCCGAACAGCTCTGCCAGCATCTGGTCGATCTGAATGGTAATCAGCGTATCTTCCTTGCCGTGTACGTTCTTGATCTGGATATCCAGCTTCGGACCGTAGAATGCCGCCTCGTCGATGCCGATGGTGTAGTCGATGCCCAGCTTGTCGAGGATCTTGCCCATGATGCCCTGTGCCTCATCCCAC
>SVNN01000047.1 GCA_015066905.1 Ruminococcus sp.
TAACAAGATTGCATCCGTCTGGTCTCGCGGCTGGTCGGGTCGATATCCAGAATCATGCGGATATGGCGGAGCATCATCTCCATCCGTTCTTCGGGTGTCGGCGGTGTATACGGCTCACCTGCGGCATCCGCACAGATTTCACGGAACACAAACGGATTTCCGTAGCTTGCGCGGCCGATCATAACAAGATCGCATCCGGTTTCTTCGTACATTCTGCGGCAGTCCGCCGCACAGCAGACATCGCCGTTTCCGATCACAGGAACAGAAACCGCCTGCTTGACAGCACGGATGCACGCCCAGTCCGCGTGACCGGAATACATCTGACTCCGTGTTCTGCCGTGCACAGCGATCGCCTGTGCGCCTGCCTCCGCCATCGCGACGGCAAATTCCACACAGTTGGCCGTATCCTCGCTCCAGCCGCGGCGGATCTTGACAGTCACAGGAACATCCGTGGCAGAGCGTGCGGCAATCACCAGAGAACGTGCGGTTTCCACATCCCGCATCAGCGCACTCCCCGCACCCGTATTCACAACCTTCGGCACAGGACAGCCCATGTTGATGTCAATCGTATCCGGTGAAAACCGTTCTAAAATCTTCACCGCTTTTGCGATAAATTCCGGCTCGCTGCCAAACAGCTGCAGCGCCATCGGACGCTCACATTCGGTAATTGTACAGAGTGCTTCTGTCTTCGTGTCGTTATAGCACAGCCCCTTTGCGGAAATCAGCTCACTCGTGACCATGCAGGCACCTTCTGCCCGGCACAGCTGACGATAAGCGCGATCCGCCACAGAAGCCATCGGCGCAAGACAGGCTGTTTTCGGCAGATCCAGCTTTCCGAGAATCATTCTGTTTCCTCCGCTGCCGCAGACTCCGCTTTCTTCTTCGGCTTGCGGAATACTACCAGCTTGGAGAAGATATAATTACCGATGAGGATCAGAAACTGTGCGCCGAATTTAACGAGATAATAGTTCCAGCGGAGCAGCGTTGCGAACAGAAGCATAATGCCGATCTCCATAAAGTAAGTCGCAAGGCGTGCGCCGTAAAATGCGATGAACTCGCGCATAAAATCCTTGCGCGTTTCGCTTTTGCTCTTGAATACATAGGTCTTATTGGTGTAAAATGCAAAAGAGACGGTAATCACCCACGAAAACGTTGTACAGATCACGTTCGGAATACCGTCGTTGACATTATATCCCCACTTTGTCAGCACGAATGCCGCCAGATACTGCGTTGCAAGGGACATAAAGGTTGCAAGCGCACCAAAGTACAGATAGAGCCACACGTTTTCATATTTATAGTATATATCCTGGAGTTTTTTCGGACAGATCGAAACAAACCAGTCCACCAGTTTCATCAGCATACTGCCACTTCCTTTTCTGTTCAGCTCTTTTTATCATACCATATCCACACCGCAGTTTGCAAGCCTTTTCGCACTTCTGACGCCCTTTTTGCACAAAACAGAAAATCACAAGTGAATTTGTGCAATATCCCCGTTAGAAATCGCCAAAAATCACTTGATTATTTTGCAAAACTATGTTAATATAGAATAACGAGGATTTTCCCGCAATCACTATAACCATTTTTGGAGGAACCATGTCAACACCCTTACTGATCGTTATCATCGCAATCCTGCTCGGAATGTCCGCAATGTTCTCTGCATCCGAGACCGCAATTTCCAGCGTAAACAAAATCCGCCTCAAGCACGCTGCCGCACAGGGCAACAAAAAAGCCGCACGCGCGATTGAGATCACCAACCGTTTTGACAAAGCGCTGACCGCAATTCTGATCGGAAACAACGTGGTCAACATTCTTTCCTCCTCACTTGCGACCGTTGTGTTCACCGATCTTCTTGGCAGCAGTGCGGTCGGTGTTTCCACTGCCGTGATGACGATTCTGGTTCTGATTTTTGGCGAGATCACACCAAAATCCTTTGCAAAATCGCACTCAGAAAAATGCGCTTTATTTTTTGCGGGTCCGCTTACATTTCTGATCACACTGCTCACCCCCGTGGTATGGCTCTTCCAGAAGCTTGCCGATCTGACCAAATCCGGCAAGGAAGAACCGAGCGTCACAGAGGATGAGCTGAAATATATCATCGACGAGATTGAAGAACAAGGCGTGCTCGAAGAACAGGAAGGCGACCTGGTCCGCTCTGCACTGGAATTTGACGAAATCACTGTCAGTGAAATACTCATCCCCCGTGTCAACATCATCGGCGTAGAGCGCCACACACCCGTAGAAGAAATCAAACAGGTCTTCTTCCGCGAGATGTACTCCCGCCTGCCTGTATACGACAAAACGATCGACACGATCACAGGCATCATCACCAGCAAGGATTTCTTCAAGATGCTCGACCGCGGTGAAACCGACATCGGCACCATCATGCAGGATGTTCTGTATATCACCGACCGGAAGAACATCAGCGAGACCCTGCGCGAGATGCAGAAAGCGAAAACCCACCTTGCTGTCGTGCTGGATCAATACGGCGGAACAGATGGCATTGTTACACTGGAGGATATCATCGAAGAACTGGTCGGCGAGATCTATGATGAAAATGATGAGGTCGTTTCCAATTTCAATCCGATCAGTGAGGACGCATATGACATTTCCGGTGAGCTGAGCGTAAGCGACCTGCTCGAACGGCTTTCCCTCCCTGAGGATGCAATCACCAGCGAATCTGTCACGATCGGCGGCTGGATGATGGAACTGCTCGGACATATTCCCGCAGAAGGCGAAACCGTAACGCACGGAAGATTCCGCCTCACGGCAACCAATGTACAGGAACAAAAGCTGGAACGTATCCGGCTTTCACTGCTTTCCTCCACGGAGGAGGAAGAATAAACGTCCCGCGGCGGCACGCCCCCTGACTAAACTGCCGCCCGACAAGGATCGCTGAAAGGATGGGGTATCTATGCATCTAATCAAACAGTCCAACATGATGAAATGTACGCTGGAACCAGGAGAAAAGCTGAATGAGTCTCAGTTTTTAGAGCTTTGCGCCAACACACAGGGAATCTTTCTGCCCTGTCAGAAGGCACAGCTCAACGGCACGCTGACACTGCTGTATGATGCCAAGGCATATAACACACTGGAAAGCTGTGCGTCCCATCTTACTGCAAAACAATTCCGCCAGGTGCTGCACGAGCTGCTCCGTATGCTCCGTACCATCTCTCAGCAG
The DNA here is from genome assembly GCA_015066905.1 of Ruminococcus sp. Taxonomy (GTDB): domain Bacteria; phylum Bacillota; class Clostridia; order Oscillospirales; family Ruminococcaceae; genus Ruminococcus_F. Next base: position 3,179 of record SVNN01000047.1, read on the forward strand.
ACGCAGCTTTCTGCACTGAAGATGGGCAATCTGCAGCTGGAATTTGACAAGATCTATATCCACAACGACACACTCAAGCCGGCACTCGTCTATACACCTGTCGAGAATTCGCGCGAATTCCCCGAAGAAGAGTTCCGCACTGAGATCAGCGAAACGATCCAGTCCAACGAATCTCTCTGCGACGAGAGCAACAATGAAATCTGCCGCTATCTGAAAAGCAGTCAGAATGAACTGTTCGGACTGATCGACCTGATCCCCACACTGCAAAGCCGTATGGCGCCGGTTCAGAATGCAGCGCCTGTAACTGCACAGTCTGAAAAGCTGCAGCGGCTCGAAGATGAAAACAAGCGCATGAAACGACAGATCCAGATTCTGCTCGGTGCTGTTGTTGCGGTCTTCCTGCTTGTATTGATCCTCTTTTTTGTATTACGCGGTTCCGCCAATGACGCATCTGCGCAGGAAACGACAACGACCGCCACAACGACAACAACTGCACCGGTCGAATATGAGCGCGGCGATCTGAACGGCGACGGCAAGATCAACGACGAAGACATCACAATGCTCCAGCAGGCGATCGACGGCTCAATCACACTGAACGAAGCACAGCGCAAGGCGGCTGACATCAACGGCGATGGCAAGATCAACGCAAGCGACGACGCTGCGATGATGCTGCTCCAAAAATCTTGACGGACAGGAGGAAGGCTGAATGATCAATCTGATCCTTGCGGATGCCTCTGAAGAATATTTGCTGGATCTGCAAACCCTCCTGCTCTCACAATGCGGACAGATCCAGACGGAAATCATCTCCGACATCCGCTATCTTGAACAATTTTTCCGCGAATCTCACGCGCTCGATCTGCTGATCATCTCTGAGGCATATTACAGCCGTCTGGAGCAGATGGGTCTGCTGAAGGATAAAAATCTCTCGGCAAACCGCGTATTCCTGCTTGCAAAAAGCGGCGACAAGCCTGAAGTATTGCCTTATGCAGTGCGCGTACCGCGCCAGCTCACCTCCATTCTTCCTGCTCTGGTACGGAAGATCTTTCTGAAACCGACCACGGATGAGGACGCACCCAAGACCCGTCTGGTCACAGTACATTCTCCGCTTGGACGAAGCGGCAAAACCACAGTCGCAATGGGACTTGCACACAAACTCTCTCTGCTGGGCGCAAGAACGCTCTTCATCAGTATGGACAGGCTCCAGAGCTGTAACTGGCTCCTCGGTGACAGCCGCTATCTGCTGGATGATCACCTGGACATTTTTAATCCCGAAAACGAAAACATTGCTGACGACATCATTCCGCTTGTCAAACGCCACGGTTTCTTCTACATCCCGCCGTTTTCTTCTCCTTCGCTTTCTTTGCAGATCCCGAAGGAAACCTATCCGTATATGGCACAGAAGCTGGTGGAGTCTGAGCACTATGACTGTATCGTCATGGACGCGTCGTGTGAGTTTTCCCGCACCGTTTCCCAGCTGCTGCGTATGTCGCACAACAATGTGATCATCGCGCTGCAGGACGCAAATTCCTCCTATAAGCTGAACCGTATGCTTCTCTGTCTGGATGATCCGTTCCAGGATCGCTTCTCGTTCCTGTGCAACTTCTATCGTCCAGAAATGGCAGACGCACGTTCTGCACATCTCAGAAAACTGATTGGCGACAAGCTGATCCCCTATAACGTCAAACTGGACGGCGAGCAGATTTCGCGTGCTGCGAACGACCCTGCTTTTGCCGCCGTGATGGACGAACTTTCGCGCGAGATGATATAACACACAAAACAGCCGTATTCCAAACGAATACGGCTGTTTTTTAATCAGGCAGAACGCTTGGTGCGCTTTGCCGTTTTCTTTTCTTTTTTCTTCACAGATTCGATAATCTGCTGCAGTTCCAGCGCCTTGCCGAGATCCCCCTCGATTTTCAGCTTGCCGCAGGTATATGCCGCTACCGCATTCAAGGAACCATCGGTGATCTTCAGGAAATCCTCCGCGGTTGCAATCAGCTTGACGTGGTGATCATAATACTCATACGGCTCTACCGAAAGCGTTCCTTCCTTCAGCTCTACATAAAACGCACCCTCACCCTCGCCGATAATATCGATCTGGACAGCAAGATGCTGCTTGAAATTGGTGACATCGCGCTTCAGGAACTCTGCCTTCGCTGTCTGAAAAATCTCTTCGTAATTCATAACTCAGTTACCCCTTTGATTCTGCTTGCGTCTATCAATTGCAGAGCGCACCCTGTACGGTCTGCATACGCTTGATTTTTTTAGATGTTGTCTTGTCAAATTCGATATCACGGATACGCAGACGACGAATTGCCTTTGCACCGGATACGGTCTTGTTGATCTTGTCGATCTGCTCACGGCAAAGTGCCTGAATCTGCTCTGCAGTCATCTCCCTGCACACCTCGGGATGTGGGAAGATCTCAGCTGTGACCATACCCTCTTCGGCATATACCAGCACCTCTGCCAGCCAGTCCAGACCTGCGAATTTATTCTCCAGCTCCTCCGGGGATACATTCTCACCGTTGCTCAGAATAATCAGATTCTTTTTTCTTCCCGTGATGAACACACGGTTACGCTCATCCACATAACCAAGATCGCCTGTCATCAGCCAGCCGTCTTCTGTCAGCGTTTCTGCGGTCGCAGCAGGATCCTTGTAATAGCCCATCATAACAGACGGACTCTTTGCCCAGATCTCACCATCCACGATCTTCACCGTACAGCCGTTCACAATCGGACCGACGTCGCCGCGGCACTCCTGTTCCCAAAGACCTGTGGTAATACGAGGCGAGCACTCCGTCATACCGTAGCCCTGCGCGATCGGAATTCCCATCTCGATATACGCCTTTGCAAGCTCCGGATTCAGATATGCACCGCCGCTGTAAATGCCGCGCATGTTCGGTCCGTATACCGCACGGGCAATCATCGCAAGCGGTACATCAGGCGATGCCGCTGCTGCAGCCTGGATCTTCTTGTAGATCGTTTCCGCGATCATCGGAACAAGAAGCACCGTAGTCGGCTCAAAACGTTTCAGATTCTGCGCGATATGCATCATCGAATCGTTAACGCAGACCGTTCCGCCGTAACGCAAAGAGAGCAGGATATCACAGGTAAAACAGTAGACGTGGTGAATCGGCAGCACCGTCAGCAGCACCTCATCCGGGGTGCTCTCGTTGTCCTGACACATCGTGTTGTGGATCAGATTTCCGTGCGAGAGCATTACACCCTTGCTCTTTCCGGTTGTGCCGGAGGTATATACAATTGCCGCCAGCTGCTCCGGCTGCACTGCATTCCACGCCTGCACCGGCTCATATGCCGCAAGGATCTGCGGCAGGGTATGTGCATCAGTCAGTGCATCATCCGCCTGCAGGGAAATATAGGTGTGAATCTTCGGGCAGGACTGACGAATCAGCGGAAGCATCGGCGCATAGCGCTTGTCAAAGCAGAACACCTCCGTATCCGAACGCTGCAGATGATCACACACATCCTCTGCGGAAAGCTGTGCATCCAGCGGAATAATCACATTGCCGTCGCAGACATTGCCAAAATACGCAGTCAGATAGGCAGAAGATGTCAGACCGATCACCGCTGTGTGCAGTGCGCCCTCACTACATTTTTCTCTCAGAAATGCGGCAAGGCGCTTACAGTCGGAAAGCAGCTGCGAAAAAGAAATCTCCGCAATCTCCTTGCCTGCCTTTTCTTTCATAAAGGTTTTTGCGCCATAGCTTGCAGCAGACTGCTCCAGCAGATCCTGCAAGGTTTTTACTGTTGTATTATCCATATCTAACCCCTATTACTGATTCTGCAGACTTTCCAGATAACGGATTGCATCGCCCACAGTACGGAGTTCCAGCACATCCTGCTCGTCCACAGCAACATCAAGCTGCTCCTCGATCTCGCCGAGAAAGCTCATAAAATCATAGGAATTAAAGTGCAGATCCTCAATAAAACGGGATTCGAGTGTGATATCATCTGCCTCAACTTCCACATACTCACAGATAATCGGTTTCAGCTGTTCCAGCATAATCAATATCCTCCTTAGATCATTTCCAGAATTTCGCCGATGGTTCGCTCGCAGTTTTCAATTCCGCGGAACAGAACACGGCAGAGATAGTAGTAGAGATATTCCATCTCATAGTCGGTCACGGCATCCTTGCGGTATTCAAAATTAAAGTTCAGACCGCCGTCCTCCACGCGATGCATCACCGTGAGATAAAGCGGCTGTGCCGCAACGCCGTTTGTATACCACATTGTCTTGTACGGAATATCGGGAACATCCTCCGTATTCTGCTTCAGCGATAGCGGCTGATACGTCAGACTGATGCTCTCGTAGCTTGCGCCGGGTTTGAGCTTCCAGTAACGGCCGCGCTGGATTGTATGCAGGATTGAATCGTAATTTGCGTGACGGAAGAGCGTGTTCTGCTTTTCCTGCATGATACGAAGTCCCTCAGCGAAAGTCAGCTCCGGCTCCATAATCGTACGAAGCGGGAAGAAATGGATTCTGGTTCCGCCGGAATATTTCTCAAGCAGCGTGCCGCGGCGTGCCACACAGCTCTTGATGGATACGTCCTTTTCGTTATCGTTGAATTTGGAAAGCACTGTGCGAAGTCCCATCAGCAGCAGGCAGACCATCGGTACACGATGCTCCTCACAGAATTTCATCAGGCGCTCAGACGGTTCCTTTTCCAACTGATAAACAGAAATTGACGCTTCCGGACTGATGGAGGTGACCATCGCACTGCGCTGGTCGGGATTGTTATTCTCGCGGCGCTGTGTGATCAGACGTCCCATGCCGTTAAAGTCGGTATACATCGGCTCGCTCTGTTCGATATCCGCCTTCCAGAATTCCGCATCCTTCTTCTGCGCAGCCGAACCTGCCTCATAGGCTAAATCCTTTTTCAGCGCCTTGATATACGACTGCATCGGTTTCGGATAATTGCGTCCGTACTGCTTGGCACAGTAGATCTCCAGCACATCGCGCAGAAACGCGATGATCGCACTGGAATCCATCGTCATATGATCCACGCTCATATAAATGCCATTGTAGCCGTTCGGAAGCTTGATCATCACGATACGGCTCATCGGCGAATGGAACCGCTTGAACGGAACCGCTGTCCAGCGGCGCATTTCTTCGTGCGCATCCTCTTCATTCCAGTCGGAAAAATCACGGAATTCAATGTCGCGCTCCTCAAAGGGAACAAGATATTGATATACAGTATCATCTGTATCCTTCAGAAAGCGAAGGCGCATCGACTCAAACCGCTGATAGGACTCTAATATCGCTTCCTTGAGCTGTGAAAAATCAACGTCAATCTGAATATAAAACCCCGTTCCGATATTCAGCAGCTGGTGATACGGGCAGTGCATGGTGGAATAGTTGTGAATACGCTGTGCCGCTGTCAGCGGATAGCACTGCAGCACCGCACCATTCACTTCAAACTCTTTCATAAATTCGCTCATTGCGCTTCCCCCTTTTCACAATGTTTATTCCGGCATATGCTGTGCCACAAACGCACTTACTGCGGCTTCATATGCTTCGTGATTCTCGTAGTAGCTCGCCGCGTGACCTGCATGTTTCACAATCAGCTTTTCTTTCGGTGCTTTGCACGCTTCATAATTCTGCTCGGTCATCCAGGTCGGCACAAAGGTATCCTCATCGCCGTGAATGAACAGCACAGGTCTTGTATTCGTTTCCATTGCAGTCAGCGTAGAATAATCCTTACAGCGATATCCAGCCTTCTTTTTACAGATCGAATCGCTGATCGTCATCATCGGGAACGGAGACATATGATAGTCGCGTTTGACTACATGTGCAAATACGTCATACGGCGATGTAAAGCCGCAGTCCGCAACCGCCCCCTTGACCTGCACCGGCAGATCCTCAAATCCAAGCACCATCAGAGCCGTGGCGGCGCCCATAGATACGCCGTGCAGAAGAATCTGTACGTCCTCGCCAAAACGATCGATTGTATATCGGATCCATTCCAGACAGTCAAAGCGGTCCAGAATGCCGAAGCCGACATAATCGCCCTCGCTCTCTCCGTGTGCGCGATGATCCACAATCAGGCAATCAAAACCCAGATCCTGATAGAATTTCGTCATTGTGCAGAAGTTGCCGATTCCGTTGCTTGTATAGCCGTGCAGCGCAAGCAAAACACGTTTGCCGGGCTGTGCACTGGCAAGATAATGTCCCTTCAGACAAAGCCCGTCGCGCGACTGCACGCTGACAGATTCCAGCGGCTGTGCCATCAGCCATTCTTTTGCGGCACCGATCATCTTGCGGTAGCCCTGCCACTTTTCGTCATCGCCGACCTCGCTCGTGCTGACACGAGACTGATCCTGACGCGGAATCGTACTGTTAAACAGCTTATGTGCACCGTATACCGATACGCCCGTCGCAAGCAAAGCTGCACCGCCGACTGCGGCGCCGATCATGAATCCTGTGTTCATCCAATATCACATTCTTTCCATTCAGTATTCTTATATTTTACCATGATTTTGCCTTGCGGTCAAGTTATTCACACTTATTTTACTTTTGTCGCTCTATATGCGATCCCAAACAGAAAGCCGCCTGCGATTTCTCACAGACGGCTTTCTGTTGTATCAAAGGGAAGATCAATTTGTTGCCTGAAATGCAAAACGGCAGAAGTTGTAAAGGTGTGCGTGAATGCAGTTGTCACCATGATAACCGCCGTTGACGTAATGCCAGAGGTGCGGAACACTGTTGCCGGTAAAGTTGTTGTGATAGGTTTCGGGGTTGTTGTAAACAACAGTGTCATTACTGCCTGCGGAAATCATCAGCAGGTACGGCTCCTTGCCGCTGTCCCACTTGAATGCGCCCGTTACACCAGGAGCCGGGCAGATTGCGCCGACATAACCGAACAGATCAGAACGCTGCATACCGATCAGGAGCGCTTCTCTGCCTCCCATCGAAAAGCCGGTAATTGCGGTATTCTCCTTGCCGGTCTTGACGCTGTAAGTGGATTCAATATGGGGCATCAGATCCTTGGTCAGATCGTTGATGAAGTTGTCGTATGCTGCATTGTTGAAGTCATCCATTGCAGAGCAGGAGTCCTGCGAATCGCTGGAATAGATGTACGGGAACACCACGATCATATCCTTTGCCTCGCCGGAAGCGATTGCATTGCCGATGATCTGTCTGGTGTACATGGTACCGTTTCCTTCAATGATCATACGATTCTGGTTCTCCCAGTAACCGTGCATTACATACATAACAGGATACTGCTTGCTCTGATCATAGCCTGCAGGAAGCAGGATGTTGTAGGGCTTGTTTCTTTTGCAGGTGGTGGAATAATAGGTGCCGCTCTGAACAGTGCCATACTGCACACCGGATGCTTCATTACGGGAATCGCTCGGCTCAAACTCGACCATCTTTGTCTGACAAAGCGCGGTATATTCCGCCATGCTCATCGCAGACAGTGTATTGTTTGATTGATTGCCGGATGCTGCTGCATCTTCAAATTTGCTGATCTTTCTGAGCAGATACTGCTGGATTGCAGAAGCGTCAGCTGCGTCAACAGTGCCGTTCTGATCCACATCAGCCGCCAGTACAGCTGCTGTGTCATTGGAACCGTTGATTATGATTCTCTTTGCCATTGCCAGATCCAGCGCGTTGATCTTGTTGTCGCTGTTGACATCACCGATGGTGAAAGTAATCTCTGCGGGACCTTCGACCACAGTACCCGGCAGTGCGCCGATCGCCTCATCAATGTAGAAGTTGTCGGTCCCGTCTGCGGTTTCTACATACAGCTGCATTTCTGTTGCATCAGACGGAATCTGATAATTGGTGTTCGCAAGCTGTACCCACTGTCCCTTGACTGCGGTAGCAGCCGCCACAGTGGAATACTGCGTTTCACCTGCGGAATCAACATACTGGAGTTTCAGATAGAAATCCTGTGTTGCGTCGCCGTCAAAATACATGACATCCGCACTGAAGCTGAATGTATCTCCGGGGACAAACGCCCTCGCATTCAGTGCCTTGTAAGCACCGTTCCAAGCAGATTCACGGTTCTGAACAAGCAGCGCCTCTGCGCCCTTGTAAGCAGTTCTGCCGCTGGTCATAATGGTTGCGGCACCACGTCCCTGCCAGTCAAAGGTATCCTGCTCAAAGGTGTCGTGGAAGAAGTAGCCGTTCTCATCCGGCTCGGGAACAGACGGAGTCGGAAAATCGCCCGTGTTGTCAGGCGGTGTGATGGTTCCGTCTGCAACGGTCACAACGAAAGTAGAAACACTCTCTGCGGGAAGCTGTGCCCAGAACGCAGAGCCATCGTGCTCGAGATTCTGTGTCAGCGCAAGATTTTCTGAACCAGAGCTTCTGTAACGGTCAATATCCGTGATCGTACCGGAAGAAAGGTTGAAATTCTGGCTGTAACCGCTCGTGCTAGTGTTGATTGCAACGATTGTAATCTGGTTGTCATTTCCCTTGTACGCAGACACATAAACACCGTCTGCAGGAGATTCTGTGGCAGCAATTCTGACGTCGCCGGGACGTACATATTTCGAATACTGCGCCATCATATAGCCGCGCTTACTGATTGTACCGTCCTCCAGCATCGGACCGTAGCTGCGGCGGATATACCACCAGACATACGCGCTCATATTGCCGACAACCAGACCGTTGTGAATATTCTCCGCAACCTGCAGTGCCTCAGGCCATGTATTTGCATTGGAAGTGCTGTTCGGCACATAAACCTCGGTCATCCAGATTTCCTTGCCGCAGCTTTCCAGCTCAGGGAAGTTCATCCAGTCTCTAGTTGTTCCGTAGAAATGGGTACCGAACAGATCGCAGTTTTCCATCGCCTTCTGGTTGTTCAGAATCTTCGTGTAAAACTTCTTTCCGCCGTCTCCGTTGTTAATCCAGGACGCATTTATAGGCGAATACTGGAAAGACTCAGGCGACATCAGTCTGGTACTTGTAATACGATCACCGTAATTTGCAAGGAAATCGGTGGTTTCATCCGTTGACCAGTATGTCCATTCATGCGCGTAGTCCGGCTCGTTCTGGACAGAGATCGAATAAAGATCGACGTTGTTGTTTTTCATATATGTGCCGAAATCATTCAGGTGCTGTGCATAAGCGCCGTAATTGGATCGCGGCAGATGCAGCTTGCCGTTGCTGCCGCCCGATTCCGCCAGATTGGAAGGCGGCTCCCACGGAGATGCAAAGACCGTGACACCCATTTCCGTAGCGACCTGCGCTGTCGGAAGTGCTTTGTACCACTGGTTCTTATCCGGATTGACAAATATACGCAATATAGAGAGACCAAGCTCCCCGTCTCCATTGCCGAAAGCGGTCTGACGCTGTTCGTCGGTCAGATCCTGCCCTGTCCATTCAGGGTGGTTGATACCGCCGAATCCGCGGATCAACTGATATTCCGTTTCAGGATTGATCGTACAGACATCTGCCGCAGACGCTTCCTTTGCAGGAAGCATGGCTGCGGAGGAAAAGAGCATTGTAGACGCTGTAAGGCCGGCTAATAAGGACTTTAATGATTTGATTTTATTTAAGTGCATTACAGTTCACTCCTTTAATTGATATGTTATAAACCCAGAATACGCCGCCCCGCATGGGACGACGCATTCTTTCAAAAACAATTAGTCAAAGCTCCACCAGTCAAATTCCATCTGACCGCTGAATACGAAGCAGACATCCTGCTTGCCGCTCACATTGTTTACAGGAACGGTGATCTCAGACATACCGCCTGCGGGAACCTCGGCATAGCCGATTACAGTACCGGAGGGGCCGCCGGTGCAGATCTTGACAGCAGCGCCGCTTGTGGAGGATGCGCGGATGGTGAGGGACTCACAGCCGGAAGTGAAGTTTACCCCGGTTGCCTTGACCCAGTCGCCCTTGCCAATTTCGGTCACAACAGTGTCACCAAGACCGCTGACGTTGATACCACCCTGATCGGACATGGTCTCTGCCTGTACGATGTCGTACGGATTGAGTGCCTTGAGCTGTGCAATACCTTCCATGGTACCGGTTACACCGTTCATCTTTTCGCCATTCATCGTGATCTTGTCAACCTGAGGGCTTCTGTAGTTATAATCAATTCCCATTGCACCTGCAACCGGACGGGAATGATAGAACAGATAAAGCTGTCCGTTCAGTTCAACGATCGAGTGGTGGTTGTTGCCATAGTATCCGAAGAAGACACCCTGGTTTCTGAACAGTTCACCGCCGTAGGTAAACGGACCCATCGGGCTGTCGCTTACCATGTATTCAATGGCACCGCTTGTGAGGCCATAGGGATTTCCGGAGGTGTTCCAGTTGGAGCAGTAGGTGTAGTAATACTTGTTGCCGATCTTATTGATGCCGGAATCCTCGAACAAATAAGGAGGGTTGATGGTCTGAGGATCGCCTGCAAGACTGATCATGTCTGCACCAAGCTTTACCACGCGAGCCGTACCGGGGTTCGCATCCTGTCCGGTGGGAACACCGCCGCCGAAATAGAGGTAACCCGTTCCGTCATCATCAACAAATACTGCGGGATCGAACAGCCAGGTTACGTTCGCGCAGTTCGGAGTCGAACGGGTAATCAGTCCGTGGCCAAGGGGGTCAGACCAGGGACCGGTGGGCGAATCTGCTGTAAGCACGCTTACACCGTTTCCGCCATTACAGAAATAAAGGAAGAATTTTTCTTTACCGTTGATAGTTTTGTGTGCTGCACAGGGCGCCCAGGAGTTGTTTGCCCACTTTGCTGCGCCGTTCGATCCGGCAACCTGAATGATGCCGTGATCCGTCCAGTTCACCATATCATCGGAGGAAATACAGTTGATCTGATTAATCTTGCCATAGGTATTATCAACGAGATTTCCATTTGCGTCATATTCGAAAATGTCATTTGTCATGTAAACATAGACTCTGCCGTTATATTCCATAACGCCGGGGTCTGCACCGAAACGCTGTGTATAAAGCGGGTTGTTCTCGCCAGCCTTCTTGTAGCTGGAGGTCGGTGTGATACCAGAGAAGATGGACTCCATCTTTGCGATGTCAACCGAAGCCATCGGCTTCTCCACAATCGTAAACGCGTCGATTCTGCGAAGGAGGAACTTGTGGATCTGAA
>SVNN01000164.1 GCA_015066905.1 Ruminococcus sp.
CAAAAAGCTCCTGTTCCAGTACGCTTCTGTTGCCGATGGAATAGACATAATTGTTTTTCCGTTCAAAATCACAGGGGATATTTCTGCACAGCACATCATATTTCTCCAGGGCAAGCTGATTGGCTTGCAGATATCTCTGTGCTGTCTCCGCCCCTCTGCTTCTGAGCAGCTTGTGATAGAGCAGTCCGTGCTGACAAGTGAGCTTCGCTGTGGTATGTCCTGTCGTACCGCTGCAGATCTTCCGCTTTTCCACAAGGATGCAGTCTACACCGTTTTCTTTCAGGTTGTGCGCTGTCAGAATCCCTGTGATCCCGCCGCCGATGATGAGAACATCCGTTTTCACATCTCCCTGCAGTTGTGGGAAAGCAGGCATCTGTATATTCTTCTGCCAGATTGATTCCATGGTTCCTCCTCATATGAAAAAACACCGCCCGACTGTATCATCGGACGGCGTTTTTGCAAACGATCAATTGAATCTGATCAAACGGCAATGCTTCGCGTTTGACACAATATCGTCCCTGTTCTGCGATTAGTATTGCCGCTTGGGCTCGCACTATTCGGACGATTCATCTGTCTGCTGTCTGATTCCCACGACGATCTGACGCTGTGTTCCATCATCCGTACAGGTCACGATGGTAATGCGGTCATCTCCGAACTCATCCAGCACCCAGGTTTCACTGGGTTCCACAATAAAGTTTTCTGTCACGACATAGGTATATTCCGTGCGTTCTGCGTCATTGTCGATGAGATACATTTCCATGCCGATTTCAATATATTTGAGTGCATTAAAAATCTCGGCATATATTGTGCTGTTGTGTCCCGCGATGCAATAATTCCCCGAACCGACAGCACCGGTGCCCGGAAAATGCCCCGCCGCTTTGGAAAGCACCTCATGCTCTGTGCCATCCATCACCGGCGCTTTGATCTCCAGCTCCGGAACCTCAAATACAACACAGGTTTTCAGAAGCTTTTGTTTTTCCAGTTCACGACTGATCCGTTTCCAGCCGAAGACTGCCAGTACTGATATGCCGAATATCACGGCAATCAGCCCTGCAAAAAACAGTACTTTCTTCTTTTTCCGCTTCATCCCATCACCGCCCTTTGCTTTATTATAGCAGATTCCGCTGCATTCTGCAAGAAGGCGCCGGAACAGGATAGACGAACCATAAGATAAAACCGGCACTGTTTCAAAAAAACAGCGCCGGTTTCTTGTTTTATCACTTTTTGAACTACTGCACTACGCCGATTCCCCAGATGGTGAAGTCTGAAGATGCATTCTCCATCGCGAGTGAAACTTCCAGCGTACCGGATGTGTTTGCAATATAAGCAATATCAGCATCCGCACCGCCCCAGGCATAATTTCTGTTGCCCTTGATTGTAGCAGTCTTTCCATTCACGGTCACATTCAGATTTCCCAACGAGGAATTCTGATTGGACTTGAACACAATGAAAATGCCCTTGCCCTGCGTGGTGAATCTCATCGGTGTGTTTGCGCTTCCCTTCTGAAACGTATATCCATATCCGAAACGCGTGTTGGAATTGTCGGATTTCCACGAGCCTGCGTCCAGACCGGAAAGCTCAGAAACAGGAATGATGCCGCCGCTTGCATATTCTGCGCCGTAAACAGTCGTTGTGGGAACAGTATAGCTTGCGTCTGCATGTTCGGTTTTGAGTGCCTGGCGGTAATAATACGCAATGCTGTCAGCAATCAGCGCACTGCCCTCTGCGTGCGGATGATATTCGTCGCTGAAATATTGATCCGCAGTCAGCGTGCCGTCTGCGAATGCTGCAGTCAGCGCATCGTCCATACTGATGACAGGCACATCGTAGTTTCTGCCGATTGCAGACATCTGTTCCTGCATGGAGTAGCCGCCCTTCGCACGGTTGATGATCAGAATGACAGCCGGCGCATTCTCCTGCGTGAGGCATTTCTTCACAAGGCTCTCATAACCTTTTTTATAGATCTCCTCCGGGTGATCGTTCACAGAGAATTCAAGAAAGATCACATCCGGATTCTTGTCAAGAATATCACGCTGTGCACGCATCAGACCGACCACAGAAGAAGTACCGGACATCCCCGCATTGACGTAGGAAACGTTGCTTCCTGTACCAAAGGTCTGTGCGAAATAGTTGAACGAACGCTTTGCGTAGCAGGTTTCGGACATGCCGACACCCTCGGTGATCGAACCGCCAAGATATGCCACAGTCACATTCTCACCGCGCTGCGCCATTGCAATTTTCTCGCGCAGACGCGCAGTATTCCCCATCTGCTGAATGGCATTCGAGTAGAATTTCTGCATAGCGGGCGTTGCAGTTTCAACATAATTGTCCCAGTCACCCTGCACAGCCGGCACCTCCGGTTCAGGGAATACGGTGATTCTGCCGAGGAGATAATCCTCCAGCACTGAAACGTCCGCCGCATCCGATACACCGTCGCTGTTTACATCCGCCGCAAGCTTTGCAACACCACTTGCAAAGCCATCTGCACAGCCGCGCTTGGCTGCCGCAAGGTCAAATACATTGATCACGCCGTCACAGGTCACATCGCCCTGCAACAGGGTCTGCGGCTTCGGGCCGTCAATTACAGTACCCGCAACAGATC
>SVNN01000165.1 GCA_015066905.1 Ruminococcus sp.
GACCTGATGACCTTTGATGCTCACGGGGAGCCCGTCATCGTGGAGGTCAAATCCACCAATCGAGGACCTGATGATCCGTTCTTTCTGTCCGCTTCCGAGCTGAATCTATTGAATGAGTGTATCGCGATTGGCATCCGGTATGAACTGCACCGTGTTTTTCACGTATGCGATGCGAGCAGGATTGATCGTCGCATTATCACCGGAGAAGATCTCCTCCGTGACTACTCCTTCTCCCCCGAGAACTATATCGTAACAAGGAAGGTGTCATGATGGTTGGTCTGGAATATTTCCGCATTAAGAGAGGCTTGTCCTGTCAGGAATTGGCCCAGCTGGCAGGTGTCAGCTCCACTCGCGTTTTTTCCTATGTCAATTATGCCCGCAAGGGTGGCGGTTCTCGTGGGCGCAGTCATGTCTGGCTGGCTTTTTCAAACGCCCTGACCACTCCGGTAGATGACCTGCTGCGGTCAGATTACCCGGGCCTGATTGACCGCACAAATCGTCTTAAGTTCAGAGAGGCAAAAACCGCAAACAACAGCAATCCCATCACCCAATACAAGCTCCGGCATTGTCTTTCTCTCCCCGAATTGGCCGCGCGGCTTGGCAAGACATCCCGCGAGTGTGCCCGCCTGGCCTGTGCCGCAGATATCCCTTCTGACAAGCACATCCGAGCACTGGCCGCCTACGAAGGCATTTCCGTCCGCGAGTTTCTAAACACTTATACAAACTGACGAGAGGTTATCATTATGAATAATACAAGAATTCTTTCTTTGGAAGATAAAAACGACGGCATCCAGGGTGTCCGCTATCAGGTAAATCGAATTGTAGACCTCAAGGACAATCGTCCCGAAGGCACCATCACACCGGAGCATTTGGTACGCCTGCCCATTTTCCCCAACTCCTTTTGCATGTCTGCTCCCGGACAGTATCTTCTGTCCGAACCGGGGTTGTATGAAACCATTGCCAACTACTGGAGTGCGGATACCCTCCTCCCCTATTGTCGCGTGTATACCTACTTTGCTTATCGCCGGGACGGCGATTTTCAAGAGATCCCCTTCACTCAGATCCCGGACGAGGTCAGTGCCACGCCCTTCCCGCGTGTGGTAGAGCTTCCGGATTGGAACAGCGACATTTAAGCACAGCTTAATCCTTCCAGCAGAAAAGCGGCTGATGGTCAGTAGGTTTGACCGTCAGCCGCTTTTTGGTTATTTCTTACTGGATGCAAGAGCGGGTAATACCGATGCAACTGGCAAGCAATAAACCGACAATGAAAGAAATGACCTTTCTTATAAAAGACTATCTCCCTTCAAAACGTACCATGGTATCTCTTGACGCGCTTTGCGCCGGTGCTGTGAAAAAATCCTCAACCTTGCAGCCCAAATCCATGTCAATTTTTCTTCCATCATTGGCAGCAAAACCCATCGTATGCTTTTCTTTCATTGATTGATTTCCTGTAACGGCCCGCCTCATCCGCCATGAACTTCGTGAGTCGTTATCTGTCTGCTCGGATGCAAAAAACGGCTGTGCGTGCTTTTCCGCTATATGTGCAGGTATACAGTATCAACGCATTTTCACTGTTTTTCACTCGGTCTACTTCGGTAGGGTTTAAGGTATCGACCTTTACCACATCGTAACGATTGATCGTTCCATCAACTTCATAAAACAGCACTTCGTCACCCTGCTTCAGATCAGCCAGCCGCGCAAAATGCTTCTTATAGTTGTGCGCTGCTATTACAAGGTCATCAGTTTTTGCGGTGCCAAACTGACGGCATGGAGCTATCTTCAGTTTTTCGTAGTCCCAGTCCGACATGACTGGAAGCTCAAGTTCCAGCGCCGGTATGGTCAGATAACCGATATAGCGTTCTCCGTCGAGTTCGAGAGCGTTCTGTTGTATGGATGATGCAGTGATCTGCTGTGGATTAAGGGCAAGTCTCTCATTGGAGGCCATTGCTGTTTGTAGTGCTTCCAGTCTTGCCTGCGCCAGCTGTCCCGCCTTATGATTCTGATCTTGGTTGTAAAAAAGGGCAGCTAACGCAGAAAGGACAAGAAGCATACCTGCGGCCACGAGGATCACACCGTTATTCTTCCTCATGAGTTTTCTTTTTCCCAAGCATGGTGTACATACCCAGCCCAATCAGAATCAAACCTGCGGTGCTAAGTACAGGGATAGGCCAGTTGATTTGACCAGTTTGAATCAGCGTCGCTGTATTGGTGATGATGACAACAGTTCCATCTGCATGATATGACGGAACATATCCACGGGGGATATTGTCTTCCATCACACTCCATTTGCCGTTTCCATCCAGCATATTCCAAGTGTATGTCCAGTCGTTATGCTCACCAAGCAGGACCGTTTCTACTGGATTTCCCCCGTTATACAGGGTGATCCCAATTGTCTCAGGTCGGTTCTTACGCGCCGATTCATCCCCGGCCCAGACTTTGCGCACCGTCAGGATCTTCGGCTCGGCAGGCACATCGGGCGTGTCCGGAGTGTCCGGTACATCGGGTACGTCGGGTGTATCAGGCACATCGGGTGTATCCGGCGCATCGGGAACATCCGG
>SVNN01000048.1 GCA_015066905.1 Ruminococcus sp.
CCGAACTCCGGGCGCTCTCCGCCTGCGGCGTCAGCGACTATCTCGTACTGTCCGCCGAAGGATGCAGCTGTACCGAAACAGAACAGCTCAGTCAGCTTCGCGCATCACGCCCCGATCTGCACTTTGCACAGCTTTCCATCCCCGTTGGCGGGACAAAAGAACAGCTGTTTGCGCGGATCGAACAGGCACTCCAGGATCTGAATGGAAAGGACGCATAAATTGATGAAGATATATACCCTCAGCCTCGGCGACATGGGCGCAAACTGCTATGTCCTCGCAGCTGATGACAAAACTGCCGCCGCAATCGACATCGGCGGCGATCCCGAACGCCTGCTTGATCTGCTCCAAAAAGAGGGACTGACACTGAACAAGATCCTCCTCACCCACGGGCACTTCGACCATATCGGCGGCGTTGCCGCAGTGCAGGCACAGACAGGTGCCGAGGTGCTGATTCATGAAGCGGATCAGATCATGCTTACCGATGCGATGAAAAATCTCTCCGGACTGTTCGGCGGCCCGACCGTTTCCCCTGTGGCAAACAGCACCGCACTCCAAGACGGCGATGTCGTTACAGTCGGCACGATCCGCCTCACTGTGATCCACACCCCCGGTCACACACCAGGCAGCATCTGTTTTCGCGGAGATGGGAATCTCTTTTCGGGCGATACCCTGTTCGCAGGCTCCATCGGCAGAACCGATTTCCCGAACGGCAGCATGACGCAGATGCGCCGTTCACTCGCACTGCTGGGCGGTCTTTCGGGAAATGACGCGGTATATCCCGGACACAACGAGCCGACCACGCTGGATCGTGAACGGCAGTGCAATCCGTATATGAGGGACTGCTTATGATCCTCGCACTGATCGGCCACACCTATAAATATGAAACCGAAGCAACGGTCAAGCTGTTTGTACCCGCAACACGGTTCCTGTTCACAGATTCAGAACCCGACTGCGCCGACGACTGCGTGATCACACGCTGTATCCGTCAGGAGAAAACCGTGCGTTTCTCGGTCACAGCATCTATAAACGGACGGCAGGAGCAGGATGAAGCTGCGCTTTCCGCTCCGACAAACGGACAGGAGGAAGAACACACCCTCTGTGCGTTGATTTTTCATACCCTGTCGCATCTGACGGGCATCACGCCGCGCTGGGGAATGATGACGGGAATCCGTCCTGTGAAAATGCTCCTCGGACGCATTCTGAACGGCGAATCTGAGGATGAAGCAGTCGATTATCTCCGCAAGAATTTCTTCGTGTCTGAAGACCGGCTCTCGCTTGCGCTGGAAACCGCGCGGACACAGAAGCCCCTGCTGATCCCCTTTGATCCGAAGGTCGTCAGTCTTTATATCTCAATCCCCTTTTGTCCGACCAGATGCAGCTACTGCTCCTTCGTGTCACATTCGATCGCACAAGCCGGCAATCTGATTCCTGACTATCTCCATTTTCTCTGTAAGGAGCTTGTTATACTCGGCAGCCTGATGCGCAAGCAGAACCTCACCCTGTCCACAGTCTATATCGGCGGCGGCACCCCTACCACGCTGACTGCTGAGCAGCTCCGCGTGCTGATGCAGACAGTGCAGGAAAATTTCGACCTCTCCCCCGTAACGGAATATACGGTGGAGGCAGGACGGCCGGATACGATCGACGCCGAAAAGCTTGCGGTGCTTTATCAATTCGGCGCGTCGCGCATCTCAATCAACCCACAGACGCTGTCTGATTCCGTGCTGGAAGCCATCGGCAGACGGCACAGCGCACAGCAGGCACTGGACGCATTTGCACTTGCAAGAGAAGCAGGACACCAAAACATCAATATGGATCTGATCGCAGGGCTCCCCGGTGATACGGCAGACGGATTCCGAAACACCTTAGACCGCGTGATCGCGCTGGCACCCGAGAGCATTACAGTACACACGCTGACGCTCAAACGATCTGCCACACTTTATCCCGACGGCGGTGAGAATCTGAACAATCCCGCCGCAGAGATGGTGGAATATAGCCGGGCGGCACTGACAAAGGCAGGATATCGCCCGTATTATCTCTATCGACAGAAAAATACGGTGGATAATCTCGAAAATGTCGGCTGGGCAAAGCCCGGCTTTGAAAGTCTTTACAACATCCTGATGATGGATGAAACACAGACCATTCTCGGTGCAGGCTGTGGTGCTTCAACCAAGCTTGTCCGCCCGGGCGATATTACCCGTATCCATAATCACAAATTCCCGTATGAATACATCAATCGATTCGATGAACTGATGCAGAAAAAACAGGAGATGCAAACGCTATGAGAACCAAAAACGAGCTGATCGAGCTGACCATCACGGGAATGACCGCTGAGGGAAACGGCGTCGGACGATATGAAGGCGAGGCGGTCTTTGTACCAGACACGGCTGTCGGTGACGAGATCATCTGTAAAATCGTCAAACCGCTCAAGCGCTATGCATTCGGCATCATCGACACGCTGAAAACACCATCACCCGACCGGATCAAACCCGATTGCTCTGTGGCAAAGCCCTGCGGCGGCTGTCTGTTCCGCCATCTGCAGTATGATGCAGAGCTGAAGATCAAGGAAACGATCGTGCGCGATGCATTTACGCGGCTGGGCGGGCTTTCACCCGATTTTCTGCCGATCCTCGGCTGCACAGATACGGACGGCTACCGCAATAAGGCACAGTATCCGATTGCACTGCAGGACGGCAAGGCGGTCTGCGGATTTTACGCAAGACGCAGCCACCGTCTGATTCCATATACCGACTGCAACCTCCAGCCGCCTGTGTTTTCTGAGATTCTCATCGCGGCGCTCGAACGGATCAACGCATCCAATCTGCCGCCTTATGATGAAACATCGCACAAAGGACTGCTGCGGCACATCTATCTGCGGCGCGGTGCACATTCAGGTGAGATCATGCTCTGCTTTGTCATGCGGAAAAACAGTCCGCTCCTCCGAACAATCGCAGAGGAAATGATGCGCCTGTTTCCTGACATCAAAAGCGTCTGCGTGAATCTGAATCCCGATAAAACAAACGTGATCCTCGGAAAAGAAACGCTTTGTATCTGCGGCAGTGAAACCATTACAGATATCATGTGCGGCAACCGTATTTCTCTCTCGCCCGCATCATTCTATCAGGTCAACACGTTGCAGGCAGAGCGGCTGTATCAGATCGCCGCGGAGTTTGCACAGCTGACGGGGCAGGAAACACTGCTGGATCTCTACTGCGGTGCCGGGACGATCGGGCTTTCGATGGCAAAACGTGTGAAGCGACTAGTCGGTGTGGAGATCATTCCGCAGGCTGTGGAAAATGCCAAACAGAATGCCGCTGCAAACGGAATTGAAAACGCAGAGTTTTACTGCGGCGATGCCGGAACAATCGCAGAACAGCTTGTAGAAAAGGGCGAAGCCCCGGACGTCATCGTCGTCGATCCGCCCAGAAAGGGCTGCGATCAGGCAACGATTGCGGCTGTCGTAAAAATGTCACCCAGGCGCGTGGTGATGATCTCCTGCAATCCTGCCACTGCCGCACGCGACTGCGCGCTGTTTGATCAGCTCGGCTATCACACTGAAACCGTCCGTGCGGTGGATCTGTTTCCGCGAACAGGGCACACAGAATGTATCGTGAAGCTCACTCGAGCCGGGTTGAGTCAGTGATTCAGATGTTTTTTGTGGTAGGGTTGTGGCTGTGATATAGATATCAGCGGCAATGTGCTGTACTTAAGAGCATGATGAAACGGAAGGATTTAAGATAATTTATGGAAATAGTTAATAACAGAATAGATGGCGGAAAGGCATTTGATTGGGGGAGAACATCAGAGGAATATGCTAAATTCAGAGACATCTATCCTGATATTTTATATAAGAAAATTGTTGACAGAGGATTATGCATTCAAGGACAGCATGTGCTTGATGTAGGCACCGGTACGGGTGTACTTCCTCGTAACCTATATAAATACGGCGCGAAGTGGATAGGTACAGACATTTCCCAAGAGCAGATCGAGCAGGCGAAGATACTTGCAAAGGCCGGAAAAATGGATATTGAATTTCAGACAACTCCTACGGAACAAATCAGTTTTATGGAAGGAAGCTTCGATGTCATAACTGCCTGCCAATGCTTTTGGTATTTTGACCATGATAGAGTGATCCCCAGACTCGCCAGCCTGTTGAAGCCTGATGGGAAACTGCTGATTTTATATATGGCGTGGTTGCCGTATGAAGATGCCATTGCCGGAGCAAGCGAGGAACTTGTGCTAAAATACAGTCCTCAATGGTCAGGAGCCAGAGAAACACGAAAACCCATAGCGATACCTGATATTTCATTTCAGTATTTTGAATTAGAAGATCATGAAGAATACGATGTTAGGGTTCCGTTTACAAAAGAAAGCTGGCACGGAAGGATGAAGGCATGCCGTGGGGTAGGAGCGTCACTATCCGAGGATGAACTGACGTGTTGGGATAGAGAACATAGAGATCTTTTGGACAAGATTGCTCCTGATCAATTTGAAGTGCTGCACTATGCGGCATTAGCTGTACTCAAGAAAAAAGAAAGCTAAGTATGTGAAGAGCAGCCTGTTGATTTATTTCCGCGAACGCGGGGAGCCGTTGACATCAAAATCGACGTATCAAGCCATGTTGAGTGCGTGGTTTTGATGTCAAAAAACAAGGTATAATATTCCCGAATTATCGGCATTTATTGCCTGTTATACTAAATGTTAGTATCCACTCTAACCACTCAGTTGGTTACAAAATAGGGGGAAATGTGGGGAAAGGTTGTCAGCCTTTCAAGATTTACATATGTATCCAGATACAAAATATTGAATCTGAACTTGTTGCTACACCCGCATACGAAATTCAAAAAATGCCCCAGAAAGGACACCCCATGAAGCGAACGGAACAAGTTGAACTGACAACCCTTTGCCTGATCCGACAAGGAGAGGAATATCTGTTGCAGGACAGAATCAAGCCCGACTGGAAAGGCTTCACGCTGCCGGGCGGACACATTGAGCCGGGTGAATCTGTCATAGATGCCGTGATCCGCGAAATGAAGGAGGAAACAGGACTGACCATCCGCCAGCCCAGGCTGTGCGGCGTCAAGCAGTTCCCGCGCGACGGCAGCAACTACGCAAACGGCAGATATCTCGTCTTTCTGTTTACGGCAGATGAATTCAGCGGCGAAGTCCGCGCCTCAGCCGAAGGACAGATGCACTGGATACACAAAAATGACCTCGATCAGCTGAATCTGGTTGCAGATTTCAAGGAGCTGCTGGAGGTCATGTGCTGTGAGCATCTGACTGAATTTCAATACCTCGTGGACGGGGATGACTGGCAGGTGCGAGTCAGATAAGCAAATCTTTCGCTTCCCCTTTACAATTGCACGCATAGATGCTATAATATACCTATACAAATTAAAATTCTCATAGGAGGTACACTATGCTTGCAAAAAAACTGCTGGGAATCGTCACGGCATTTGCCGCGGCAATCGCGCTGATCCCATCTGCACCGATGCCCGAAAGCACAGCTGCGGAGGAATCCAAACTGATTGCGCTCACCTTTGATGACGGGCCGAATACGACAACCACAAACGAGATTCTCGACCTGCTTGAGCAGTACAACGCAAAAGCGTCCTTCTTTCTGATCGGCGCGAACATCAATGAGGAAAGCGCGGTCACGGTCAAGCGCGCGTATGATATGGGCTGTGAGATCGACAACCACTCCAAGACCCACTCCAATATGTCGTCGATGTCCCCGGAGGAAATTGAGGCGGAGCTGGAATATGTAGACGAATGGGTCTACCAGATCACAGGCGAATATCCGAAATTCTTCCGTCCGCCGTTTATCGACACCAGCGCGGTAATGTATGAAACGATCGACCTTCCGTTCATCTGCGGCATCGACTGTCAGGATTATATGGAAAGTGTGACCGCACAGCAGCGCGCCGATTACATTCTCAACGGCGCAAAGGATGGCGTGATCGTTTTGCTGCATGACGCGGCGGGAAATACACAGACCGTCGAGGCGTTGGAGATCGTCCTCCCCGAACTGCAGGCGCAGGGCTATGAATTCGTCACGCTGACCGAATTGTTTGAGCGGCAGGGCGAAACGCCGAAGGGAAATATGATTTACACCGAAGTTGCGAAATATCCCTGCGGCGGCTACACGCAGTATCAGAACATCTTCACCGGCGAAGCCAGCGGCGAAAGCAGTTGGTCAGGATGGAGCGAAACCGCGGTACTGGACGGTGCTGTGCTGGAATCGCTGGGTGACAGCTACGCAATCGAAGTCGCGTACAGCAGCGCAGATCATCCCGTGATCGCACTGCAGAAATGGTCGGGAGCATCCATCTGGCAGACAGTCAAACCGTTCTATTATAACGGCGAAACCGCTTGTTTTCTCGCAAGTGATCTCAACGCGGCGCTCGAATCCCTCGGTGTCAGTTACACCGATCTGGACAAGATCAGCATCACGCCCTTTGCGAGTGCGATGACGATGACACAGGTGGATATTCTGGTTCGAAGCGGTTTCTCGGACGATACGGTAATTACAGGTGATGTCAACAACGACCAGACCTTCAATATCACCGACATTGTGGCGATGCAGAAATGGCTGACCAACCAGGACAGCCTCAGTGCATGGCAAAACGGTGATCTGAACAAAGACGGTGTGCTGACTGCATTTGACCTCGTGCTGATGCACAGAGCTATTCTGAATCCATAAACAAAAAACAGGCGATATGGAGCGTTCCATATCGCCTGTTTGATTAAATCGCAATATACTTTCTCAATTCTGAAACATTTGTCATCTCATACACTTGCGCCATTCCGTTCGCCATATTTCGGAATTGAATATGATAATCATCCCAAGACACCTTGACAACACCAATTTTTCTATTATCCGAAGCATAAATATGCAAGCGGCTAAACTGTTCACCATTCTCCTCTTTACATTCACTCTCCGGCAATAATTCAGAAACAATACTCTGAATGCTTTGCATCAATTCCTGTGGTGATGGAACAACAGTTTCCTCCACAGGTACTTCTGACTCTACAACGACTGTTTCAGCCTTTAACGGAGATTCAAGAGGTTCAGTTACTTTAGTTTCTGTTGAAGGGTAATTCTCTTTAACAACAGACGCAATGCATGACTCATGCGTTTCAGCAGGAGTCAATCCTCTAGCAAAGTATTTTTTCAATGCGTTTGCAGTCGCCTCACGGTATTTTTCCACCATTTTCGAGGTAATCTTTGAGCCAATATTGATTTCCGGACTGCTTAAAAAATATCGTACAATTTCATTACTGGGCGAAACCATGTCCTGTCTTAGCATTTTCTGCACAACTTTTTCATATTTCTGAAATATAGCTTTATTGATAATCTCTTTTTCATTGTACTCTGAACGTCGAAAGCGCGCAAGTGCAGACAAGAAAATTTCTGGATCATCCTCAAGAATATGAAATGAAAAGAACGGCTCTTCATCCATCACATTGGGTGCGTTGATATCGCTAAAAAACTGATATGTAACTCCGTTCGTCAGAATTGCAATCCTACACCGACTTACGCCAAAATAACGATAAAGCTGGCTCTGCTGTTGCTTCTGCAATTTAATGCCTGCGCGTTTTGCCTCAACCAACATCGAAACATCACCATCAAGCGCAATTGCATAATCAATCTTTTCTCCCTTTTTGGTTCCTACATCGCAAGTATACTCTGGAATAAACTCATTCAAATCAAAAACGTTATAACCAAGCATGACAAAAAACGGCATTATGATTGCATTTTTCGTTGCTTCTTCTGTCATATCATGAAAACGATCCGTATACTGTTGAACCTGATTGCGAAACGTATAAAAATCGGATTTAAATTTTTCGTCCATACTGCACCTCCATTTACCGATATATAATACCATAATTATACATCAAACTTCTTGTTTTGTCAACAACAGGCGATATGGAGCATTCCATATCGCCTGTTTGATTATAAGGTCACAATAAACGAAACAATTCCGTTTTCGCTGTTTGCAACGATCGTTCCGCCGTGGAACTGCGCGATCGTACGCGCAATATTGAGTCCGAGTCCTGAACCGCCTGTACGCTTTGCGCGCGATTCATCCAGCCGGTAGAACCGATCGAACAGCCGCTCCAGCTTTTCCTTTGGAATATCAGCCGCATTGTTGGATACCACGATGCGGATCTTGTCCTGCGCGTCCTGACTCAGCGAAACGGTGATCTGCGCATGATCCGCCGAGTGGATCACTGCATTGTCGATCAGGATCGTCAGCAGCTGTTTCATCTTGTCCTGATCGCAATAATACTGAATATCATCCTGTACCCGTGCCTCCAGCATCTTGCCGTTTTCAAATGCAACCGGTTCAAAGATCAGGCACACGCTGGATACCAGATCGCTCAGATCCACTGCCGCACGCGTAGTCGTTGTCTGTTTCGCGTCCGATTTCGCGATAAAGAGCAGATTGCTCACCAGCTTGGACATACGGAGTGTTTCATCCTTGATATACTGCAGCCACTTTTCCTGCTCCCGCACTGTGCCGTCCGGATTAGAAAGAATGACGTCCGTATTGGTCGAGATAACAGCAAGCGGTGTTTTCAGTTCATGCGACGCGTCTGCGACAAACTGTTTTTGCTTATCCCATGCAAGCGCGACCGGCTTGATCGCCCAGTTTGCAAGCGCAACGCTGATGCCGAACAGAATCAGAAGCCCGATCGCTGCAACGATCAGAAAGATCAGCAGCAGACGGCTCAGTGTAGAAAGCTCAATCGACCGGTCGAGCAGCACGAGGTTAAATTCACGCGAGCCCTCCTCCGGCACCAGACGATAACGATATTCGGTATCATTCAGCATGATCTTTCCCTCATGCTCCCCCTGCTGCAGCACCTGCTGTACAGCATCCGACATATCACGCAGGGAATTCGTTCCGCCGGACGCAGTGATATTCTCAATCTGGTGGTTGCCGTCTACCTTGAGGTAAATCGAACCGCGCAGATAAGTCGTGCTGGTTGTGGTAACCGTCGTTTCTGCGGCAGAATCCGTGACGCTGGTTGCTGCGGTAGTTGTCACCGCAGTCTGCGTGGTTGTCTGCACAGACTGCACCGTCGTTGTAGTCGTGATCGTTCCTGTGCTCTGCACTGCCGGAGGAGTGACAGGCTGGTTTGTTGTAAGCGTGGTCACAGTGGTGGTCTGCCAGGGCTGCGAAGGCCGCGTCTGTTCCTGCGGCGGCTGTGTATCCGTCATGCCGGGATCAAATTCCTCCGGCGGCGGAGGCGGACGGAATCCTTGATCATCATCCCAGCCGTTATTCTGATCCTCATCCTTCGGGACATCATGAAACCATTCAAAGTAGCGGTCGTCAAGATAATAGTCGTCATCATATCTTTGGTTATATTCAGACGGATCAGCCAGCGTCGTCGTCGTTGCCGTGGTTTCATACGAAAGCGGAACCAGCGCGCCCTCAGTCCCCTGTGCAGTCGGCGCAAGTGCAGGTGCGTCGGGCGGCGGCATATGATCTGCACCCGGTCCGGGGCGATTGTTCTCAATAATCGAATCCATGATCTCCTCAGACACCTGCACCTCAGAGCGGTACATCAGAACAAACACCGCGGCAAGCACACTGAACATAACACAGGTGAGGATTGTCATATTCACACAGATAAACCGTCGCCTGAGCTTTTTGATCATACCGTTCGTCCTCCTTTCTGACAAACACTCGTCAAGGCTTATTCCTCCAGACTATATCCCACACCGCGTACAGTCTTGATCGTCGTGTGCGCGTTGATGTGCGAAAGCTTCTTGCGGAGGAAGGAAATATATACTTCCACGTTGTTGTATTCCGCATCCGATTCATAGCCCCAGACCTTTTCGATCAGCGTTTCCTTGCTGATGATGATACTGCCGTTTTTCATCAGCAGTTCCATAATCGAAAACTCCTTTACGCCCAGCTTGAACGATTTCTCACCGCAGAACATTTCATATGTAGACAGATTCAGGGTGATGTCGGAAAAATGAAGCACATTCTCACAGACCACGTTTGCATTCCGTCTGCTGATGCAGCGGATACGCGCCAGCAGTTCATCTGTCGAGAACGGCTTGGTAATATAGTCATCCGCGCCATGATCGAGTCCTGCAACCTTATCAGAGATCTCATCCTTGGCAGTCAGCAAAATCACAGGTGTGGTGATCTTATTCTCGCGGATATTCCGCAGAACGTCCAGCCCGTTCATACCGGGCAGCATAATATCAAGAATGATGACGTCATAGATATCTGTCAGCGCATTATCCAGTCCGCTGACACCGTCGTAGCAGGCATCGGCAAGATATTTATTCTTGGTAAAGATCTGTACCAGCGCATCCGCCAGACCCTTTTCGTCTTCAACCAGTAAAATCCGCATATTCCGTATCCTTTCCGCGTGATACGCACACTTATTCGTAGTATAATTATACCACGAAACCGCAGAAAAAGTAAAGCATTTCGGCAAAAAAATCCCTCCGCAGAATCTTGTTCCGCGGAGGGATTATGAGAGCTGGCTGCTATTTCTTCGTAACCAGATAATAGCCGTATGTGCTTCGTTCTTCTGCGTCTTCCAGCACGAAGATTTCTTCTGACGGCACAACGCTGTCTACGGTCATAGCAAGCTCACCGTCTGCTTCGATCTCAAATGTTCCCATATATGCCTGTGTATCTCCGTCATATACGAGTCCGTTTCCTTTCTCGTCCACTTGAAGCAGATACTTGTATGCCGCAGCGTAAATTTTCCCATCATATTCATACGCACGAGTGACATGATAGAACAAAGCAGAACCACCCAAACGAATTTCATCCATGATTCCCCATCCGTTCGGCAGTGTCTGATAAAATCCGTCCTCTCCGTATTCCAGACCATTGCAGGCTCCGGCCAGTGCTGTATAGTCCGCACCGTCAGGCAATGTGATTTCAGGAGAAATCGTTTTACGCAGAATCTCCTCCAACCATTCCGCCGTTCCACCGCTGAACATGATTTCTTGTCCTGTCTGTGCAATCCGATGATTCTCGCGCCAGATTTCTGCCAACGCCTGCTGTACAAGCCACGTCATCAGCTCTGTATCCTCTTTTCTGATCGATGAAAATGTTGCACCGTCCGGCAGCTCTGTATCAATGAAAAACAACTCGTTCAGATATCGGTTGATTTTATCCGTATTTCTGTATTCGCTTCCTTCCATCTGTGCAGCCGAATACTCCTGCATGATCTTCTCACAGTTCATCTTCCGTTTCAGCTCTTCCTCCTGACAAACGGCAACAGCCTTATCTAGTTCTGCGTTGATTTCATCCAGTATCAGCTCTGTTTCCTCCAGTGTGAACGTCGGAATGCTCTGATTTCCGACCGCGCTGTACAGATACGGCGTGTTACTGCCGAAATAATATATTCCCTGGCTCGTTGACAGAGGCACATAAAGTGCGTACTGATCTTCCACGGATCTGAGGAAGAATAAATACGACTTGTCATTTGTAAATTCAGGCATCAGCACCATCTGCTCCTGCGTCAGACACAGAGAAAACTCCTGATTCTCATTCATGTTTCCGCTGAGCACATAGTCCGCATAGATCTTATAGTGCATACCGCCTTCCTGTTCACAGAAACAAGTTTCGTCGCCCCGTATTGTACCGTTCACGACTACATCTGCATCCTTGCACAGTTCTCTGAGGGAACAGATCGTTTCCAGCCAGCCGAATCTGTCCAGATCGACCGCCTGTCGTACATCCTGCATCGTGATCGAAAGCGCATACTCTCCCTCCATCACAGACGGCATCTGTATGGAATCCAGTTGATTATACTCCGTACGGTAACAGCTCTGGAACGGATTCATCAGTCTGCACCGCCCTCTTCCGCTGTCTGAAACGGATAAGAAAAACAGATACTGTTCGTCTCCGTTCGTCTTGACAGCCAATTCACCAAACTGTGCAAACTCTGCCTGGCTAAGCAATATCTGCAAGGAGCCACCCGAAACCATATCGCCTTTCAGCTTCTCCTGCACCCGAATCTCATACACCGCGTACAGAGAATCCGAAGTCCAGAACGAGTCGGTCGTTGTTGTGACATATTTCACCTTAGTCACATCTGCCACTACAATCAGATCTGATTGCGCAACCAGTGTATTCAGCGCATAAACAGGATAATCCCCCCGCACATCAGTCTGTGTTGTCACACTTTCAGACTCGTTCTGCATACTGATTGACGTCATATACTCTATAACCGCCCCGGATTCGGCAATATGCGGATCTCGTCCCTCATTTGCAAGCTGCGGAAGAACAACGATTGCTGCCAATGCAGCTGCAGCCGCCACACCTACCGCAGAAATCAGCCATTGACTTTTGCTCGGCGGCGAATCAGCGAAATAGAATTTCCGCTGCTCGTGTTCTCCGATCGCCGCTTCTGTCATCTCCGATGCCAGCTTGCGGATCATCTGTTCATCCAGCTGTTTCATCTGATTTCCGATACGATATTCCTCTTCAAAACGCATATTCATCCACTCCTTTCAGAGCCTGCCGCAGAAGCGTTCTGCCTCTTGCAAGCTGTTTTTTGACTGCCGACTCACTCTGTCCGACCGTATGACTGATCTCACGCACGGAATATCCCTCATAATAAAACAAATGGATCGCTGTGCGATATTTCAGCGGAAGACGCAGCACAGCATCATATACCACCCCGTCATCCGGCAGCACAGGTTCATCAGAAAGCGCAGATTCATCCAGCACCTCTGTTTTTCTGTGCCATGCAGATTTCAGAAGATCCTTTCCGAGATTGACCGCCACACGAAGCAGCCACGCCTTTTCATGCTGCAAGGACGTAAACGTAGTATCCGTCACCGCATAGCGCAGAAAGGTTTCCTGCACAATATCCTCCGCGTCAGCACGATTCTTCGTCATCATAAATGCCGCGCGGTACACATCATCACCATATCTGCGGAGCACCTGCTCAAACCGCGCCTGCAACACATCCCTGTCCTGCTGCATACGAGATCCCCCCCCTTTTTGTGTCATTTTCCGCCTTCATAAACAATACGACGCTGCACGGGAAAAGGTGACAATAATCTGAAAAACACCGCAGATTCGTTTTCTGCGGTGTTTTTCAGGTTTATTTTTCTCTCAGCTCAACACGGCGGATCTTACCGCTGATCGTCTTGGGCAGTTCATCCATGAATTCTACGATTCTCGGATATTTATACGGTGCGGTATGCTCCTTGACATAACGCTGGATCTCTTTCTTCAGCTCGTCACTCGCCACAGTTCCCTTGGTGAGAACGATGGACGCCTTGACCACCTGACCACGGATCTCATCGGGCGCGCCGGTGACTGCACATTCCAGAACATAGGGCAGCTCCATGATGACGCTCTCGATCTCGAACGGTCCGATGCGGTAGCCGGAAGACTTGATCAGATCATCCACACGGCCGACGTACCAGTAGTAGCCGTCCTCATCACGCCAAGCGGTATCGCCGGTGTGATAGATTCCGTTGTCCCATGCATCCTTGGTTTTTTCTTCGTCGCGGTAGTAACCGCAGAACAGACCACAAGGAACCTGCTTGTCGGTACGGATCACGATCTCGCCCGTTTCACCAACCTTAGCAGGTGTGCCGTCTGCAAGGAGAATATCCACATCATACAACGGCGAGGGCTTGCCCATAGATCCCACCTTGTTGTGCGATCCCACAAAGTTTGCGATAGAAAGCGTGGTTTCGGTCTGACCGAAGCCCTCCATCAGCTTGATGCCCGTTGCCTCCAGAAAACGGTTATATACCTCCGGGTTCAGTGCCTCACCTGCAACGCAGGCATATTTCAGCGAGGAGAGATCAAACTTGGAAAGATCCTCCTTGATGAAGAAGCGGAACATGGTCGGCGGTGCACAGAAGGTCGTGATCTGATATTTCTCGAACAT
>SVNN01000049.1 GCA_015066905.1 Ruminococcus sp.
TGACGCTCCTTGTGCCGACCACGGTGTATGCGGAGGAGATTAAGACGTATGTATATGATTTGTTTGAAAAGGAGGAGAAGGTGCCTGAATATGTGTACGAAGATGTACTACACAGTGTTTTCTCAGACACAGACGGTCACGTTCAGGTGCTTGTCACAGAACTGATTTCAGATTCTATCAGTACCTATGGGGTGATAGAATACCGTGCGCTTGATGATGAGGGCGCGCATTTGCTGACGGAATTGAGTGAACCGAGGCTTTCTCCGGATATGAAAAATGAGGATCATGTATATTATGGTGTCAGCTTTGGTTCGGGGGCGATGGAACTGAAAGAGCATTCGACTGCAACTACCAGAGTGTTCCGTGTGGCGATGGATACTGCATCGGATGGTTATGGAACAGAATCTGTTTTGCTGCGGTATGTACTTTCGGATGGAAAAATAAAAGAAACTGCAATCTCTATTTCGGAATCAATGGAGTTTTTGGAGGTCAGAATCGACAGCGGCAAGGCACCGAAAAAGGATTATCTCCCGACAGGCTACAAAATTTCGCCGCTGACCGTAATGGTTTACGGTGAAAATATTGCCATGGCAGAATGGTCATATATCGATGGTGTGTTTTCTGAAAAGGTGATCAGTGATGACCAGCTGGATTCGCTGTATCTGGTGATGAAGGACGGCGCAGAGTATGATCTGTTGCAGCTCATGGGCGAAAGAAGATTATTGGAATCATGGGGATCCATGTCTACGGTAAGAAACCCTGCGTGCCACTATGATCTGAGCATTTACCAGGGCACATTCTATGAGCCCATCGACATCACCCAGGTTGCAGGACTGGAAATCGACGGGGTATATTACCCGATTGAGGAATAAAAACCCGCGCTCCGCTGTTTTTCGGCGGAGCGCATTTTTCATATAAAAAAAGAAAACGTCCATCACTTTCGTGATGAACGTTTTTGGAGGCGCCACCCGGATTTGAACCGGGGATCAAGGTGTTGCAGACCTACGCCTTACCACTTGGCTATAGCGCCATTGGAGCGGATTACGAGGCTCGAACTCGCTACCTCCACCTTGGCAAGGTGGCGCTCTACCAGATGAGCTAAATCCGCATTAGAATGGCGACCTGGATGGGACTCGAACCCACGACCTCCGCCGTGACAGGGCGGCGTTCTAACCAACTGAACTACCAGGCCATTCTGGTGGGAGTTACAGGGCTCGAACCTGTGACCCTCTGCTTGTAAGGCAGATGCTCTCCCAGCTGAGCTAAACTCCCGATGTTACCTTTGAATCGGCAACAAAAATATTATACACCAAACTGAACCATTTGTCAAGGACTTTTTGAAAATTTCTCAGAATTTTTTTCGACATTCAGTTTTCTGCGTGTCTGCAGCCCTGACAGCCGTTTAAAACCGCGTCAATATCAGCGCAGATTCCATGTTCATCTGTCAGCTTCAGTTTCTGCAGGCGGTCATCCTGGCAGAGAAACTCTCCGCGGTGGATGCCTTTGAGCGCGGCCTTGAAGAGCACGGTCCGCGCGATGCCGTCAAACAGCGCAAGCGCATCTGCGGTGCAGGCGTATACGCGCACGCATTCGGGTGTATAGGTGAAGATCGCGTGTCCTGCGACCTCGCCTTCCTCCATTGCTTCGACGATGCAAAGCTCTTCAGAAGCGCTGATTACAGGAAGCGGATAGCGCGTGTGATCACGCTGTTCAAGAATCTCCAGCATATCTGAATCAACCCTTCTTTCCGATTGCGGTGCGGAGTGCACGCAGTTCCTCAGCGGTCAGCTCACGGAAGGTACCGGGCTTGAGCATGCCCAGCTTGATCGGTCCGATCGAAATGCGGCGCAGGCGGGCAACTTCGAGTCCCACTGCCTCGCACATACGGCGGATCTGGCGGTTGCGGCCTTCCTTGATCGTGATGAGCAGTACAACGCGGTTCGGCTCCTTGCTCTTGACGATGACCGTTGCAGGGAGCGTCATTTTTCCATCCAGCTCAACGCCCTCGGAGAGCGCGACCAGCTGTTCGTCGGAGATCGACGGGCGGACGGTGACACGGTAGGTTTTGGTGATGTGACGGCTCGGGTGCATGATGTTATTCGCGAAATTGCCGTCGTTTGTGAAGAGGAGCAAGCCCTCGGAGTCACGGTCAAGACGGCCGATCGGATAAACGCGCGCGTCGAGTCCTTCCAGCAGGTCGGTGACACAGCGGCGGTTCATCTCATCAGACATCGTTGTGACGTAGCCGCGCGGTTTGTTCATCATCAGATAGATATTCTGCTTTTTGCGCGGAATATCAATCCGCTCGCCGTCCACGGTGATCAGATCGGCGCAGGTGGCTTTATCCCCCAGAGAAACGGGTCTGCCATTGCGCTTGACGTGTCCGCCTGCGATGAGTGCTTCTGCCTTGCGGCGGGAGCAGTAGCCTGCGTCGGAGAGCAGCTTTTGTATTCTTACCTTTTCCATTCTATGTATCCTTTTTCGTTTTGGTTCATGTTCTCTTAAAATAAATTTGCAAAGAAGTGCCGGAGCCGTTCCCACAGGGACGACGGTTCTGTCTGGATCTGTATTGCCTCCACCTGTTCGGCGGCGTACAGCGGCAGTATATCCACCACTCTGCCGTGATAGCTGAGCTGCAGTTCGGCGACTGCTTCTCCTTGTCGGATCGGTGCATAGACAAAGGGCGGCGCGAGAAGCGTAAAGTCGATTTCTGTCGAATCTGCTCCTACAACTGGGATGGTGTCGGTACGCAGCGTGATCTCCTCTGTGGTGCCGCCGACCACAGGAAGCGTCATCCCCTGCGGGAGTGCGACCTCCTGCCTTGTGACGCGGGAGAAACCGTAGTCATAGAGCGTGCGGTGATCATTCCAGTCGTCAGGTGCTTTGAGCGTCACACAGATCAGCGTGACATCATTGCGCGTGCAGGCAGACACCAGACAACGGCCAGCTTCATCGGTAAAGCCTGTTTTCACGCCGATCACGCCTTCGCAGCTTGTGAGAAGCTTGTTGGTATTCTTCAGCGTGCGTTCATAAGGCGGATCGCCGAACGCGACTTTCGCAGAGGGCTGGGAACAGATTGCGCGGAAGTCCTCGTTTTTCAGTGCTTCTCGGGTGAGCAGTGCCATATCCAGGGCGGATGCGCCATGCCCCTCGCCTTCGAGTCCGGACGGTGTGACAAAACAGGTGTTCGTCATCCCGATTTTCGCCGCACGGGTGTTCATCTGTTCCGCAAAGGCAGGCTGAGAGCTGGCAAGACGGACAGCCACTGCATTTGCGGCGTCATTGCCTGACGGGAGCATCATCCCGTAGCACAAAGCGCGTTTGGTGACGATATCCCCCTCCTGCAAGCCCATCGACGAGCCTTCGACATGGATCGCCTCGCTGTCCACAATAAACGGATCATCCAGACCGCCGCTTTCCAGACAAAGCAGTGTGGTCATGATCTTTGTGGTGCTTGCCATCGGCCGTTTGGTGGCAGAATTCTTTTCAAACAGGATCTTTCCCGTTGTCGCTTCAATCAGCACGCAGGCCTCTGCTGAGCAGGATACCGCCTGTGCATGCAGGGGTTGCGGCGACAGCACGGGTATGAGTAACAGTGCAAGAAAGACTGCGAAAATACGCTGTTTCAGAAAGCTTCCTCCTTTTTGTGGAATCTGATACAGCATATGGGAGCGCAGATAGAATTATTCCAGGGTTTCCTTTTCGTCAGCGGATTTTTTATCCTTGCCGAGGAAGCTGCCGATCTTCTCCATCACCTCAGGTACGAGATTGACGATTGCATTCGGGGTGCTTGCGTTGATGGACATCTGGAGCAGCTTGACATCGCCGTTGGAGATGACAAGGAAGCCCACGGGATTGATTGAGATGCCTGCGCCGGAGCCGCCGCCGAAGAGTTCCTTTTCCACCTTGGCAGGCAGATCAGAACCGCCGGACGCAAAGCCGTAGGATACCTTGGAGATCGGGATGACGGTGGTGCCGTCAGAGCAGGTGATCGGTTCACCGATGATGGTGTTGACATCGACCATTTCGCGGATTTTTTCCATTGTTGTGCCCATCAGGCCCTGCAGTTTGTGCTGTTCGTTCATGATAATACTCCTTCTCCGCACGTTGAATTTTTCGGGCAGCTGTGCGGCGCTGCAGATTTGGGATTAGCTGTTAGTATCTTCAGATAAGCCGTTTCGGGTCAGCCACCAGAATTTTGCGGCAAGACCGATTGCTGCCGCAAGCGAGAGCAGCGGACAGAGCGAAACGGTAAAGGAAAGATCATAGCGGTAGTCGCTGGAATTATATCGGCA
Organism: Ruminococcus sp.; assembly: GCA_015066905.1. Classification (GTDB taxonomy): domain Bacteria; phylum Bacillota; class Clostridia; order Oscillospirales; family Ruminococcaceae; genus Ruminococcus_F. The sequence continues at coordinate 4,296 of SVNN01000049.1, forward strand.
GCCGACAGAAATCCTGCGTTTTTTCACGCGGAACGGGCGGCTGAGCCAGGCAAGGGTGTTGTAGAGGATCATATTGACTGTGCCGTAGAGGATCGCGCATTTTGCGGCGTCCTCGTTGGCGACAACAAAGTCGATTTCGATATCACGGATCGCACAGCCCTTGCAGAAGATCCGTGTCGGTTTTCCGAGCGAAGCGAAGATCGCCTTGACGAGATAGATTGCCTCGGGCAGGGATTTTGGTTTCAGACTGTCTAAATATCCGCCGGAAGCGGACTGTTTTTTCTTCCCCTTCTTTGGGGGTGCGGCTTCCTCTGCCGGCGGCGCGTCGGGGCTGGTCTGCGCCGGTGCATCGCTTTGCGCTTCAGGCTTGTCCGCCTGATCAGGCAGGGCGTCGGGTTGTTTCTGCTTTTTCTGCCGTTTCGGTTTTTTCTTCTTATCCGGACGGTTTGTCAGCTTGATTCTGATGAAGAAAAACAGTTTCATCACACAGTCCAGCGTGCCGTCTTTCAGACTGATCTGAAAACGAAGCGGGCAGAGCAGCACGAACAGCAGCAGCCCGAGCAGAGTGAGCAGGATGATTTTCAGTATCGTGGCAAAGCCCCCTCTCGTATATTGTTGGGATTTCTGTGAAAATTATACTTCTCCGTCTGAGATTTCCTCTGCGGGAAGCTCGTCAAACAGCTCCAGCTGTTCTTCCTGTCCGGGAAGCGGCGGAAGATCGTCCAGCGAGGAGAGTCCGAAACAGCGCAGAAAACGCGCCGTCGTGCGGTATGCGATCGGTCGCCCCGGTACATCCAGTCGCCCTGCGTCCTCGAGGAGATCCTTCTCCACAAGGCTGTTGACGACCGAACTGCTGTCGATGCCGCGGACGTGCTCGACAAAGCTTTTGGTGACCGGCTGGTTATATGCCACGATGGTCAGAACCTCCATTGCGGCGGCAGAAAGCGGTGTAGAGCGTTTTGTTGTAAGTGCGCGGTGGATCGCGTCAGCGTGTTCGGGGCGGGTGCAGAGCTGAAAGCAATCCTCCAGCTGGAGAATCTGCAGTCCGCTGTGCTGTTCTTCATATCGGTCGCGCAGCAGGGCGATCAGCCTGGGCAGATCGGTCTGTTCGAGTCCGCAGGCATCTGCCAGTACGGCGGCGGAAATGGGTTCTCCGCTTGCGAACAGAACAGCCTCAACTGCTGCGATGGATTCATTGAGCTGCATAGGTTTCATTCCTCTTTCTGACGGTTCTTTGTGCGCGCGGTTTGCGTGCAAGCATAGTCAGCGTGGTATTGTCATCGCTGAGCGCGGTGCGCCCGGCGCGGGTAAGCTCTAAAATTGCAAGAAAGGTTGCCACACGGGCGGAACGGTCGGTCATATCGTCATACAGGCGGTCGATGCGGACAAATTTGTCTGCATACAGCTTTCTCAGCACAAACACGACCTTGGAGATGACGGATACGGTCTTTTTCTGCACCACGGCATTGATTTTTGTCCGTGACGCAGGTGCTTTTCCCGGCAGCGGCTTTGTGCCGACGTGCAGATAGGCTTCGCGGAGCAGCTCCGCGTCGTGCATCAGACAATAGGTCAGATCCACAGGGATCGCCATTGGTCTGCGGACGAAGATTGTATCGCCCCGATTGCGTTCTGCAAGTGCGGCGGCGGCACGTTTGCACAGGGAATATTCGATCAGCGCGCCTTCCAGTTCCTTTTTCAGTACCTCAGCCACCTCGGGCGAGGGGAGGAGCGCGGCGGTTTTCATGTAAATCAGACGGGCTGCCATCTCCAAGAACTCACCTGCAAGATCGTAGTCGCGCGCGGCGCATTCATCGAGATAGGCAAGGTACTGCTCCAGAAGCTCAGAGATCGGGATATCGTGGATGTCCAGCTTGTGCTTGGAGATCAGGTGGAGCAGGAGGTCGAGCGGTCCGTCAAACACCGGCAGATGAAATGCAAGTTCCGCCATCCCATCACCCGAGAATCATCGGAATCCAGCTTGTAGCCAGTCGGAACCCGGTGTAGATGAAGTCGCCGACAAAGCCAAGCGGAACCGACAGCACGCCCGAAAGGATCGCGATCATGAAGATCACAGAAACGATCTGCTGGTTGCGGTTCATAAAGCCGATGAATTTGTTGCCGAAGAAGAAAGCGAAGATTGCCGAGCCGTCGAGCGGCGGAATCGGCAGGAGATTGAACAGCGCAAGGTGGATGTTGATCTGAATGAACAGCTGCATGATGTAGAACGTGACATAGGCGGCGTTGATCTCGCCGGTCATGGCATATTCCGCCCACTGCACCCGTGTGGATTCCAGACAGGTGAAGATCTGGAAGAGGATCATCATCACAAAGGCGGCGATGAAGTTGGAAAGCGGACCTGCCGCAGAGGTCAGCGCAGAGCCGCCGCGGATCGTGTGCTTTTTGTCAAAGCGGTAGGGGTTGACGGGAACGGGCTTTGCCCAGCCAAGTCCCACAACGAGCATACAGAGCATGCCCATCGGGTCGATGTGCGCGATCGGGTTGATGGTCATTCTTCCCTCGCGCTGTGCGGTGTCGTCGCCGAGTTTATAAGCGCACCACGCGTGTGCGAATTCGTGCAGCGGCAGAATCAGCGCACAGGTGAACAGACGGGTGAACAGCGTCAGGATCAGGTCGGTGGGACTAGACGTGCGAAATAAATCCAGAATCATACATATTTCTCTCTTTCTGCTGCCTGAAGGATCAGCGGCGGATCTGACATTGTTTTAAAAGTACAAATCCAGAATACATTATACTATAAATCTTACCGTTTTACAAGCCCATTTTTCAGTGATTGTACCGGGAAATAAAAAAATTTCGATTTTTTTGAAAAAACCCTTGCAATTTCTTTTGAAATCTGTTAAAATGTGAATATTGACTTTTCACAGAGGAAAGAAGGAGGTGCAACAAACATGGCAAAATGCGATATCTGCGGTAAGGGCGTGACATTCGGTATTCAGGTGTCCCACTCCCACAGAAGAACAAACAGAACATGGAAGCCGAACGTAAAGCGTGTTAAGGCGATTGTGAAGGGTACTCCCTGCCACATTTATGCTTGCACAAGATGCCTGCGCTCCGGCAAGATCGAGCGTGCATAAGGCACAGGTTGGAAAAATCGTCAGGAGGAATGCGGCATACGGCTCTGGCTGTTCCGGTTTGCTCCTGATTTTTCTATCCGAACAATAAAACTACATATACACATCCACAGACAGTGACAGGAATGACCGAAATTCTTCGGAACGCAGAGAACGGGCGGTTGGTGCAAGCCCTTTCCGCAGGAGTCGGGTGCTCCCCTTGAGTCTGCCTGCGAAAGCGGGCCGCTGCGGCAGCGTTATCTGCCGGTCAAGAGAGTGCGGGAGGAGTTCCGCCTCTGAACTTGGGTGGTACCACGAGCGCCTTCGTCCCATATTTTCGGACGGGGGTGTTTTTTGTTTTTTGTCATCAAATACAGGCAGCCCCGTACAAAACGCTGTGCGGTGCCGCCGAAAAAACAAAGAAAAGGAATGATCAATCACATGAAATGGACCGGACTGAACGAACTGAGAGAGCGTTATCTCTCCTTCTTTGAGAGCAAGAGCCACACCAGAATGGCGAGTGCGTCGCTGATCCCGCAGGGCGACAACAGCCTGCTGCTGATCAACTCGGGCATGGCACCGCTGAAGAAATTCTTCCTCGGACAGGCGACTCCGCCGAATGTCCGCGTGACCACCTGCCAGAAGTGTATCCGTACCCCGGATATCGAGCGTGTGGGCAAGACTGCAAGACACGGCACCTATTTCGAGATGCTCGGAAACTTCTCCTTCGGTGACTACTTCAAGCACGAGGCAATTGCGTGGGCTTGGGAATTCTTCACCAAGGAGCTGGAGCTGCCCGTAGACAAGCTCTACGTTTCCGTATATGAAGAGGATGACGAGGCATATGACATCTGGACAAAGGAAATCGGCGTAGCCCCCGACCATATGACCAGACTCGGCAAGGCAGACAACTTCTGGGAGCACGGCTCCGGTCCGTGCGGTCCCTGCTCGGAGATCTACTTCGACCGCGGCGACGCAAAGGGCTGCGGCTCGCCTGACTGTAAGGTCGGCTGTGAGTGCGACCGTTTCGTTGAGGTCTGGAACCTCGTATTCAGCCAGTTCAACAGCGACGGCAAGGGCAACTATGCCGAGATGGAGCACAAGAACATCGACACCGGTATGGGTCTGGAGCGTCTTGCCTGCGTGATGCAGGAGGTAGACAACCTCTTCGAGGTCGATACCGTACAGAATATCATGAAGCACATCTGCAAGATTGCAGACGTGACCTATAAGCAGAACGAAAAGACCGACGTTTCTCTCCGCGTCATCACTGACCACATCCGCAGCACCACCTTCATGGTCGGCGACGGTGTTACCCCTGCAAACGACGGCAGAGGTTATGTTCTCAAACGACTGCTCCGCCGTGCGGCACGTCACGGAAAGATGCTGGGCGTGAACGAGCCGTTCCTCTATCAGGTTGCAGAGACCGTCATTAACGAGAACAAGGATGCATATCCCGAGCTTGCTGAAAAGCGTGACCTCATCTGCAAGATCATCCGCCACGAGGAGGAGAGCTTTGCAAAGACCGTAGACAAGGGTACCGAGCTGCTCGCACAGATCATCGACAGAATTGAAACCGAAAAGCTGGCATCCGTCATCTCCGGCGAGGATGCGTTCAAGCTGAGCGATACTTACGGATTCCCGCTCGACCTCACGATCGAGATCGCCGCTGAGCGCGGTGTGACCGTAGACGAGGATGCGTTCCGCGCACTGATGGATCGTCAGAAGGCGATGGCGCGTGCAGACAGAGCGTCTAAGGTCAAAACCTCCTGGAGCAAGGAGAGCGCAGCTGAGATTACCGCACCCAAGACCGAATTCCTCGGATATACCGAGTTTGAATGCGCTGCAAAGGTTGTTGCAATCTTTGTGGACGGCAACTCCGTACAGCATGCCGCTGCAGGCGAGGATGCTGCGATTGTACTTGACCGCACTCCGTTCTATGCAGAGAGCGGCGGACAGATCAGCGACACGGGCGAGATTCTCGGCGACGGCACCTTCGCGGTTGCTGATGTCAAGAAGCTCGACAGCGGACACATCATGCATATGGGTACGGTGGAGGACGGCTCTCTGAGCGTCGGCACCACGGTGACTGCAAAGCTTGATAAGGCACGCAGAATGGCGATCATGCGCAATCATACTGCTGCACACGTTCTGCAGGCGGCGCTCCGTTCTGTACTGGGCGATCACGTGCATCAGGCAGGTCAGCTCGTCAGCGAAGACCGCTGCCGCTTTGACTTCTCCCACTTCAGTGCGGTAACGCCTGAGGAGCTGGCACGTGTGGAGGCTCTGGTGAATGAAAAGATCCTGGAGGCTCTGCCGGTTGCAATGACCGAAATGCCGATTGACGAGGCAAGAAAGCTCGGCGCAATGGCGCTGTTCGGCGAGAAGTACGGCGATGTGGTACGCGTTGTATCCGTAGACGGATTCTCTGTGGAATTCTGCGGTGGTACTCACGTTTCCTCCACTGCAAACTTAGGTCTTTTCCGCATTCTTTCGGAAAGCTCCGTTGCGGCAGGCGTCCGCAGAATTGAGGCTGTGACCGGTACCGGCGTACTCGCCTATATGCAGGAGCAGCAGGCACAGATGACCCGCGCTGCACAGGCACTCAAGCTCAGCAGCACCAATGAACTCGCAGAGCGCTGCGCACAGCTTGTTGCAGAAAACCGCGAGAAGGATAAGCAGATTGATACGCTCAGTCGTCAGCTTGCAGGCAATCAGCTGGAGGGATTGTTTGAGTCCGCACAGGATGTCAACGGTGTGAAGGTCATCTCCGCGATGTTCAACGGCACCAAGCCTGAAATGCTCCGCCAGATGGGCGACGAGGTCAAGGACAAGTCCTCTGACGTTGTTGCAGTATTTGCAGGCATCTGCGACGACAAGGGCACCTTCTACTGTGTCTGCGGTAAGGATGCTGTCGCAAAGGGCGCACACGCAGGAAAGATCGTTCAGCGCGTATCCGCAATTACAGGCGGTAAGGGCGGCGGCCGTCCCGACAGCGCAATGGCAGGCATCGGTAAGAATTATATGGTAGACGAGGCACTGCTCGGTCTTGGTTCGATTGTTGCTGAATTTGTAAAATAAGGGAGGAACAGAAAAATGGATTGTCTGTTTTGTAAGATTATCGCAGGAGAGATTCCGAGTGCAAAGGTATATGAAGACGAAACGGTCTATGTATTCAAGGATATCGCGCCGATCGCGCCTGTACACTATCTCCTGATCCCGAAAACCCATATTTCCGGTGCTTCTGCGCTGGATGAGGGCAATGCGGACGTGGTTGCACACATCTTTACCGTTGCCGCAAAGATTGCAAAAGAAGAAAAGCTCGACGGCGGCTTCCGCATCATCACCAACTGCGGTGATGACGCGGGTCAGACCGTAAAGCACCTGCACTTCCACCTGCTGGCAGGAAAGCAGATGGGCTGGTCGGCAGAAAGCGGGGTATAAGCTTATGGCAGATACCTACACCCTGCACGTTGCGGGGCTGACCAGAGAACTGCCGCTGTGTCCGGTGAATGAATCACTGGACATTGCCGCATTCATCATGTTTTCGGATGTAGAGCTGACCGAGGCGTGTGCAAACGCGCTGGCGGAGAAATGTCCTGACTGCGATGTGATCATCACCGCGGAGTGCAAGGGAATTCCGCTTGCTTATGAAATGGCGCGTGTGATGCACCGCCCGTATGTCGTAGCGCGGAAATCTGAAAAGCTGTATATGAAAAATGCGGTTTCCGTTTCGGTGAAATCCATCACCACTGCGGCTGTACAGACGCTGTATCTCGGCGGCGATGAACGAGAGATGCTCAGCGGAAAGCGTGTGCTGATCGTGGACGATGTCATCAGCACGGGCGAGTCGGTTGCTGCACTGATCGAGCTGATCAAGGCGGCAGGCGGCAACCTTGTCGGCACTGCTGCGGTGCTGGCTGAGGGCGATGCCGCAAAACGTGACGATATTATCTTTCTGGAGGAGCTTCCGCTCTTTTTCCATAGTGCAAAATGACGCGCCGTCTTGCCTGGATCGGGCCGGCGTTCGGACTGGGGCTGGCGGCTTGCGCTTTTGCGCCGCAGCCCCTGTTTCCTGTTATATTGCTGTTGGCGGCGGCACTCCTGCTGTTGTGTGTGCCGCCGCTGCGTGGTACGAAGGCGCTGGTCTGCCTGAGTGCATATCTGTGCGGCTGTCTGCTCTGGACAGGATATCAGGCGGCTTTTGTCCGTCCCTTGCTGGCATATGACGGGCAGACGCTGTCCTTTTCGGGTGAGATTCTCCGACTGGATCGTTATTCTGATGATATGGCGCGGTATATTCTCGTGGGCGAACTGGATGGAAGACGGGCAAAGATCGTTTGTTTTGGTGCCGATGCGCCGTGCGAGGTCGGAGATACCTTGTCTTTTACGGCGGCATATGCCGTACCGCAAAACACCTATCTGTTCTCTGCGTCGGATTATTATGCCGCACAAGGAATTTATCTGGAAGCGCGTCCGACTGATTTTTCTGTGACGCGAAATGACGGATTTTCTCTGCGGCGCACGGTCATATCGTTTCGTGAGGAACGCTTGTCCGTTCTCCGCACAAAAATGACGGAAAACGAAGCGGGTCTGCTGTGTGCAATGCTCTGCGGCGATGATGTGGGACTGGAAACCGCCGCACAGACAGCGCTTTACCGCACGGGAGTCGGTCACGTTACCGCAGTTTCGGGGCTGCACCTTTCTTTGATCTGCGGTGCGGCTGTCTGGCTCATGCGTCGTGCGCGTGTGGGGAAATATACAGAATTCGGTGTGATTTTCGCGTGTATCATCCTGTTCGCTCTGTTTGCAGACGAGACCTATTCTGTTCTGCGTGCAGGCGTGATGCAGCTGATGGTATACGGTGCGCGGCTGTGCAGTCGCCGTACTGACGCGCTCAATTCGCTGTGCGCGGCATTTCTGCTTCTGCTCATCCTCTCGCCGCAAGCGATCCTGTCGGCGTCGTTTCTGCTTTCGTTTTCTGCGACCTTTGCCGTCAGTGTGCTGGCACCCTATCTGACGCGGGGAATGCGTGCCGCACCACTGAAACTGCTTGCACAGATGACCTGTGTGACCGTGGCGGTACTGCCTGTTTCGGTGCTGTTTTTTGATGAAGCATCGACCGTTGCGCCGCTTGCAAATCTTCTGCTGATCCCGCTTTGTATGGGAGTCCTCATACTGGGAATCCTGTATGTGATCACAGGGATGCCGCTGTTTCTGCTGTTTGCACAGCCGATTTGCAGTGCCGTGCTTGCCATCGCGGATTTCTGTGCGCGGCTTCCGTTTTCACATCTGCCGATCGGATACCGCGGCTTTGATGTGATCCTGCCTTTTCTTGCAGTCTGTGTCGGTGCGGTATATGTGCTCACGAAAAACCGTCGTGCAGTGTGTGCCGCATTTGTCAGCGCGGCACTGCTGGTGTGCAATTTTGCATATTTGTTTCCGCTGCTGCGGTCGGATGAGATCCGTCTTGCGGTGCTGGGCGAAACAGACCGCTGCACGATCGTTCTGATCGCGGATCGCCGCGCTTGTGTATTTGATTGTACAGAAGGAAGAAAGAGTGCGGATTATGTACAGAAATATCTTGCTGACAACGGAATTGACACCGTTGAAACCATCGGTCTGTTCGACCATCCGATCAGCACGATTCCGGTTTATGACGACGCGCTTTGCTATCTGTCAGTCGGACAGGTCTGTGTGCCGTCGGGTTCTGCACTGACAGATGGGCTTTCTATCCGCGGCAGGAAGCCGTACTTTGCGGATGCGTGTACGGTTTCGGGTGAGCAGTTTTGCCTGCACTGCAGCATGGATGGCGCTGTGCTGACAGCGTACGATACGGTCTGGTCGGTGGAATATCATGACGGCTGGCAGATCTGTGCGGACGGCACCGCGTGGGAATCGGAAAATACAGAGCTTATTCTGCGTCCGGACGGATCGTTTACTGTCCGTCCGCTTTGAGAAAGGAGCGTTATAGCTATGGCGGTACTGCCTGCAAGTGAAATATTTACATCGGTACAGAACGGCGATGTCCGCGGTCTGTATCTGTTTTACGGAAAGGATGTTGCCGCCGTGGCGGCGAATACCGCAAAGCTGTTCAAAAAGCTGGGTGCAGATCTTTCCGCTGTACAGAAATATGAAGGCGATACGCTGGATCTGAACGAGCTTTCTGATGCTGTGACCCAGCACTCGATGTTTGCTGACCGCAATGTCATCTGGCTGCATGATCCGAATGCGGAAGAGTGGTCGGCAGAAAAGCTTTCGGCTTTACTGGATGTGTTGGGCGATGTTGCATCCTGCACCACCGTGGTGTGCAGTATTACGGGATTTGACGTCTGCGGCACGAAAAAAACGCCTTCAGCGAAGCATAAAAAGCTGATTGACTTCTTTACAAAGAACGGAATTGTCTGCCAGTTTGAGCAGAAGACTGCGGCGCAGCTCGGAAATCCATCGCAGAACGCG
>SVNN01000050.1 GCA_015066905.1 Ruminococcus sp.
CTCATTCTTCAGACCGTATCCGATCATCGACGCAGCGATCGAAAGCCGACCAAGTGCGGCAGTCACTACTGCAGAGGTCTGGTGCAGACGTTCAATCTCCGCAACAATATCCGTAGCGTCAAGTGCGGTCGCAACAACTGATGCATCTGCAGAAATGGCGCGTTTGAGCTGTGCCATAAATCAATTCTCCTTTTTTCTTGCAATAAACAGAATGCGTTCGCTGTCCGGTCGGACAGGCGCATCCCCCTCGCCCTCGCCATCGAGATGTGTAATCAGCGTGAATCCCGCCTCCTCCAGCGCACGGTCAATCTCCTCAACCGGATAGGCGCGTTCGGTAAACTGTTCGGTACTGCGGTGATATACCTCGCCCTCGCCGTCAAAATGCTTTTCAAAGAAGTCGAGCGTAATCTCCACATCGGGCGCAGTATACTCATTGCTCCAAACGCAGTAAACCGCATCCGTTTCATATACGAACACGTTGTTTCCGAGTACGGATTCATGCTTGTAAAGCGTATTCATATCAAAAATAAACAGTGCATCCGGCTCTGAGCATTCCGACACGCGCGAAAACACTGCCTGAATGTCGGACAATCCATCCAGATGATTCAGGCTGTCGAGAATGCATAATGTAACGTCAAATGTGCCGTACATATCAAGATTCCGTATATCCTGGCAGACATACTGGATCGGCAGACCGCTGTCAAATTTCTTATCCAGCGCACAGCCGAGCATCTCAGGTGAATTATCCACGCCAAGAACGTCATATCCCAGACGCGCCATCGCCTCGGAGATATTTCCCGTTCCGCAGGCAAGATCCAGCAAAACCTTTCCTTCCGTCTGCGCATATCGCTGAATCAGCATATCCAGCCGTGCGGCGCGCGCGCTATAATCCACATTATCTGTCAGTTGATCATAAAAACGCGCAAATGCACTGTATCCGTTCGTTTCTGCCATCACTTCTCCTGTTCCTTCTTCTTGCGCTCCATACGTTCAAACACAACGCTGTATCCGTCACAGCCGTTGAGCAGGGAGCGGTTTACGCGGCTGATCGTTGCGGTGGAAGTTCCGGTCTTTTTGACAATATCGGTATACACGCATTTTTCAGTCAGCATCTTTGCAACCTGCAGCCGCTGCGTCAGTGCTTTCAGCTCCTGCACCGTGCAGAGATCCTCAAAAAAGCGATAACATTCCTCCTGCGTTTCCAGACAGAGGATTGCATCAAACAGCTCGTCAACGCCAAGATCTTTTAATTTCTGATTCATTCGGTGTTCCTCCGTTTTCAAATGTTTCTTATATTTTAACACATTACAGTGAAAAAGTAAAGAGGGGAAATCGAATTATTCCAAAACTTTGCACAGGAGAATATTCAGCGCCTGCGTTTTCCTGTCCGGCGCAGTTCATCTGCAAAAATGCAGATTAGAAGCGTCGGGAAAACCGCCACCAGCACCAAAACAAGCTTATCTAAAAATACTGCGTCGGCTTTCACCAGCATATCCGCCTGCTCCACTGCCGAAGGATAGATCCGCGTGCCGCGGACAAGCAGCCGGTGCGAATTGATGCCATACGGCGTACAGGTCACCAGCGTGACATAATCGCCGCCCTCCAGAATACGCAGATCTGCCGCATCCTCCGGCTCGACCACACAGATCTGATCAACCTGATAGACCAGCGTTTCACCGGGAATCGTGATCATGAATATATCCCCTGTTTCAAGCCTGTCCAGATCAGTGAACAATCTGGCGGACGGCAATCCTGTATGCGCTGACAAAACCGCGTGGGTATTCTCACCGCCCACAGGGAGCGACGTTGCAGGCAGATGACCGACCGCCACCTGCAGTACCGCGTCCGACGTACCGTGATAGATCGGGAGGTTGACGCGGATCTTGTCAATCCGCAAAGCGCCCATAATACCGTTGCCTGTCAGATTCAGCGTACTGAGATAGCGTGCGTTCTGCTCCATCGTAATACTGTTTTCCGTCGCAAGCAAAGCCGGCAGATCTTCATTATAGGCATGCGCCGCCTCGATCGCCGCGATACGCTCCTGCTCCGCGATATGGTCGATCTCTTCTTCAAACCGTGTGATGACCTCCGACTGGTTGCGCTCGTTGATCATATTACTGATCGTCGGATATAGAATCAGTCCCATGCCGCACAGAAACAGCAGTAATAATGCACAGTTAATCAGGAAATTTTTCATATGATACCCTTAATTGCAAGGATTCCGCACAGAACCGGAATCCTGTGCGGAATGGTTTTGAGATTATTTGGAATTCTTCATTCGCTTGATGAGGAACAGACCTGCAGCACCGATCATCAATACAAGGCCGCCAACGGTAAAGATCGTTGTACCGATACCACCCGTATTCGGGAAGATCGAACCGGACTTGTTTACAACCGTGATGACGTTGGTGGCGCCTGATACATTGGTATCATCACAAGCCACAGCATAGCTCCATGTGCAGGTTTCGTCAGCAGCATGTGAAATGGCTATATTGGTAATTGCTACACTATCCTCCGTTGCTGTCAGTGTCATAGAGATCACTTTGCTGATCGGGTTATATCCATCGGGTGCGTCGGTCTCCTTGATGTAATAGGTGCCGGCTTTCAGTCCCTGAATGATCAGTCTGCCGCTGTCTGATGTCGTGATTGCTGTTGCAGCGCCCTGGGCAGTGGAAGCACATACCTGATAAGTATCCGCCGTTGCAGTCGCCTTCAGATAAATCGGCGCTGTACAGCCGGAATCGGAGTAGAGGGTAAATGTTGCTCCTGCCAGTGCCGCGGGCGTCGCAGCGTTATTCGTCTTGTAAATCTGGAATTCGCCCAGATAAGTGACAACGACATCATCCGCTGTTTCCTTGGTGGTCCCTGAAGACGGATCATTGGAATAGAGCAGATTTGCGACATTCTCGTTGCCGGATGTGCCGATGGCAGCGTTTTCGTTCACTGTTGCGGAATATGTAACAGCAATCTCATCCCCGGCATCTGTACCGCCAAGCGTTTTCATGTCGTTGAATGTAATGGTCAGAACCTGTCCGGTTGCCCCCACCGTATAAGCAGACGCAGCCAGCTCTTCGCCACCGACAGTAATGACAACATCGCCGTTATAGGTCAGACCTGCGTCAAATGTATCTGTAATCTTGAATGTATAACTGGTGTAATACTGTGTATCCGGCACCCTGGATGTGAGATAATAGTTGACCGTATCACCGATGGAGGCAGTGTTCGCGTCAAACAGTTCCCCATCAGTGACTGTCCCGTCATCATTCTGATCCTCCCAGATCTTCTTTGTGAGCGTGGGAGCATCCGCCTTGAGCGTAATCGGAACAGTATCCGTTATCGTATCCAGCATCACGGCGGAAATGACTTCAAAGTCTTCTGCATTACTGGTATCCAGCACCAGATAATAGCCAGCGGTGGGCACTGTAATATCTACAGTGCTGACATCAGCGCCTGCAGTCACTACCACAGGTGCAGGCTTTCCTGCCACCTGATTCTTGAGATAATTTGCAAACGCCTGAATATCTGCTGCAGCAGTCAGTGCAGTAATCTTTTCGACAATCTGATCGTTCGTCGCATCCGCGGACAATCCAAACGCTACATAGCCGGTAATTGCGCTTTTCCATTCATCAACAATCGTATATTTATAAGAAGACTCGCCGCCTGCAGTGCCGACCTCTACATCGAAGATCTTGTACGCACTGAAGGTTCTTTTTGCAACAGAAACATTGGCCGAATCGTTGATTTTGATGGTCGCCGCAGAAACGGCAGTCGGTGCAATTGCCGCTGTGCAAAGGCAAAGTGCCGAGAGGGCTGCTGCAACTGTTCTCATGGTTTTTGTTTTCATAAACTACACTCCTTTTCGTTTTCTGGCTTGCCGCTATATGTCGTTTGACGAATTACAAATCTCGTTTTTTCCACAACTGCCTGCCCGCCGCAGTCAGAAGCAGAAGAAGCACCGCACCGCCGATATATTGGAGAATCCCTCTTCCACCCGTTGCAGGCATAATAATCGGCTGTGTATCATTGCGGATATTCAGCCGCAGTGCGTCAGCATCTTCATCCCAGACATAGCCGAGATAAAACGCGTGATCCGCAGCATAGAGCGTAGCCGGATCAAAGCTGATCGCCTTATCTGCATTCGCTGAAACGGTAAATTCTACAACCGGATTTTCTCCGGCGGAAAATCCGAGCGGCGCCTGCACCTCTGTCAGACGGTATTGCGAACTACCTGTTCCGTTTACGCCGACCAGAAGCGGACCAAAATCAATCACACCATTTTCGTCCGTGATAAAATAATCCTGCGTTCCGCTGCGGATTACGGTATAATTGCCGTCTTCCAGCTTTTCCAGTCGGAATTTTGCACCTGCCAGCGCAGGATTTCCGTCCAGAACGGAAGATTTGTAGATCTGCAGGATGAATTCACCTGTATGATTCGCACGGTTTGTTACTGTAATTGTCGGCTCGCTCATATGCATATTCAAGAGATATACCACAGCTGTGGATCCGTCCGCAAGCTGCAGCGTTTCGCTTTCAGATGGCGCATATGAAACCAGATAGGATTTCTGTACGCCGCCGTCCGTGTAGGTCATCGGCTGTTCCGCGACATAATAGGTCAGCCTGCGCCATATATCCGACGTGTCTTTCTGGTACAGCGGCAGTCCGCTGATCGTCTGCGCCCATACATTCTCCTGCGTCAGATCTTCTGCTGTCAGCTGTACCGACTGTACATATTGCCCGTTCACGCCGTCATAGCTGCTGTAAAGATCCAGCACCACATCCTGCTCAACTGCGCTTTCGCTCCAGTGCTTGATCAGTCTGACCGGAATCGTCTGCACATTGACGATTTTCAGATACCGCGCGGTATTGTCGATCGAATACAAACGAAGCAATGCACCGTCAGGATCTGATTCATCCGGAATATAGGTCGGTTGGATCGCGTTTCCGTCCGCGTCGAGATATTCTGTATGATACGGCTCATGCTCCGCGGCAGCTCCGTTGATCTTGCTTTCGCGGATGAAGTAGTGATACTCCTTCAGTTCACCCTCTACAGTAACGGCTTCGATGATATTCGCCCATGTGTGTTTCCAGCTGTTCTGATGATTCAGATCAACTGTGGAAATAAACTGTGCGCCTGTATAGCCGATGGTGTCGTAGAGATAGAGTTGTGAAGCTGAAGATGAAGAACTATCCATACAATAATGGCGATTCGTTTGCGCATTTTTACAAACCAATCGGATGACTGAATCCTCGCTGTCTGTCATATAGATGACACCAGCCTCCGTCTTCTCATCTTCCGGAATATTTCCGTTTTCAATGATAAGATTGACACCATTTCCAAAAGTTCCGGAATGATACGGTACACTCGGGGTTGCGTGATTGCTCCAATATATATCCAGACTCCGCGCGCTGCCCGCACCCAGTCCATAGTCGATGCGAAGCACATCCTCCTTAGGCAGAACATAAACGAAATGACGATAATCATAATCATCATAATATCCATCTTCATCTACATCCGCAACATTCGGCGAAATCATAATCGCAAACCGCATATCATTGGCATTTAGTTCGCGTGCCGGCGTTGTATCCGTTGCAGGTGCGGTAAGCGTCGTCTGCGCGTGCGAAACAATCTTCAGCTCTGCCGCTGGGACAGCATCGCCCGTATCAGCATTGTAAGCAATTGCTTCGAACAGATAACCGTTGACACGCTTCATCTGCCAGATGCTGTTTGTATCTACTGGCGTCTCTGAAAACTGTCTCGGCTTGCAAACAACCCGCACAACGCTTCTGTTCTGTTCCAATGGATTCTCTGAATGATATGGCAGCTGAATATAGATCTTGTCACCATCATCCTGAATAACAGTTCCGCCGCTGGTCTTGACCTCGCCGTTTTCATAATAAAGCGTTCCTGTACCCAACCGAAACTGATCGCCTGTAATCAGTACAT
This sequence comes from Ruminococcus sp., assembly GCA_015066905.1. Taxonomy (GTDB): domain Bacteria; phylum Bacillota; class Clostridia; order Oscillospirales; family Ruminococcaceae; genus Ruminococcus_F. The sequence goes on from SVNN01000050.1 coordinate 5,945, forward strand.
CATTGATATAGATCTGCAGCTGCATATTGCTATTTGCAAGGCACTCATACATCACCTTATTCAACGGCGTACCGTTAACATACAATACAAACACGCTATTCTCGAATGACACACCGTTCTTTGTGTCATCATATCCATTCGCAAAACGGAACTGCGTTTTCACCGTGTCCGACGCGCGAACAAACGCTGTCTTTTGCAGTTTGGATCCATCTTCTTTATATGCTACCGTCCGCACCACAGAATATCCAGCCGGAAACGTAAACACCTGATCCTCCAGCACTGTCGGTTCAGTCCGGTACAGGTCCACCGTTACGCTGTCGCCGTCCGCGGTATGGTTCTTCGCGCCGTCTGCCCACTCCTTTTCAATCTCACGCTCAGTATTCTCGATGAAGTTGAACGCCAGCTTGAAGTTTGAGCTGTTCAGTCCGCGTTCCATATAGTAGATCTCCAGCTCATGCTGCTGCAGATCGCCGCCCAGACCGTCATCCGCCAGTGTAAAGGCAGACAGCCGCAACACTGCGTACTCCGTAGCATCCGCAGCTGCGATCACATTTCCTTTTTGGTCTTTGATATTACCGAAGGCGATTCTGATTACAGAATTCGCTTCGTCGATCTGATAAGAATAACGAATCGGCTGGGTGCTGTCTGCGGGAAGGAAAGAATCGCCGAAGAAATCCGCCTGCGTCAGCGCAAACGCTTCCCCCTGCATCTCAGGATCGATCCCCACCTCGGCAGTGTTTCCGTCCGATGTTGTATATTTTGCAGAAGCCAGAATTGCAAACGCCGCTTTTTCTATATTGGTGACACCCGCATCCGTGCCGCTTGTATGCAGCGTCCAGTCGCTGTTTGCAGCACCCGTATCCGCTGCGTAAGCAGAGCTCGTCACGGAATATCCGTTTTTCAGATCCACTACGCCGCCGATCGCCGTATGCGTACCGCCCAGATCCAGCACCAGCTGATCATCGACATAAACCCAGACGTCGTCATCGCCTGAGAACTTAAAGATACTGTCGTTGCGCCGTTCCTCGTCCTTGAACATATTGAACGGAATCCTCAGGTGCATACCGAACATCAGATTCTCCTTGGCGAATGAATCATTCGCTGCTGAGGAGTTGAATGGATAGAACTGATTCCCCGTCTGACTGGAGCCTTTCCGATCCTCCTCGCTTGCATCCGCCTTGGTTACACCGGAGCCGGTATATCGCATATAATACGAACCGTCTGCCGTTTTCTGCGTCACCCGTGCCGCATACTGATAATCGGTACTGTCATATTCGTAATAATGCGTATCAGGATTATACTTGAAATCAAATGCCACGTCATTATATACCTTGCCGTATACAGCATTCGCGGCATTATCACCTTCTAAAAACGCTTCATCGAAATAAGGCAGCGCCTGATCGCTATGTTTCAGCCGGATCACACCGTCGGTCAGATCCACCAGTCCGGCAACACCGCGGCTGTTGGAATTTCCGAGCGCCGTGTTCATCTCGCTGACGGTCTGGTTATACACGGTATTAAACCCGAACAGCGTTGCCAGATACTGTCGCTGCAGCGGATAAAGATAAACGCCCTGACCATTCACAGTCTTCACGAACATATTTCCCGCGTCCACCTCAGCCTGTGTGAAAAGCGGATTCCGTTTCTCATCCACCAGATTATATCTGCCGTTTCCGGTAAACCAGCTGCTGGATCCGAAATACAGCGGCCGTGCAGACGATCCGCGGTAATAGGCGCTGATTGCTTCGTTCCAGTGACTGCCCTGATAAACATAAGAGATACGGTTGGTGCTGTCAGAGAATGAACCGATCGGATCAAAATATCCTGCCTTGCTCAGCACCGAAGCATCTTCCATCAGAAATTCGCTTCCATGCATACTGCTGAAATGAATCGTGGCAGTTGCCGCATCTTCCAGCCAGCTGAAATAAGCGTTTTCGATCTTTGTCGCAGTATGTGCCTGTACCGCCAGATCACGCAGTACCTGACTGTGAATCAGATCGCCTTCACTGTTGTAATAATTGATATGGGTGCGGATCTGATCGTCGCCCAGCGGCAACAGGTCAGCCCGGATACCGTAAATCGTATCCGGACTGCATTGAGATGCGGTTAACTCCAACGATCCGCTGGTAATTGTCGAAAGTCTGGTAACGGTAACGTCATCCACATAAAAATGCGCATTGTTCCTGTTATGTATTCTGATTTTCAGATTACTTGTGTTTTCTGGATAAGTAATTCCGCTGACTGATATTTCCGTCCATGCCACACCAGCCGTCTGGTTCAAAGCCACAGAACACAAAGCGTCCGAAACCTGCTGCTGGCCGTTTGCATCCGTATATTCCAAGAACACCTCAATTGTGCTGTTCACACCCTCACTGGCAGTCCGTGCCCAGAACGTCATCGTATATTCACTACCCTGCAAAAGACCATCCGGTGTCATCAACGCATATGAATTATGACTCTTCTTATGCACATACAAAGAACCCGTACCATCCGACGTATGTGTCATGGAACCGGACCACTCTACACGACTCTCTGTATCTTCTGTTCCGTCATTTTTATTATTACGAACGATTTCCACATTGTCTGCTTCGCTCGTTTCAGAATAATCAAACGAAAGAACCGTTTGCGGTGCCTGGGACATCGTTTTGCTTGCGATTATGTTTCCCCAATCCACCGAATAACGCGAAGCATATGCAACTGTATGATCCGCAAGCTGATTTCCAGCCAGCTCCCAGTCAGAGTAATAGTCAAAGAAATCGGCATATGCGTGATACACCTTTGCGTCGCCAGTATTCTTATCGCCGTCGCCTGTCGCGAAGGAGCCCTCACTGTCTGCCGCCTGGCTCCGATCCCCCAGCGTGTTCTTATGATTGATGAAACCGAGATATCCGCCCATCTCATATGCCGCACCCCAATATGTACGGTTTTGTGCCGTATTCGGTTCAAACAGGCTCTGCCCCGTCAGCTCCGGCTTGGCGATCATCGTTCCGTCTGCGTCTTTTTCACCGTGCGCATAAATAAACTGCACCAGCTGCTTGTCGCCGTTTTCTGTGAGCGACGCAACACCTGCATATCGGTACATCATCAGGCGGGGCGGCGCATAGTAGCAATTCAGCGCGTCCGAAACCGTCACCGCCTCAGTTGTCCATATAAAATTCCGGTAATCATATCCCCACTCACGCGTCGCAGAGGAAGGACGGAAGTTGGATACGGTATCATATACCGTTCCGCTTGCGATTCCGCGGAAATACAGCGTAGTTCCGACAGTCACAGAATTCGGCGTGACATATAGATTGACAGGATTTACATTCGTCATATTCTCCGGATTTTTTTCCGGTACATCGGAAAGCGGCTCCATTGCGGAAAAGGTTGTGCCGTCCGTGCTGTAATATACCGCATCATAATCCGAAAGCGCATTGTCAAAATAGACATAGACGCTGCCGCCTGTATTCTCTGCAAGGGCAGGCAGCAAGCAGTAGTAAAGAACCAGCAGACTGAACAGAACCGCAAAAACGATCGCGATCCGTCTGAACAACAGCTGTGTACGGTTGATAAAAGCAGTTTTATCCTGCGTTCTGTTCATTCCGTTCCCTCCTTTACTGCAGAATATCTATCGTGTCGATCGGCCAGACACGCACCAGCGCTTTGCCGATGATCTGTTCTTCTGAGATCATCCCAACCGACGAGGATCGGCTGTCCATCGAAGTTGTGCGCTGATCGCCCAGCACAAAATAGGAATCATCCGGCACCGTGACCGGAAACGTAATATCACACGGTTCCAGAGAAAGAGAAGACGCATACGGCTCAAACTTCGGTACATCGTTGATATAGAGCGTCCCCTCCGAGTCAATTTGTATCACATCGCCGGGCAGTCCGACCACACGTTTGAGCAGCACCTTGTCATTGTGATAAAACGCGATGACATCCCCTTCGGTGATATGCTCATCTGTGCGCAGACAGACGATAATGTCCTCATTTTTCAGCAGCGGCTGCATACTGCTTCCTACCACACGCAGAACCGGAAACCAGAGATTTGTGGCAAGAATGATCAGCGCGCCCGCCATAAGCGATGCCGCGATGATAAATCCCACTCCATTGCGGCGGTTCCGCTTATTCCGCAATCGGTTCAGTTCATGTTCAAACTGTGCGGCACTCGGCAATATTCGTTTTTCATCCCTGCTCAATGCCTACCAGCCTCCCAGTCATCTGTAATAATACAATTTGTATAGATTACTCGATTCATTACAAATAAGAAAAACATACAACTATACCGTCTATACTTCATTTTATCACATATTCCACGAAAATGCAAGAATAATTGAAAGCAAAATCACCCGTGCAAAGAATAATTTTTGCGTTAAATTTGTTCATTATGCTGAATACCGCGGAACGATTTGTGTTGTATTTCACGTTATACAAATAGTAGTGATTGTTACGATTCATCCTAATTGAAAAAACTTTTTTCAATTAAAGAAAACTATATTATATTATTCGGCAGATTCATCAGAATTTCCATCTTTTAAAACGATTTAATAAAGCAGAAAGCCCGCATCTGCGGGCTTTCTATTATGCAATATCAGGAACGTTGATTGATTAACAGACGTTTCATCATGCAGAGATCATAAATATCCAGCTTTCCGTCTTCGTACAGATCTCCTGCTTCCCAATCTGCCAGCTCGAAGCCGGGCGTATTGATCAGCCACTTCTGTACAGAGATGATGTCTGCGATACTCAGAATACCGTCACTGTTGACGTCACCCTCCACGCTGATCACAGGCGGAGCGGTGGTCGTTGTAGTAGTGGTTGTGGTTGTGGTTGTGGTTGTGGTTGTCGTAGTAGTTGTTGTTGTAGTGGTCGTGGTCGTTGTAGTTGTTTCTGTAATCAGATTCCAGTTCTGACAATCATCATTGGTCGGCTCCCACTGCTGGATGTTTGCGCCGCTGTCCATCGACGCATAGCCGACTTCCACCAGACAAGCATCCTTTGACGCGTGTGTGATGATATTGTAAGAACCATCCGGATTTTTTGTAAAGCGGAACAGCTGTGCGCTGTCCTTCGAAGAATATGCCACGATGTCGATATTACCGCCGTTTTCAGCGCTCTCCGCCTTCAACGCATAAGCCTCGTCCTGATAGGAGCGGATCCAGTAGTAGTTGCCGGAGCCGAATGCTTTCAGCGTCCACTTCTGGCAATCAGCACCACTGCTTCCCCACTGCTGAACATTGACATTGTCCGCCATCTCGCCGTTGACAACGTCCATCACAAGTCCGGATCTCACATTCTCAAAGGTGTAGATCAGACTGGTATCCATTGCACAGCCGGGATCGGTCACAGACTCCAGAATCCAGTCCTGGCAATTTGCGCCGTTGATCTCCCACTGCTGGACATTTGCGCCCGATGCGGAAGACGCGTCAGCAACCTCAACAGCGGATGCCTCGCCGGTAACTCTGGTGCGGATCTTATAGCTGCCATCGCCGTTCGAAGTCAGCATAAATTGCTGATTCGTACCGCCGTTGTACTGATAAATATCAATATTGGTGCCGTTTGCGGTCTTTTTTCCTGCAACATCCAGCACATAAGTACCGCCGTCGCCGACCGCAGATACGATATAGTAATAGCCGTCGCCTGCGCTGTACAGCTTCCAGATATCATGCACGGATGTACCGTCTGTACCCCACTGCTGAACATTTGCGCCATTTTCAGCAGCTGCACCTGCAACCTGCATATACAGACCGGAGTTTACATTCTTAAAGCGATATGTCGCACCCTCTGCAAAGCTTGCAGCAATCGGACCGCTGGGCGCTTCCGTATATCCCGCGCTGGGCACACCCTTGCTCGCAAAGCGCAGATACATCATATTGCCCTTGGAGGACTGACAGCCGCTGTAGCTGTTACAATAATTCTTTGCGTCAGCCGCAGAAAGCGACACATAACTGTAATTTGTGGTCGGACGCCATGTGCAGTTCTGTGCATAGCCCTCGATTGTGGTACGTTTGCAGTTGACAAAGGTCGAACCGGATTCAGCATAATAACCGGGATAGGTTACGGTATTCCAGTCGCAGATGACATTTCCGCCGTTTTCATAGTAGCAGTTCTCCGCAAAGATCTTGCAGGCAGTATGTACCGTATATGCCATACTGAACGTGTTGACATAGTTGTTCAGCGAGTGGTAATAGCCGTAACGCATCAGTCCAGGACCACGGGTCAGTGTTTCGTAGAACTTATTGCTGACCAGCGACATCCGCGGGAAGTTGTTGTAGGTATTATAGGAGCTTTCATCGTCTGCGGGATAGCCGAGGATCAGACCGTATTCATGCAGACCGAACGAGCAGTCAGATACTGTGCAGTAATCGGCATCATAGCAGCAGGCAAGGAATTTATCCCAGTCCTCCAGACCGGTCGATGCGGTGTTATAATCGGAGTGACCGGTAAATGTACAGTGATCTACCCAGAGATTCTGACCGGATCCGAAATATACAACGATTGAGTCGTTGCCGTTGGATTCGGAATCGTGCTGCAGCTCAAAGTTCTTGATGATCAGATTGTTGCCGACACCTCTGCCGGATGATGTGCAGAACTGGACATTATACAAGGTGTGCGCAGCGTAGCTGCCGATGATGGTCTTATTGCTGCGGACATAAATTCTTCCATCCGGGCAGTAATAGCGTCCGGAAGAATCCTTGGTCAGACTGGTCACTTTGATATTCGCAGTAACAACGATTGTGTACGGTGTATCGGATTCCGCATATTTCTTGAGATCGGCAAAGTTTGTTACTTCCACAAGTTCGCCGAATAGACCGCCGATATCAGCCGCCTTGATGTTGCCTGTATTATCGTTCGCACAGTAACCTGCAAATCCCTGCAGGCCATCTGCATTCAGCAGCCAGAGCTGATTGTTCGCGCCCGTATAGGACTGGAGTGTCATACCCGACGTGCCCTGGGTCAGCGCCAGGGAAGTGTCGGAGTAGTTTACAATCTTGTAGTACAGATTATTGCCGAGGTGATCAGTCGAAACGGGAACCACATACCAGTGCTGGGACTGTGCGGATTCACTTCCGTACATAATCACACTTGCACCGGCAGAAACGTTGTAATTCAGTGGCGTCAGGAGACGACCGGACTGTGCGTTGACAAGCTTGAAGAATGTGCCTTTCGAGTCAGCGCCAACGCGGTCAAACCGCCACGACGGCGAAAGATCGTTCCCCAGTTTTTTCATAGAAAGCGAAGCGCCGTCTGTCGTACCATTTTCGGTTAATACGGTAGAATTATCCTTTGACGCAATATTCATCAGCTGTGCCGGATAATCGGTAGACACCGCTTCAACAGGGATCACCGCATCACTGTAGCCGAACAGCGGCAGCAACCACGCAAGCAGCAGAGTCAGCGACAACGCAACTACCTGTCGAATACGCTTTAGATTCTTCATATTTTTCCTCCTCCAATTCCATGTAAACATGATGTTTTTATTCATTATAGCACAGAGTATCCTGAGAATCAATGCGATTTTGTACTCTCAGATTGTGCAAATTGTCTTTTCTCAACATGAAATAACCAAGAGAAAAACAAAAAACGGACATCTCCGAAGAGATATCCGTAGGATGGCTCCTCCAACTGGACTTGAACCAGTGACACCCTGATTAACAGTCAGGTGCTCTACCGACTGAGCTATGGAGGAATATATAGAA
>SVNN01000051.1 GCA_015066905.1 Ruminococcus sp.
AAGAATGAAGCTTGTCATTCTTGACTGGGCGACTGTCACAACGGGAGATCTCACACCAAATATCTTCCACGCGATGGCAGACGAGGTGGACTGTTACAGTCTGACCACGCCCGAGGAGACCATCACACGGATCGGTGACGCGGATGCCGTGCTCTGCAACAAGGTGCAGATTACAGAAACCGTGATGTCCGCCTGCCCGAATCTGCGCTATATCGGTCTGTTTGCGACCGGCTACAACAACATTGACATTGAAGCGGCAAAGGCGCGCGGCATCACTGTGTGCAACGCGGGAAGCTATTCGACCAATGCAGTCGCACAGCACGTTTTTGCCTGTATTCTGGATCATTTCAGCCGCGTTTCGCTGTATGCGATGGACACGCGTCTGGGCAACTGGTGCAGATCCAAGACCTTTTCCTACTTTCCCTATCCGACCGCGGAGCTTGCGGGCCGCGTAATCGGCATCATCGGCTACGGCAGCATCGGCAGGAAGGTTGCCGAAATTGCTTCTGCGTTCGGCATGCAGCCGGTGATCGCAACCCGGACCCGTCCGGACGACTGCCCCTACCCGCTGAAAACGATCGAAGAAGTATTCACACTCGCGGATGTCCTCACGCTTCACTGTCCGCTGACCGGTCAGACCGCTGGTCTGGTAGATGCCGAACGGCTGGAAATGATGAAGCCCGAAGCAATCCTCATCAACACATCACGCGGCGGCGTTGTGCGCGAGGCGGATCTCGCCGAGGCGCTGGAGGACGGTATCCTCTCCGCGGCATATCTGGATGTGCTGGAGCAGGAGCCGATGGCGGAGGATACACCGCTGAGACACGCAAAAAACTGCTTTATTACACCGCATATCGCCTGGGCGCCACTGGAAACCAGAACACGCCTCGTGGAGATTGCGGCAAAGAATCTCAAGGCCTATCTTGCGGGCGATCCGCAAAACAAGGTCTGCTGAATCGAGGAACAGAACCATTATGGAAATTTCAAATAAAAAACGCATCGTCATCAAGCTCGGCACCTCTACGCTGACGCATAAGACGGGGCTGGTCAATCTCCGCCGGGTACATAATCTCGTCCGCGTGCTTGCGGATCTGCACAATGCCGGCAAAGAGATCGTCATCGTATCCTCCGGTGCAGTGGGACTCGGCTCTGGAAAGCTTGCGCTCGGCAAGCGGCCGACTGATACACCGACCAAGCAGGCAGCTGCTGCGGTCGGACAGTGCGAGCTGATGTATATGTACGACAAGCAGTTCGCAAATTACAGCATTACCGTCGCACAGATCCTTCTGACGAAAGCGATCTTAGAACACGACCGCAAGCGGAATGTCGAAAACTGCTTCGCGCGTCTGCTCGGCATGGGCGTGATTCCGATCGTCAACGAAAACGACACAGTTGCAATTGATGAGCTGGAGCTGGAGATCGGCGAGAACGACTCCCTCTCCGCTGAGGTTGCCATTCTGGCAAAGGCAGATCTGCTCGTGATCCTCTCTGATATCGACGGGCTCTATTCCGCCGATCCACGCAGCGATCACGCAGCTGAGCTGATTCCTGTTGTGGAACAGATCGACGCGCACATTGAGGAAATCGCTGGCGGCGCAGGCTCTCAGTTCGGCACAGGCGGCATGGCAACCAAGATCAATGCCGCAAAAATCGCGACCGCCGCAGGCATCGACATGGTTATCATGAACGGCAATGATCCCGAACGGCTGTATGATCTGTTCGAAGATCAGCCGATCGGCACAAGATTTCTTGCACAGCCCCAAAACTGACAGATTGAAAACGGAGTGAATGAATTATGTATGATATCACACTGCTCGGACAAAACGCAAAACGCGCAGAACTTGAAATGACAGGCATTCCTGCCGCGCTGAAGAATCAGGCACTCGGCGCAATCGCCGACGCTCTGCTCGAAAACACCAACGCCATCATCGCTGCCAACAAGGAAGATCTCCAGCGTGCTGTGAAAAACGGCATGTCGCAGGCGATGCAGGACAGACTGCTCCTCAACGCTGTCCGCATTCAGGCGATCAGCACCAGCGTCCGCAAGCTGATTGAAATGGAAGACATCGTCGGCGCGGTGGAAGAGGGCGTCGTCCGCCCGAACGGGATGCAGATTCTCAGAACCCGTGTTCCGCTTGGCGTCATCGGCATCATCTTCGAATCCCGCCCGAATGTCACCGTCGATGCGGCAACCCTCTGTCTCAAGGCAGGAAATGTCGTAATTCTCCGTGGCGGCAAGGAAGCAATCACCTCCAACACCTGTCTGGTGAATGTAATGCGCGGGGCGCTGGAAAAGACCGGTCTGCCCAAGGACGCTGTGCAGCTTGTGGAGGATACTTCGCACGAGGTTGCCGAGAAAATGATGCAGATGCGTGAATATCTTGACGTGCTGATCCCCCGCGGCGGCGCAGGACTGATCCGCACGGTTGTGGAGCGCGCCAGCGTGCCTGTCATCGAAACCGGTGTAGGCAACTGCCATGTATTCGTTGATGCATCCGCTGATCTGGACATGGCGGTCAATATTGTTGACAACGGAAAGACGCAGCGCCCGTCTGTATGCAATGCAGTTGAAAGCCTGCTGGTACATGAATCTTTGGCGGAAGAATTTCTCCCGCTTCTGCAGGCACGGCTGGAGCAGCATAACGTCACGCTCCACGGCTGCTGTGCAACCAAGAAAATTCTCGGCGACAGCGTGCTTGCTGCGACCGAGCAGGACTACGCAACCGAATATCTTGGCTATGAAATGTCGATCCGTGTCGTAAAGGATATCGACGAGGCGATCGCGCACATCGCGAAATACGGCACCAAGCACTCTGAGGCGATCGTGACCAGATCGCTGGAAAACGCAAAGAAATTCCAGCAGCGCGTGGACGCAGCAGCGGTATATGTCAATGCCTCCACCCGCTTTACCGACGGCGGTGAATTCGGATTCGGCGCCGAGATCGGCATCTCCACCCAGAAGCTCCACGCAAGAGGCCCGATGGCACTCCGTGAGCTGACAACTGTAAAATATCTGATCAACGGCGACGGACAAATCCGATAATCCGCTCCGTGAAAGGTCTGAAGAATGAACGGACTTGAAGAAAAAACGCGCCATGCTACCAAAAGCGAGATTGATGATCTCCTAGCCGAGCTGGGATATCAGGGCAAGCCCGCACAGAAACGGACAGAACCTGCACCCGAAGCGGAACCGCCCAAGGCCACATCGTCTGTAACCACGCCTGCGGCAAGCAAACCGATCCGCCGCACCGCGGAAGTGCCCGAATCAGCCGTGCGCCGCTCAGCTGCATCAAAAGCTGCAGCTGTACCGCGTGAAGTGCTGCAAAAGGAGGCGCCCAAATCCCCAGCTGCACCACGCACTGCGCCGGCTAAGGCAGCTCCGAAAAAGACGGCAAAGCCTGCACCCCCTGTGATGCAGTTCCCGCCGACAGAACCAGAGCAGGAACAATCGGTCGATATCCCGATCGACATTCCGCGCCGCAAGCCCAGAGAACGCAAACCTGTTCCGGAAGGGAAACTGCTCCGCCGCCTGCGCGAAGCACTCGATGAAAACGTCGAGGAGATTGAGGTTCTCACCACGCTTCCCGCAGCGGACGGCACCATATCCCTCACCTTTGCGCAGCGCGCGAAAAAGCTGTTCTACTTCCTCATCGGACTGCTGTTCGTCACTGCCGCACTGATCGGATTTCTGTCACTCGGCAAGCTGGCTGTGAACGGAATCCGCGGATTCACCTCCGATTCCACACGACGCGAAGCATTCACCGAGCTGCTTGAGCCTGTGGTTCTGATGGATATTCAGATGTTTTCCTCCGTGGATACGCTGGAGTCTGATCAGATTCTCTCTGCGGCGATCTGGGATATCATCATGCACGGCGACCTGAATAAATATGAACAGTCGATGGGCGTCGCAACCATTCCTGCGGTGGATGTGGAACACAGTGCGGCAATGCTGTTCAGCGGCGGCCTGTCCTTTTCCCACAAAACCGTCGGCACGGGAGATCTGCAGTTTTTCTACAACGAAGATCTGAAATCGTACCATATTCCGACTGCGCCCAGCTTTTTCTCCTATCAGCCTGTCATTCAGTCGATTGAAAAGAACGGCGCGGTTTATACCCTCACTGTCCAGTATGAAGCGCAGACGCCCACCTGGCAGCAGAATACCGTGGGGCTGGAGAGCGAGAAGGTCGTTCTGTTTACGATCACCGAACAGGACGGCGGATTCCGCATCTGCTCTGCGGAAAACATTACAGCAAACAGAGATTAAACAAAGGAGGCTTCCTTTCATGTCCAAAGAATTAAGAGAACTGGAAGAAGAAATCCGCCAGATGCAGGAGATGCAAAGCGGCGGCAAGCGCGGAAAGATAAAAAAAGCCCGCACTGTAAAGCCCGCGGCTGAGCTGCGGAAATTCTTTCTCGGTCTGGTGATGCTCGGCGCTGGTCTGTTCTGGCTGTTCCAGAGAACCACTGTTGCGACCTCCGGTATCTTCGGCGGCGCGCTGACCTTCGGCAATTTCTCCGTCCCGAACGGCACCGTGATCATTCCGCTGTTTATCGGCATCCTGCTGCTCTTCTTTATGGATAACCGAATATTCGGCTGGATCGTCACGACGATCGGTCTGGCGATTATCGTCCTTGCGATCGTCATGAGTGTGCGGATCCGTTTCAATGCCACCTCGATGTTCGAATATGTGATGATGTTCTTCCTCATCGGCGGCGGCTGCGGTCTGCTGCTGCGCGTGCTGTTCCGTCAGCGGGATTAGACACTGTAATGGAATCAAAAAGCCGGAATCATCAGATTCCGGCTTTTTTCATGCTGCCAGCCCCACCGCACCGATCAGCAGCAGGCAAAGTCCGCTGAGCCACGAAAGATCGTGCTTCAGATTTCCCAGCCGCGCCCCGATTGCAGTTCCGGCAAATACCGCAAGCAACCCGAACACAAAGCAGAAGATCGCTGCACGCGCACAGTTGAGTCCCTGCAGCCCTGCACCCAGCCCGCAAGCAAGAGAATCAGCGCTGAATGCCACACTCAGCCAGAACGCCTCTTTGCAGCTGATAGATTCCGAAGCATCCTCATCTGCACAGCTTTCGTCCAGAAAAACCGACAGCACAAAATTCAACCTGCCACAGGAGAAGTGGAGGTGCCGATTCCCCTGTGCGCGGCGGAGCATCGCCTTGATTGCGGTCTGAAAGAGATTTGTCACACCAAGCGCGCACAGTACACCGCCGCCGAGGATCCTGCAGACAGACGGCGCGATATATTCGGTCAGCTGCGCCGAACAAAGCAGCGACAAAAACAACACCGCCGCCCCCACTGCTGAAAGAATCACGGACGGAAGCGCCGAAAGACGGATCCCACGCGCGCCGTAGGAGATTGCCACGACCAGAAAATCCACACAGACGGCGACCGCCAGAATCAGCTCATGCACCCACAAACCTGCAACCCCTCCCCCGCTGTTCTCAGTTCAGCATATGCCGCGGCTGAAAAATGGTGCATACGCCAAGCGCGGACGAGTATGAAAGCGCTTTGCGCGGCGCATTGCGGAAGATTGCCGCTTCGGGCGGAACATTAGAATTGCAAAATTCGCCGAAATTGAATGAATTCGGCCATTTTTACGATTTTTTGCATCTTGCGTTCCCACAGAAAATATGATAAACTATAAAACAGAAAGGAGGAGATGAGATGGAACTTATCATCTGGGGAATTCTTTGTGTCATCCTGTTCGTTGCGGAAGCGATGACCTGTCAGCTGATCAGCATCTGGTTCGGCGTCGGCTCGCTTTCGGCATTCTTCACCGCACTGTTCGGCGGCGGTCTTACTGCACAGCTGATCGTGTTCATCGTGGTGTCCGCTGCACTCCTGCTCCTGACACGGCCATTCCTGAAAAAGCTGATGGTCGGAAAAACAGAGGCGACCAACGCCGATCTTGACATCGGAGAATGTGCAATCATTCTTGAAGAGGTCGATCCCGCGGCGGGAACGGGACGCGCACGCAGAAACGGTATCGACTGGATCGCTGTTTCAGAAAACGGCGCACGCATTCCGGTTGGAACTACCGTTGTCATCAAACAAATTCAGGGAGCAAAGCTGATTGTTGCGCCTGCTGAATCGCAAACCAACCAAAAACAGACCTGTTAAGGAGGTATATTATTTATGAAAACATTTGCACTTGCTCTGATCGGCGGCCCGGAAAGCCTGATTATCGTCCTTGCCGTTGTCATTGTTGCAATTATTATGATCGCGTCCTGCATTCGTATCGTACCGCAGGCAAAGGTCTATGTCGTGGAACGTCTGGGCGCGTTCAAATGTGAATGGACGACCGGACCGCACTTCCTGATTCCGTTCATCGACCGTGTAGCAAAGACCGTTTCCATCAAGGAACAGGTCGTAGATTTCCCGCCCCAGCCGGTTATCACCAAGGATAACGTCACCATGCAGATCGACACTGTCGTGTTCTTCCAGGTGACCAACGCCAAGCAGTTTACCTACGGCGTAGAACGTCCGCTGGCGGCAATTGAAAACCTGTCGGCAACCACACTCCGTAATATCATCGGTGAGCTGGAACTGGACGCAACGCTGACCTCGCGTGACGTCATCAATACCAAGATCACTGCAATCCTCGACCAGGCGACCGACCGCTGGGGTATCAAGGTCAACCGCGTGGAGCTGAAAAACATTCTGCCGCCGCGTGAGATTCAGGACGCGATGGAAAAGCAGATGAAGGCGGAGCGTGAGCGCCGTGAGAAGATCCTCCAGGCAGAGGGTGAAAAGAAGTCGCAGATTCTCGTAGCAGAGGGTGAAAAGGAATCCAAGATCCTCCGTGCCGAGGCTGAAAAGGCATCTGAGATCCTCAAGGCTGAAGCGGAAAAACAGGCAATGATCCTTCGCGCAGACGCTGTCAAGGAACAAAAGATCCTGGAAGCGACCGGTGAAGCGCAGGCGATCGAAATGGTACAGCAGGCACTGGCTGACAGCCTTGTCAAGCTGAATCAGGCTGCTCCGAACGAGCAGGTCGTCAAGCTGAAATCGCTGGAAGCATTCGCCAAGGCGGCAGACGGCAAGGCAACCAAGATCATCATCCCGAGCGAGATCCAGGGGCTCGCAGGACTTGCCGCAGGACTCACCGAAGCCGCAGGCAAGGAAAAAATCTGATTCTACTAAAACAAAAACGCTGCTGTATGAAATATACAGCAGCGTTTTATTTTGCTTTTGATCAATAGTAGTAATCGTCGTAATAATACTCCGGTGCGCTTTCGAATCCCTCAGCCATGCCGATGATCGACAGCAGCGAGGTGCCGATTCCAAACATAAATGAGAGCACGATGATCGTGATCAGCATCAGAATGGAAAGTCCGCCCAGCACGATGCCGATAATCGCCATCCAGCGGTCGGGTTCGTCCTTCTTGATAGAAAGAACACCAAAGGTGATCGACGATCCCACAAACGGAATCATCAGACCGCGTCCACAGCAAGACAGCAGAAATGCAAACACACCGCAAATCAGCGAAACCAGACCGAGGTGGTCGTTGGTTTTACGCGGAGCATTCGGCTGTCCGTTCTGATAAACGTTCTGCTGGTGCATGTCATCGTTCCCCTGTACGTCGATGATCTGGGGACGATAGACAGGCTGCTGTGCGTTGTTTTGCGCAGACTGGGGCTGATTCGGATCCACTCCCGGCATCCCCTGTGCGCTCTCCGGTTGCTTGGAGAGGTTCACAGGTTCCTGCGGAGCAGAGTTGTTGATTTGGTTTTGTTCATTCATCCGTGGTTACCGTGGCGGGCAGATCAGGATTCTGTGAAGCTGCTGAGCAGTTCTTCGGTAATGCCGGTTGCAGCGCTGATAATCATCCAGAGGATGGTACCGCCGATGCTGATACCACTGACGATGATACCTGCGGTTGCCATACCGGACTTCGGCTCGTTGTCCTTCTTACTCAGCACACCGAGGATGATACCGGCAACGCCGAGTGCGATGCCAAGCCATGTGCAGCAGCAGCCGATCACCAGAGAAGCGATACCCAGACCCAGAGAAATGCCAGCCTTGGTGCTCTTCTGGGGCTGCATGCCGCCGTAGCCGCCATTGTAGCTGCCGCCGAAGTTGTTGTTCGGGGTCTGCATATTCTGCTGGAATGCATTCTGATCGAATGCGCCCTGCTGGGGCTGTGCGTTCTGGTTCTGCATATTCTGCTGGAATGCGTTCTGATCGAATGCGCCCTGCTGGGGCTGTGCGTTCTGCTGCATATTCTGCTCGAATGCGCCCTGGTTGAACGCACCCTGCTGGAAGCTGTTCTGTCCGTTGTCCTTGTTCAGGTTCATACCGCCGTTGTTGTTAAACTGATCCATTTTCATTTCCTCCTAATCTCAAAAGCTTAATAATAAGTGTAAGTCGAAGCATTTTCACGCTTCGATATAACCAAGAACCATCGGGATCTTAACTGCTGCGAATACGCAAATGTTGATGATGATCGCAATTGCAGAGATGATGAGTGCCGCAACTGCCATACCGGACTTCGGCTCCTTGTTCTTCATACTGAGAATGCCGAAAATTACACCGATTACAGCAAACAGACCACCCATACCGCAGCAGCCGAACAACAGACCTGCAATCGCACATGCAAGACCGATTCCTGCCTTGGTGCTCTTCTCCTGCACGATGTTGAAGTTGTTGATGTTGTAAACCGGGGGTGTCGCGTTGCCGTTCTGGTTCGGCTGTCCCTGCTGTACATTCTGGTTGAATGTAGCCTGCTGGTTGAATGCAGCCTGCTGGGGCTGAACATTCTGATTCATAACCGGCTGCTGAGGTGCTGCCTGCTGAACAGGCTGTGCCTCGTTCTTGCCAAGGTCGATTGTGCCACCCTGCGGCTGTGCTTCATTCTTGCCCAGATCAATTACACCGCCCTGCGGCTGTGCTTCGTTCTTACTCAGGTCGATTGCACCACCCTGCGGCTGTGCTTCAGTCTTACCCAGATCAATTACACCGCCCTGCGGCTGTGCTTCATTCTTGCCCAGATCAATCACGCCACCCTGCGGCTGTGCTTCGTTCTTACTCAGGTCGATTGCACCACCCTGCGGCTGTGCTTCATTCTTGCCCAGATCAATCACACCACCCTGCGGCTGTGCTTCGTTCTTACTCAGATCGATACCATTATTCTGATTCATCTGCTCATCCACGAAATCATCCCTCTTCTCTTACTTTCTTCTATATAATTCGAGCGAATAACACCATTTTACCATATTCTAAATATTTTGTCAATCTTCGTGACAGAAAAGTCTGATAATTTCTTGTCAAAATTCGAAATGGGCTTGACGGCTTGACAGAAAACTGATATAATAGTATTTGTGGGAAATTTGAATTCCCTCAATCCTATTATCAAGGAGGAACAAAGAATGTCTTTAACCAAGAACCCGAATGTAAACAAGTGGGTTGACGAAATGATTGCCCTGACTAAGCCTTCCAAGGTTGTCTGGATCGACGGCTCCAAGGAGCAGCTGGATGCACTCATCGAGGAAGTTGTAGCACTTCCGGATGATTCCAGAGATAAGCTCTACCGCCTGAATGACGAGAAGCTCCCGGGCTGCCTTTATCATAGAACTCTGCCCAACGACGTTGCCCGCGTTGAGGATCGTACCTTCATCTGCACCCGCAACAAGGAAGATGCCGGCCCGACCAACAACTGGTGCGACCCCAAGGAAATGTATGCAAAGCTGACCCCGCTTTATGACGGCGTAATGCAGGGCAGAACCATGTATGTAATTCCCTACTCCATGGGTCCGATCGGTTCTCCGCTCGCAAAGGTCGGCGTTGAGCTGACCGACTCCATCTACGTTGTTCTCAACATGAACATCATGACCCGTATGGGCGTTGCTGCATTTGAGAACCTTGGCGATACTTCTGACGACTTCGTTCGCGGTCTGCACTCCAAGGCTGATGTAGATCCCGAGAACCGTTACATCGTTCACTTCCCGGAGGACAACACCATCTGGAGCATCAACTCCGCTTACGGCGGAAACGTTCTCCTCGGCAAGAAGTGCTTCGCTCTGCGTATTGCTTCCTTCCAGGGCAAGAATGAGGGCTGGATGGCTGAGCATATGCTCATCCTCGGTCTGAAGCGTCCGGGCAAGGAGACCAAGTACATCTGTGCAGCATTCCCGTCTGCATGCGGCAAGACCAACCTGGCAATGCTCATCCCGCCGGAGGGCTACCGCAAGGATGGCTACGAAGTATTTACCGTCGGCGACGATATCGCTTGGCTCAAGCCCGGCGAGGATGGCCGTCTGTATGCAATCAACCCTGAGAACGGCTTCTTCGGCGTTGCTCCGGGTACCAACGCAAAGTCCAACTTCAACGCACTCGAGTGCACCAAGAAGAACACCATCTTCACCAACGTTGCAATCAACAACGACGATATGACCGTTTGGTGGGAAGGTCTCGACAAGAATCCGCCTGAGAATGCAACCGAGTGGAAGGGCGCTAAGGTAAACGGCAAGGAATTCACCGCTGAGGGCAACAAGCTCGCACATCCGAACTCCCGTTTCACCGCTCCTGCAGAGAACTGCCCGTGCATCTCTCCTGAGTTCAACAACCCGAAGGGTGTTCCGGTATCCGCAATCATCTTCGGCGGCCGTCGTGCAGCTACCACTCCGCTGGTATATCAGTCCTTCGACTGGACCCACGGTACTTATGTAGGTTCTGCAGTATCCTCTGAGACCACTGCGGCTGCTACCGGTGCTGTCGGCGTACTCCGTCACGACCCGATGGCTATGAAGCCGTTCTGCGGCTATCACATGGGCGATTACTGGGCACACTGGCTCGAAATGGGCGAAAAGCTCGGCGATAAGGCTCCGAAGATCTTCAACGTAAACTGGTTCAAGCAGGATGAGAACGGCAACTTCATCTGGCCGGGCTTCGGCGACAATATGCGCGTCCTCGACTGGATCATCAAGCGTTGTGAGAACGAGATCGACGCTGACGAAACTGCAATCGGCTATCTCCCGAAGAAGTCCGACATCAACGTTTCCGGAATCGAAGACGAGGTGACTCCTGAGATCATGGATAAGCTCCTCGCTGTTGACAAGGATCTGTGGTTGAAGGAAGTTGCTGAAATGCGCGACTTCTACAAGCAGTTCGGCGATCGTCTGCCTGCTGCTCTCTCCGCTGAGCTGGATAAGCTCGAGGCTCGTCTGGGTTAATCTCTGACAACCGAATCATAATCGAATCAAATACAAAAACGACACATGTAGCGCACGGCGCGTAAATCTGATTACGGTACGAATGTATTGGTATCCGGATTACCGCCGCGCTCCTGTGTCGTTTTTTATTACAGAAAGGAATTTTCATTATGCCGACTTCCAAACTCCAGCACGCGCTCTACGCAATGATCACCGTATTCTTCACCGTCCACGCTTATGTGTTTTACAGCCTTTATGTCGTGAATGGCAACGTTTTGATGCGGGTCACAAACACCTCCTCTGTCCTCGATGCGATCGCCGCACAAGGCGGCGTTTATATGATCGGGCGCTTTGTGCCGATCTGGGCGGTCATTTTGCTTGAATTCGTTCTCGCCTTCACACTGGAGATGGTGATGGGCGGTCCCTGCTCATTCCGGCTTGCCGCACGCTTGTTTCATCCCAAGGAAACGCACCCTGTTCTGTTTGAAACCGCAATCATCTCTGCAACCGCCGCGCTGATGTGCCCTGCAATGAGTCTGATTGCCGCGTTCCTCTACTACCCCTATTACGCAGGATTTGATTTTCTCACGCTGCTTGCAAACTGGCTCAAGCTGGTCTGCTTCAATTTCCCGTTTGCGCTCCTCGGACAGCTGTTTTTCATTCAGCCGCTTGTCCGCACAATCTTCAAGGCAATCTCCCGCAGAACGAAGAAGAATACAGATCACGAGCAACAGGCCGCTTAAAAAGAAAAGTCATCACACGCTGATTTTGTGTGATGACTTTTTGTTTATCTGGCGCAAAGCTCCGGATGATTCTTTTTGATTTCCGCCTTGTCCTCATACATGAACTCGTCCGCCTTGTTGTAGATCTCCATAGAATCAGGGACATAAGTACCCGACGCATAACCCATCGCGATACTCAGTGTAATCGGACTGTCCTTATATTTGTCACAGGCAGCGCGCACATTTTCAATCTCCTGTCTGACAACCGCTTCGTCCGGCGAAATATAGATCACAGCAAACTCATCTCCACCGATGCGGTATACATGATAGGCGGTCTTGAAATTTGCAAGCATTACTGTTGCCGCCGCCTTGATCAGCTTGTCGCCCTCATCATGACCGTAACGGTCGTTAATCACTTTGAGACCGTTCATATCCGCAACGATATATCCAACTTCAACTTTCTTGGTCTCATATTTTCGGTTCATATATTCAATCTGCTTGCGGAACGCGTTTTTATTCCGCACGCCCGATGCTTCATCCCAGAAAGCCTGTTCAATATATGTCTCAACTGGGTTATTCACCGTGACGAACAGACCGATACAAACAAGCGTAACGCCTGCACCTGTCATAAGCAGCTCCGGAATTATCACCTGTACCAAAACTGCCACAACCATCATAACCGTAGTAGGCAAAACTGCCAGCTGCGTCTTCAGATCCAGACTGCTTCGTTTATAGATTGCCAGTCCCAGACAAGCTGTACAATATATCGCGAAAGCAGCATAACCGGCAAAAACGAGCGGACCAAAGCTGTAATTTGTACCGTTTCCTTCGATATACTCAACCGGAAGAACTGAGGAAAGGAGCACAAATACAGAAATTGGAATATAACCGATATAGCGCATCTTTTTGACCAGATTGTGCGCCATTGTGAGCTTGACGACATAGTTGTAAAACTCCATGATGAACAGCAGTCCGAAATAATACAACAGCATATGGAGCACTTTGTTCGTGATCGACGGTATGATATCCTGATGATTCACCGAAATCACAGTCAGCATATCAAACATGACATGACCGAGCGCGAACAAAGCAATCCGCATAAACGTATCCTCTACGCTTTTATCGTGATAAAAGTGCTTGTAGGCAATGAGAAATACAAGTACAAATATACACACGACTTCTTCCCGTATTATAAGAAGTGCCATATATTTTCTCCCCTTTTGCGCGAGATTTTGTGGAATTATACACAATTATAGCATATTCATCCACTTTTGTCAACATATCAAAATGAATACAATTGAAACAGTATGTTATAAAAACAAAAAACGGACATCTCCGAAGAGATATCCGTAGGATGGCTCCTCCAACTGGACTTGAACCAGTGACACCCTGATTAACAGTCAGGTGCTCTACCGACTGAGCTATGGAGGAATATATAGAA
>SVNN01000052.1 GCA_015066905.1 Ruminococcus sp.
CCTGACTGCACCGAATGGTGTTGTCGGACTGGAAACCTCGCTGGCAGCCACACTGACTGCACTTTACCACACAGGGCTTGCCTCCATTCCGCAGATCATCGGCTGGATGGCAGAAAAGCCGCGTGATATCCTTGGTCTGGCAGTTCCGCAGATCAGAGTCGGCGCAAGCGCAGATCTGATCCTTGTCGATCTCAACGAGGAATGGACCGTCGATCCCGACAAGCTCCATTCCAAATCCAAAAATACGGTATTCAAGGGAATGCGTCTGCGTGGAAAGGTGAAATACACCATCACCGACGGACAGATTCGCTTTGCTGATTCAACATCATTTTAAGGAGGAACTCACTCATGTCTTTTGACAAACTCATTTCCAGAATTATCGAAACCGGAAACCCGACCGTCGTCGGTCTGGATCCGAAGCTTGCTTATGTTCCCGACTTTCTGAAGAAGCATTACCTCGACGAGGACGGCGAAAGCCTCAAGGCAGCATCCCGTGCGCTGTTCCGTTTCAATCAGGGCATCATCGACGCGATCTGCGATATCGTTCCTGCGATCAAGCCGCAGGCGGCATATTACGAAATGTACGGTCACCACGGCATCAAGACGCTGGAGCGTACCATCCGCTATGCACACCTCAAGGGTATGTACGTCATTACTGACGGTAAGCGCAACGACATCGGCGCTACCATGGAAGCATATGCTTCCGCACATCTCGGCAGCTGTATGGTTGGCGAGAATGAATGCATCCCCTTCGGCTCTGATGCGCTGACTGTCAACGGCTATCTCGGCACAGACGGCATCAAGCCCCTCCTCGATGTATGCGAAGGCACAGATAAGGGTATCTTTGTCCTTGTAAAGACCTCCAACAAGTCCAGCGGTGAGCTGCAGGACCGACTGATCGACGGCACACCGGTATATGCGATCATGGGCGATATGTGCGAGGAATGGGGCAAGGATACAATCGGCAAATACGGCTACTCCTCTGTCGGTGCTGTTGTCGGCGCGACCTATCCCGAACAGCTGACCGAGCTGAGAAAGCGTCTGCCCCACACCTTCTTCCTCGTACCGGGCTACGGCGCACAGGGCGGCGGTGCAGCAGGTCTGACCGGCGCATTTGACGAAAACGGAATCGGCGCGATCGTCAACTCCTCCCGTGCCGTTATGTGCGCGTACATGAACGAGGGCTGCGATCCGCGTGACTTCGCCGCAGCTGCACGCAGAGAGGTTCTGCGTATGAAGGAGGACATCACCTCCCACATAAAAATCAAGTAAGAAGGGAAGTCGTGGAATGTCATTATTCAACCTGAGTGAAAAGGCATATCTTCTCCTCGCAAACGGCAGAGTATTTGAAGGCAGAAGCTTCGGTGCAAAAGGCACCGTGATCGGTGAGGTCGTATTCACCACAGGCGTTACCGCCTATCAGGAAACGCTGACAGATCCGAGCAACTTCGGTCAGCTGGTCGCACAGACCTTCCCGCTGATCGGCAACTACGGCGTCAATGACGAAGATGACGAGTCCAACAGCACCTACCTCAACGGATATATTGTCCGCGAGTGGTGCAACTCCCCCTCCAACTTCCGTTCCGAGGGAAATATCAACGACTTCCTCATCCGCAAGAATGTAGTCGGAATCCACGGCATTGATACCCGTGCGCTGACCAGAATAATCCGCGACAACGGCGTGATGAACGGTATGATCACCACGGAGGATGTCTATGCAAACAAGGAGAAATTCCTCGCTGAGATCAACGCGTTCTCGATCAAAAACGCGGTCAAGACAGTCACAGTACCCGGTGTATTCACCTACGAACCCGAACAGGCTGATCTGACGGTCGTTCTGGTTGACTTCGGCTATAAGCGTAATATCCGCCGCATGCTCCTCAGCCGCGGCTGCCGCGTGATCGTTGTTCCTGCAACAACAACAGCGGAGGAGATCAGAAGCCTGAACCCTGACGGCATCCTGCTCTCGAACGGCCCCGGAGATCCGGCTGAGAATGCGGACATCATTGCAAATATCCGCGAAATGACAAAGCTGGACATCCCGATGTTCGGCATCTGTCTCGGTCACCTGATGCTCGCACTCGCACACGGCGCATCCTGTGAAAAGCTGAAGCATGGTCACCGCGGCGCAAATCAGCCTGTGCTTTCACTTGCACACGGCACCACTTATGTCACCAGCCAGAATCACAGCTACACACTGGTCAACGACAGTCTGGATCCGTCCGTAATGACTGTCACCCATGTCAACGCGAATGATAAGACCTGTGAGGGTGTGCGCTATCTGACCTGTGATGCACACAGTGTACAGTTCCACCCCGAGTCGCATCGTGGTCCGCTGGATGACACAAATCCGTTTGATGCGTTTATCATCAGAATGCAGACATACAAGGAGGAACGCTGAAATGCCGCTGAGAAGTGATATTAAAAAGGTACTGGTCATCGGCTCCGGCCCGATCGTAATCGGACAGGCAGCGGAATTTGACTACGCAGGCACACAGGCTTGCCGCGCCCTCAAACAGGAGGGACTCGAAGTCGTCCTCATCAACTCCAACCCCGCAACCATCATGACCGATAAGGCGATGGCAGACAAGATCTATATCGAACCGCTCACGCTGGATACCGTAAAGCGCGTGATCGAGCTGGAAAAGCCTGACAGCGTGCTTTCAACGCTCGGCGGGCAGACCGGTCTGACGCTTTCGATGCAGCTTGCGGAGGAAGGATTCCTCGCAGAGCACAACGTCAAGCTCCTCGGTGCAGATCCTGAAACCATCCACAAGGCGGAGGATCGTCAGGCATTCAAGGACACGATGGAAAAGATCGGCGAACCCTGCATTCCGTCCAAGGTCGTGGAAGATCTGGAATCCGCTGTGGAATTCGCTGCAGAGATCTCCTATCCTGTCATCGTTCGTCCCGCCTTCACCCTCGGCGGAACAGGCGGCGGTATCGCGAATGACGAAGCAGAGCTGCGCGACATTGCAACCAATGGTCTGCGTCTTTCCCCGATCCACCAGATCCTCGTTGAGAAGTGCATCAGCGGCTGGAAGGAGATCGAGTTTGAGGTCATCCGAGACAGCAAGAATAATGCAATCACCGTCTGCTCGATGGAAAACTTCGACCCCGTCGGCGTTCATACAGGCGACAGTATCGTAATTGCGCCTGCGGTTACACTGACCGACCGCGAATTCCAGATGCTCCGCAGTGCGGCGCTGAACATTGTCCGTGAGCTGAAGGTCGAGGGCGGCTGTAACTGCCAGTTCGCGCTCCATCCGACCAGCTTTGAATATGCAGTCATCGAGGTCAACCCCAGAGTATCCCGCTCCTCCGCACTTGCATCCAAGGCGACGGGATATCCGATCGCCAAGGTTGCGTCCAAGATTGCAATCGGCTACACGCTCGACGAGATCGTCAACCAGGTGACAGGCAACACCTATGCCTGCTTTGAACCGACGATCGACTATGTCGTTGTCAAGTTCCCGAAATGGGCGTTTGATAAGTTCGTTTATGCAAAGCGTACACTCGGCACACAGATGAAGGCAACGGGTGAAGTCATGGCAATCGGCACCAGCTTTGAACAGGCAATGCTCAAGGCGGTCCGTTCGATTGAACTTGGTCTGGATACCCTCAACATGAAAAAGCTTGAAAGCGTTCCCACGGAGGAGCTGCTCCATATGCTGGAAACTGTTGAGGATGAACGCTGCTTCCAGCTGTATGAAGCCCTGAAGCGCGGCATCAGCGTACAGGAGCTCCACGACCGCACGATGGTCGATAACTGGTTCCTCGATAAGCTGCTGAATCTCGTCAATCTCGAAAAGTGGCTGGCTGACGGCACACTGACCAAGGAAAAGTATAACATCGCCAAGCAGTACGGCTATCTGGATTCCACCATTGAGCGCCTGTCCGGACAAACCTGTCCGCTGAGAAAGCGCGCCGTATTCAAGATGGTAGATACCTGCGCCGGCGAATTCAAGGCGAATACGCCTTACTTCTACTCCACCTTTGATGAGGAGAACGAGGCAAAGGAATTCATCGAAAACCGCAATTCTGACAAGAAAAAGGTAATTGTATTCGGCTCCGGCCCGATCCGAATCGGACAGGGTATCGAATTCGACTACTGCTCTGTACACTGCGTATGGACGCTCAAGGAAATGGGCTATGAGGCAATTATCTGCAACAACAACCCCGAAACCGTTTCCACCGACTTTGACACTGGCGACCGTCTGTATTTCGATCCGCTGACCAGAGAGGATGTAGAGTCCATCATCGAAACCGAACAGCCCTACGGCGTTGTGGTACAGTTCGGCGGACAGACTGCAATCAAGCTGACCCGCCACCTCGCAGATCTCGGCGTCAATATTCTCGGCACTTCGGCAGATGATATCGACGCGGCTGAAGATCGTGAGCGTTTTGATGAGCTGCTTGAAAAATGTGGAATTCCCCGTCCTGCAGGTCACACCGTCATGACCTCAGAAGAGGCTGTCAAGGCGGCAAATGAACTCGGCTACCCCGTTCTGCTCCGTCCGTCCTATGTCCTCGGCGGTCAGAATATGATCATCGCGCACTCTGAAAGTGACGTTGTGGAATATATGGAGATCATCACACGCACGATGATTGAAAACCCTGTGCTGATCGACAAGTATATGATGGGTACCGAGGTCGAGGTTGATGCAATCTGCGACGGCACGGATTACCTGATCCCCGGTATCATGGAGCATATTGAGCGCGCAGGCGTACACTCCGGCGACTCGATTTCTGTTTATCCCGCACAGACGCTCTCCAAGGAAATCTGCGACACGATCGTGGAATATACCAGACGTCTTGCGACCGAGCTTCACGTCATCGGTCTTGTCAACATCCAGTATGTCGTATATAACAATCAGGTGTATGTCATTGAAGTAAATCCCCGTTCCTCCCGTACCGTTCCGTATATCAGCAAGGTAACGGGCATCCCGATGGTGGATATTGCAACAAAGCTCACCCTCGGTATGACGCTGAAGGAACTCGGATATGAAAGCGGTCTCCATCCCGCAGGCAAATATGTTGCTGTCAAGGTACCTGTATTCAGCTTTGCCAAGCTGCAGGACGTTGATACGATGCTCGGACCTGAGATGAAGTCCACAGGCGAGTGCCTCGGCATCGCGGAAACCTTTGAGGATGCACTCTTAAAGGGACTTGTCGCTGCCGGCTATGAGCTTGACAGAACAGGCGGCGTGCTCGTATCTGTCCGCGATACGGACAAGCAGGAGCTGATCGCGATCGCAGAGAAATTTGCGGCAATGGGCTTTGAGCTTTACGGCACCGACGGAACGGCAAGCGTGCTGAACAAAAACATGGTTGCAACCAATATGGTGCACAAGATCTCTGAGTCGGATGAGCCGAATGTTATGACGCTGCTCGAAAGCGGAAAGGTGAACTATATGATTTCCACCTCCGCGAACGGACGACTCCCCGCGCGTGACAGCGTAAAGATGAGAAGAAAGGCGATTGAACGCTCCATCTGCTCTCTGACCGCGATCGACACTGCACTTGCACTTGCAAATGTCCTTAAGTCCCAGCGGACGATGAAGGACGTTGAACTGATTGACATTACGAAAATCTGATCATTGTATCGGGCGGAATTATTTTGATTCCGCCCCGTTACATATCATCATAGAGGTGAATTATGAAATACGAACAGAATCTCTACCGCATTCTGAAAAAAGAAAATCTCGCAAAGGACATCTACCGCTTTGTAATTGAATGCCCTGCTGTTGCCGGTGTTGCATCCTGCGGACAGTTCGTCCACATTCTGCCGAAGGGCTATACGCTCCGCCGCCCGATTTCTATCTGCGAGATCGACGCAGACAAGGGTACGCTCACAATCGTTTTTGCTGTCCGCGGCGAGGGAACAGACGCGATCGCTTCCCTGTCGGCAGGCGATTTCATTGATATGCTCGCCCCCCTTGGTCACGGCTTTTCTCTGCCACAGGCAGAACGTGTTCTGCTCATCGGCGGCGGAATCGGTGTACCTCCGATGCTCACCCTTGCACAGCACTACGGCAGCCACGCAGTCATGATCTCCGGTTTCCGCAGTGCAGACGCGGTCATTCTGCAGAACGATTTCAACGCTGCAGGCGCAAAGACAATCCTTTGTACCGACGACGGCTCTGCCGGACTGCACGCAATGGTCACCGTTCCGCTGGAGGAAGAAATCAAGACCGCAAAGCCGGATATGATCTTCACCTGCGGCCCGACACCGATGCTCCGCGCTGTGGCACAGCTTGCAGAAAAATATGACATTCCCTGCGAGGTTTCAATGGAGGAGCGCATGGGCTGCGGCATCGGCGCGTGTCTGGTATGCGCCTGCAAGACCAAGCGTGAAAACGGTGAAATTCATGCATCCCACGTCTGCAAGGACGGTCCTGTATTCAATGCGAAGGAGGTAGCTTGGAATGGCTGATTTGTCTGTAAAGGTAGCAGGAGTATCCTTCAAAAACCCGATTATCCCCGCGTCCGGCGTTTTCGGCTACGGCCGTGAATATGCGGAACTGTTCCCGCTTTCCACCCTCGGCGGTATCGCAACGAAGGGAACGACCATCACCAAGCGCAACGGCAACGATGCGCCCAGAATTGCAGAAACCACTGCTGGTATGCTCAATTCCGTCGGTCTGCAGAACCCCGGCATTGACGCATTCATCGAAACCGAACTGCCCTATCTGTTGGAGCAGGATACCACCATTCTTGCGAATATTGCAGGCTCTACGATTGACGAGTGTGTAGAAATCGCGCAGAAGCTGGAGCAGACTGATGTACATATGATCGAGCTGAACATCTCCTGCCCGAACGTCAAGCAGGGCGGCATGGCTTTCGGCGCAACCTGCGAGGGCGCAGAGGCGATCACTGCGGCTGTCCGCAAGGCAACCACCAAGCCGCTGGTTGTCAAGCTTTCCCCCAACGTCACCAGCATCACCGACATCGCAAAGTGCGTAGAGGCGGCAGGCGCTGATGCGCTTTCGCTGATCAACACCGTGCTGGGTATGCGGATTGACGTCAACACACGCCGCCCGATTCTCAAAAATAATATGGGCGGATTCTCCGGCCCTGCTATCTTCCCTATCGCTGTCCGTATGGTATGGCAGACCGCGAATGCCGTTTCGATCCCGATCATCGGCATGGGCGGTGTGGCAAGCGGTAAGGATGCCGCAGAGCTGATGCTTGCAGGCGCTTCCGCCGTTCAGGTCGGTGCTGCAATCTTCACCGATCCTTACGCACCTGTCCGTATCATCAACGAGCTGAACGATTATCTCGACTCCCACGGCATTGCTGCCGCGCGCGACCTGATCGGAGGCGTACAGCCTTGGTAACAACCGTTTATCTCGTCCGCCACGCTGAGGCGGAAGGCAACATCAACGAAACATTTCAGGGCATGATCGACACGGATGTCACAGAAAAAGGCCACAGACAGCTGGACTGTCTTGCTGAGCGGTTCCGCGACATCCCGATCACTGCACTGTATTCCAGTCCCTTGAAGCGCACCCGTGCAACGGCGGATGCAGTGAATCGTTATCACAATCTCCCGATTCAGCTGGATGCTTCGCTCGTGGAGATCAACGGCGGCGACTGGGAGGGCGTCGCATGGGCTGACCTCCCCACCCGTTTCCCCGACGCTTATCAGGACTGGCAGTCGAATATGAGCGAATTTAAGGCACCGAACGGCGAAACAATGCAGGAAGTATTCGCAAGAATGCAAAAGGCCGTCTGCGAAATTGCAGCAAAGCACCCCGGCGAAACAATCGCTGTCGTATCCCATGGCTGTGCGCTCCGCAATTTCCTCTGCTTCGCCGCAAACGATCCGATTACAAAGCTCTGCGATGTAGGCTGGGCGGATAATACCGCTGTTTCCTGCGTAACCTATGAAAACGGAGCAGTTTCGCTTGTGTTCAAAAATGACGCGAGTCACCTGCCGCAGGAGCTTTCCACGCTTGCTGTATCCAAATGGTGCAAATATGAGGAAGACGATTTCCGCACCGATGAATCCTATGTACCAGGAGGAGAAACATGATTATTCTTGCTGTCGATTTCGGCGATGCCCGCACAGGACTTGCCTGCTGTGACAAAACTGAGCTGCTCGCCTCTCCGGCAGGCGTGATCTCGGAAAAAGACTTTGATCTCTGCATTCAGAAAACAGCAGATGCTGCAATGGAACACCGCGCAGAACGGATCGTCGTCGGATATCCGAAGAACATGAATAATACCGTCGGTGAACGCGCTGAAAAATGCACATTATTTGCCGAGCGGCTCGAAGCGCTCAGCGGTATTCCCTGTGTGCTCTGGGATGAACGGTGTACCACAATCACGGCACACCGCTACCTCAACGATACCAACACCCGCGGAAAAAAACGAAAGGCAGTCGTGGATGCTGTTGCCGCTACGATCATCCTCGAAAATTATCTGGATTACCGCAAGCTGCACCCCGACGACTGATCACCGCATCATATCGGAAACGCCCTCCATCATGGATCCGACTGCACGCATCGCCTGTCCTGCACAGCGACGCACCTTCCGCTTCTGTCTTGCGCTCGATCCAGTGAGAAGATAGCAAGCGGTACCCACCGCAAGTCCGATCGAAACGCTCTGCGCAATTGCTTTTACCTGCATCAATACTACACCTCCCTGCCTGTGCTTCTGCTCCTATTATCTCCCCACAGATGGGTTATATTCTCCGTTCCGGGGAGGTTTTTTCGACGAAATCTATTGCATATCAATATTTTTTGTGTTATACTATCTTAAATGGGGTATTATATGATCTATCAGCTGAATCTTGTTCTTGTGGAACCGCAGATTCCCCAGAACACCGGGAATATTGCCCGCACCTGCGCTGTGACAGGCGCACGACTGCATCTTGTCCATCCGCTTGGGTTTGTCATCGAAGACAAAAAGCTCAAGCGCGCAGGACTTGACTACTGGGATAAGCTCGATATTACCCACTATGATAATCTGGAGGATTTCTTCCAGAGAAATCCTGACGGGAACTTTTTCTTTTTTACTACAAAAGGAAAAAAAGTCCACAGCGAGGCTGCATATCCGAACAACGCGTTCCTGATCTTCGGGCGTGAGGATGCAGGGCTTCCTGAGGATCTGCTCCGCAGGCACACAGATTCCTGTGTGCGTATTCCGATGCGCCCGACGCTCCGCAGTCTGAATCTGTCGAATTCTGTTGCAATTGCGGCATATGAAGTTCTGCGCCAGTGGGATTACCCCGATCTTTCCCGTGAAGGCTTTTTAACCGGATATGATCTTTGAAGATCTCCCCGGCAGTATATTATCTTTGAGGTGTGTTATGCAAAAGATTAAAATTATGACCGACTCCGCTTGTGATATCGACCGCGATCTTGAATTATCCTTAGGCATCAAGATCCTCTCCTTTACGGTCATTATGGACGGTAAGGATTACCGTGAGCGCATTGATTTTACAAACGAAGAATTCTATAAAATGATCGACGAGGCAAAAGAATTCCCCAGCACCTCCCAGCTGACTGCTTTTGAACTGCAGGAAGCATATCAGGAACTGTTCGATCAGGGCTACACCGACGTCATCTATGTCACCATCGCATCCAAAGGCTCTGCAACGCATCAGAATGCGCTGATGGCAAGAGATAACTTCTACAATGAAGTTGAGGGTGCGGATAAGATGAAGATCCACATCATCGACTCGGGAAATTATACCGGCGTATACGGCTACCCTGTTATCCAGGCCGCAAAGAAGCTCCAGCGCGGCGCTTCTGTGGAGGAACTGGTGGATTATCTCACCGAATGGTTCACCTGCAGTGAGGTGCTGTTTGCTCCGTTCACGCTGAAATATGTCAAGCGCTCCGGACGCGTTTCGGCAGCTGCCGCCTTTGCAGGCGAACTGCTCGGACTCCGTCCGCTGATCCGTATCACCGACGGCGTATCTTATGTTGCAAAAAAGGTGCGCGGTGACAAAAACATCATCCCCAATCTGATCGAACTGATGGAATCCCGTATGATTCCGAAAACACCCTACTGCATTGTCTCCGGTAAGAATGATACTTACGCTGATGAACTCGCCAAGGAACTGACTAAAATATTCGGCTATCCACCTGCTGGATATTTCCATATCGGAGCAGCGGTAACGATCAATGCCGGCCCTGATGTTGTCGGTGTTGTGATCCGCGCAGAACGCAACAACTAAACGACGAAAGGATGTGCAACACAATGCGGATTTGTGCTGCTCTTCTCTCCGGAACGTTTACCCTTGCTATATTTTCCGGACTTATTTCTGATGTTCCAAGCCGCACGGTGCATGCTGCTTCACCGATTTCTGATTCGGTTTCTGTGGCAGCATCTTATCCCGAAACGGTTGAAAAGATCCTCACCGGTTGGGATTCCTACTCAGAGGTGGTGGAACTTGGAGATGATCAGATCTCACTCAACGACTTCCGTGATCTGTTCTCAGAGCTGACTTCGCTCCACGGTGAATATTTCTTTGTGGAATCCACCTATTACGCAACCTACACTGCCGAAGGCTATATGCACGCTGTAAAATTCAGCTATGCAAATACCGAGGCTGAAATGAATGAAAAACGATCTGCGTATGAACGAAAGATCAATGAGATCATCCGCGAAGTCTCCCCTGCCTGGACAGAGGAAGAAACCGCGCTTTATCTGCACGACTACCTGGCGACACACGTTGCATATGACGAAACATACAGCAGATATACCGCCTACGACGCGCTGATTGACGGCACGGCGGTTTGCCAGGGTTACGCACTCGCCTATCACGATCTGCTGGAGGCTGCCGGCATCACCAGCTACACTGTGACCAGCGACGCGCTGAACCACATCTGGAACCTCGTCACAATCGGTGATTCTGAATACTATGTTGACGTCACCTGGGATGATCCCACCGCAGATTTTATCGGACGCTGCAAGCATAACTGCTTTCTTCTGACCGCAGAAGAGTTGTATGCAAACAGCCACAGCTCTTCTGACTGGATTCTTTACGGCATTGACGTCAAGGATGTGAATGAATCCACACAGTTTTCGGATGGATTCTGGAAGGACGCGATCGGTCAGATCTGTCCGCTGCATGATCAATGGGTCATGCTGACGAACAACACCACATCTGCCGACGTTACAATCGTTGATTACAGCCGATCTGCCGTGCAGAACAAAGTGATATACAGCTTCAGTGAGATCTGGTATCTCTGGGACAGCACATTAAGCTACTGGACCGGTTATTTCAGCGGTATCGGCGTATATGACGGTTTCATCTACCTGAACGACCGCGATGAGATCTTTTCGATTGACTCGAACGGCAAAAACCGTATGAAGGAACGAACACTGAACGCAAGCGAAAGCAAATCGGGTTACTACTACGGCTTCTATCTCGATCCCGATGGAACGCTTACATATGCAATTGCGCAGGATCCGAACAGCGGATCTGTCGGCACCACATTCCAGGTTAAAACACGCGCTGTGGACTGCGATCCCTACGAAACAGGCGACGTCAACGGCGACTGTGTAATCAACACATCTGACGCCGTACTGGTACTCAAGGATTACAGTGCGCGTATGCTGAATACACCGACAACCTTGTCTGAAGAAGCGATCCTTGCCGGTGACATTGACGGCGACGGAATTCTCACTTCGACCGATGCCGTCTGGATCCTCAAGTATTATTCTCAGGCGCTGATTTCCGATTCCGTCACCTGGGATGAGATCTATAAACCTTAACCAAAAACATTTCGGGCGGATTGCACAAATTCGCCCGTTGTTTTTTGCGTTTTTTTTCATATGCAAGACGTCTGAAAATCGCAAAAAATGCTTGTAAAACAACGCAAAATAGTGTAAAATAAGTATAGAGTTGTTAAAAAAGTAACAACGATTATGGAAAATTTATTGCTGGAAAGGATGTTTCACAATGGCTGGTTTGAACAAGGTTACAGTGGAAGATATTCAGGTAAAGGGCAAGAAGGTGCTCGTTCGCGTTGACTTCAACGTTCCGCTCAAGGACGGCGTAATTACCAACGACAACAGAATCCAGGCTGCTTTGCCGACAATCAAGAAGCTCATCGCTGACGGCGGTAAGGTCGTTCTCTGCTCCCACCTCGGTAAGCCGAAGAATGGTCCGGAGGATAAGTTCTCCCTCGCTCCTGCTGCTGCAAGACTTGCAGAGCTGGTTGACACCAAGGTTATCTTCGCAAAGGATGACGTTGTAGTCGGCGAAAATGCTAAGAAGGCTGTTGCTGAAATGAACGAGGGCGAGATCGTCGTTCTCGAGAATACCCGTTTCCGTGGCGCTGAAGAAACCAAGAATGGCGACGACTTCTCCAAGGAACTCGCTGATCTGGTTGACGGCGAAGTATTTGTAATGGACGCGTTTGGTTCTGCACACCGTGCACACGCTTCCACCGCTGGCGTTACCAAGTTTGTCAAGGAAACTGCTGTTGGTTATCTGATGCAGAAGGAGATCCAGTACCTCGGCAATGCAGTTGAGGTTCCGGTTCGTCCGTTCGTTGCAATCCTCGGTGGTGCAAAGGTTGCTGACAAGCTCAACGTAATCTCCAACCTGATTGAAAAGTGCGATACGCTCATCATCGGCGGCGGTATGGCTTACACTTTCCTCAAGGCACAGGGCTGTGAGGTTGGTACCTCCCTCGTTGACAACGAGAAGATTGACTACTGCAAGGAGATGCTCGATAAGGCAAAGGCTGCCGGCAAGCAGATCCTTCTCCCGATCGACACCACCATCACCGCTTCCTTCCCGGATCCGATCGACGCTGAGATCGCTGTTGAAGTTGTTGACTCCGACAAGATCCCCGCTGATAAGATGGGTCTGGATATCGGCACCAAGACACAGGCGCTGTTCGGCGATGCTGTAAAGTCTGCTAAGACCGTTGTATGGAATGGACCGATGGGCGTATTTGAGAACCCGATCCTCGCAAAGGGTACCATTGCTGTTGCAAAGGCTCTGGCTGAAACCGACGCAACCACCATCATCGGCGGCGGCGACTCCGCTGCAGCTGTAATGCAGCTCGGCTTTGCTGATAAGATGAGCCACATCTCCACCGGCGGCGGCGCTTCTCTCGAATACCTTGAGGGCAAGGTACTTCCCGGCGTTGCAGTAATCGCTGAGAAGTAAGATCATCTGATTTT
>SVNN01000053.1 GCA_015066905.1 Ruminococcus sp.
CTGTGCGGATGCCGCAGGTGAGCCGTATACACCGCCGACACCCGAAGAACGGATGGAGATGATGCTCCGCCATATCCGCATGATTCTGGATATCGACCCGACCAGCCGCGAGACCAGACGGATGCAGGAAGCGCGCAAGCACGCGGCGTGGTATCTCAAGGGGCTGAAGGGTGCGGCAAGATTCCGCGGCAGATGTTACAGTCTGAATACTTACGCCGAAGCGCAGCAGCTCGCACAGGATGTCATCGCGCTGCAGAACGAATCGGAATAATAGCGTCTTCCTTTGCATATATTGGTCGCAAAGGGAGGCGAATGAAAATGACGGAACAAACACAGGCACGCGTGAATCACACTGCAGTGCTGGAGAATCGGAAAACACTGTTTTTGACGGGGATCACTGAGGTGGACAGCTTTGACGAGCATACGGTTTCGCTCTATTCCCGACTCGGTGAGCTGATCATCCGCGGGAATGATCTCCGCGTCAATGCGCTGAATGTGGAAACGGGCGATCTTTCGGTCGAGGGCGACATCTGGGCGATCTGCTACGGCGAGAAGGATAAGAAAAAACCGCTCACACTGCTCGGAAAACTCTTCCGATGATGTGGATCCGATATCCCGGACTGGAAAACTTCTTTTCCGTATCTGAACAGACGGAGCTGTTCTGGATTTCCTGCCTGTGCGGTCCGGCGATCGGCGTTGTATTTGACTGTTTCCGCGCACTTCGGGCGATCTTTCCGCACAACCGTCTGCTGGTCGCGTTGGAGGATTGCCTGTTTTTTAGTCTGTATGCCGTGTTTTTGCTCTGCTTTTCACTGACTATGGCGCGGGGTGAACTGCGCTGGTTTTACATTGCAGGGAATCTGCTTGGCTTTTTGGTG
The DNA here is from genome assembly GCA_015066905.1 of Ruminococcus sp. Classification (GTDB taxonomy): domain Bacteria; phylum Bacillota; class Clostridia; order Oscillospirales; family Ruminococcaceae; genus Ruminococcus_F. Next base: position 879 of record SVNN01000053.1, read on the forward strand.
TATTATCTGACCGTGGGACGGATTGTGCTTGGCATTTTGCGCTGCATCTGCAAACCAATCCGCCGATTCTTTGCATTGATATGTGAAAAACTGCGGTGTTTTTTTGTTCGAGTCGCCAAAAAATCCGGGAAAGCGGAGAAATCGGGAAAAAGCACTTGATTGATATGGTGCGTTTGGTGTATAATGTAATATACAGATGATTGACGGAGTACGCACTCCGTGTGAAAGAGAGAAAACAAAGGAAGGCGAGATTTTGAGAAAACAGCGCGTGAAACGAAGCATCGGCGCGGGCGGTATTTTCGGACGACTGTTCATCCGCATTGCCAGTGTGATGTTTGTGATCGGCTGCATCCTCTACACCGGATATACAATGGTCACGGTTTCAGAAAAGCAGGATGAGCTGGCACGGATTCAGGAAAAGACAGTTGCAATAGAGGCAGAAAATGTGGAGCTGTCCCGTATTCTTGAAGCAGAGGATATGGATGCTTACATGGAAAAAATCGCGATTGAAAATATGAATTACGCGTATCCGAATGAACGCAGATTCTATGATACATCCAGAAACTAGGAGGAATACGAAACGATATGCAGCTTGAAATCGGGAAAGTTTATGAAGGCGTTGTAAAGGGAATCATGCCCTACGGCGCGTTTGTTGAGATCGACAACAGCGTTACGGGAATGGTTCATATTTCCGAGGTCGCCAATACATATGTCAATGACATCAAGGAACATCTGACTGAGAACCAGACCGTCAAGGTCAAGGTGCTGAGCATCAACGAGGCGGGAAAGATCAGCCTTTCGATCAAAAAGGCACAGCCGCCCCAGCCGCGTGAAGGCGGTCCGCGTCCGCGCAGAGAGAATCATACACGCCCGAATGTTTGGGAGCCGAAAAAACAGGTCCCGATGTCGGAACTTTCCTTTGAGGATATGATGAGCCGCTTTAAGCAGAGCAGCGAAGAAAAGATCTGTGATTTAAAACGCGGATCTGACCGCAAGAATGGCTCTCGCAGCCGTGGCAAATGAATGTTTGTTTATTTTCCCTCTCATCTTCATACTACGCAAAACGGAGGCAGTTTTTACTGTCTCCGTTTTGTCATATGAAAACAAAAAACAGCGTCCACCTCTGCGGTACGGCATCGATCTTCCATACACCGTCAGAGCGTGAACGCTGCTTTTTTGCTGTCCTGGACAGCAGCAGCGTTTATCCGCGCTGAATATTCAGGCGGCAGAATGCGCTGCTATGCGTCGGCTGTATCGGCCAATGCGTTGCGGCGGAACAGCAGAGAGATACACCAGACCGCAGAAATTGCGACGAGGATATAAATCGTTCTGCTGATGATAGAGGCGGCGCCTCCGAACAGCCATGCAACGAGGTCGAATTCGAAAATACCGACCAACCCCCAGTTAACTCCGCCGATAACCAGCAGAATCAATGCGAGCTTGTCCCACATTGCGGAACACCCCATTTCTTTTTTGCGGCAGATGTTCTTTCCGCTTCTGCCGTGCGAATTCCATTGGATCCGCAAAAGTATTATATGCAGTTTCGTCTGATCTATCGCTGAGAATTTCTGGACATTCCCGAAGTTTTTTCTGATGCATACAATAACAGTACGGGATGATTAAACTGCTGCGTTCGGGACATACTTCTGTTAGGCGGAGCTTGCGCCGGATGCAAAAAGGAAGGAGCATGAGCTGTATGGCTCGTAGGATGAATATGGCTGTCAGAAGGGGAGAAATCTACTACGCGGATTTGAGTCCCGTTGTCGGTTCGGAGCAGGGCGGAATCCGTCCTGTATTGATTGTACAGAATGATATCGGAAACAAACACAGCCCGACTGTGATTGCTGCGGCGATCACCAGTCAGCGTGAAAAGGCGAAGCTGCCGACGCATATCGAATTGCAGGCGGCAACCTGCGGACTGTCGCGCGACAGCGTTGTGCTGCTTGAACAGATCCGCACGATTGACAAGCGCCGGCTCAAGGAACGGATGGGTGAGCTGGATCACGGTGCGATGCATCGGGTGAATAATGCGCTTGAAATCAGTTTTGGATTACATTCCTGAGACGCCTTATGTGTCCGGATCAAAACGACCGCTGAATCTGTTTCGGTTCAGCGGTCGTTTATATGTTATGTGATCGGCGGAAACAGTGCGCGCGCAGCGGCAACTGCTTCAGCGGAGGGCGGTGCAATGTCGCGGATCTTAGATTCCACGCCAAGCTCGTCCCATTTGTACAGCCCCATATTGTGATAGGGCAGCAGCTCAATTCTTTGGATGCACGAAAAACCGCGCAGAAATTCTGCAAGCGATTCCAACAGGTCGGTTTTCAGTGTATATTCTGGCAGAAGAACGTGGCGGATCCAGACGGGCTTGTTTATATCCTCGCAGTAACGGAGCGTTTCAAGCGCGTTGTGGTTATCCTTTCCTGTGATTTCTTTGCAAAGATCAGGCGAGAGCGCTTTGATATCCAGCAAGAGCAGATCTGCAAGATCAATTGCTGCTTGTGATTTTTTCAGAGGAATCACGCCGCTTGTGTCGATTGCGGTATGCAGCTGTTCTGCTTTGCAAAGGGAAAGAAATTCTGCACAGAAATCCGCCTGCATCAGCGGTTCGCCGCCGGAAAGCGTCACTCCACCATTGCGGAGGAAGTTGCGGTAGGGGCGGATCTTCTCAAGCAGCTGCCCGGGCGTCAGGGCAATGTCTTGTTTCAGCTCCCAGGTATCCGGGTTGTGACAGTACAGACAGCGGAGCGGACAGCCCGACAGAAAGGCGACAAAACGAAGTCCCGGTCCGTCTACTGCGCCGCAGCTTTCAAAGGAGTGAAAGTAGCCAGTGGTCATAGAAATTGTCGCCTCACTTTCCGGATAATCAGATCATTTTGTGGAAGGTACGGTTGATGACATCCAGCTGCTGTTCGCGGGTCAGACGGATGAAGTTGACTGCATAGCCGCTGACACGGATGGTGAGCTGGGGATATTTCTCGGGGTGATCCATCGCGTCAAGCAGGGTATCGCGGTTCATGACGTTGACGTTCATGTGGTGTCCCTGTTCGAGGATGTAGCCGTCGAGGAGAGATACGAGGTTGATTTCCTTTTCCTCATCGGTCTTGCCGAGTGCGTCGGGGATGATCGAGAAGGTGTAGGAGATGCCGTCCTCGGCACTTGCGTAAGGAATCTTGGAAACGGAGAGCATGGAAGCGATACAGCCATTTGTATCACGTCCGTGCATCGGGTTTGCGCCCGGTGCGAACGGTTCGCCTTCCTTTCTTCCGTCAGGAGTAGAGCCGGTTTTCTTGCCGTATACGACGTTCGAGGTGATCGTCAGAATCGACATGGTGGGAATAGAGTTGCGGTAGGTTCTTCTGCGGGAAAGACGCTTCATGAACCGTTCTACGACCAGCGTTGCAATCTCATCCACGCGGGGATCGTTGTTGCCGAATTTCGGGAATTCGCCTTCGATCTTAAAATCGTGCGCAATTCCGTTTTCGTCACGGATTGCGGTAACCTTTGCATATTTGATTGCGGAAAGGCTGTCCACGACAACGGAAAGTCCTGCCAGACCGCAGGCAGAGGTGCGCTTGATCTCTTCGTCGTGCAGAGCCATCTGCAGACGCTCATAGCAGTACTTGTCGTGCATGCAGTGGATGATGTTCAGCGTGTTGATGTAAAGCTTGGAGAGCCATTCGCAGATGATGTCAAACTTCTCCATAACCTGATCATAATCCAGAACACCGTCAGGCAGTGCGCCGACTTCCTTGCACAGCTGATCGCCGTAGCGCTCGTCGCGGCCGTCGTTGAGTGCATAGAGGAGTGCTTTGGCGAGGTTTGCGCGTGCGCCGAAGAACTGCATCTGCTTACCGATCGGCATTGCGGATACGCAGCAGGCGATACCGTAGTCATCACCGAACCGTTCACGCATCAGCTCATCACTCTCATACTGAATCGAGGAGGTGCGGATGGAAATCCCAGCGCAGTAGCGCTTGAAGTGGTCAGGCAGCTTGTTGCTCCACAGTACAGTCAGATTCGGCTCAGGTGCAGGACCGAGGTTGACCAGTGTGTGCAGGAAACGATAGCTCATCTTGGTGACCATATGTCTGCCATCCAGACACATACCGCCGATAGATTCCGTTACCCAGGTCGGGTCGCCAGAGAACAGCTCGTCATATGCGGGGGTGCGCAGGAAACGAACCATACGAAGCTTCATGATGAAGTGATCAACCATCTCCTGGATCTCTTCCTCGGTGAAAGTGCCGTCACGGAGATCAGCTTCCGCATAGATATCAAGGAAGGTGGAAACACGGCCTAAAGACATTGCAGCACCGTTTTGCTCCTTGATTGCAGCAAGATAGCCGAAGTAGAGCCACTGGATAGCTTCTTTCGTATTCTGTGCCGGACGGGAGATGTCAAAGCCGTAGCTTTCTGCCATTTTTTTCAGTTCTCTCAGTGCCTTGATCTGCTCCGCCATTTCTTCGAGCTGTGTGACGAGGTGGCCGTACATCGGTTCGTCGTCATGCGCCTTCTTTTCGCGGATTTTTTCTTCGATCAGTCTGTCTACGCCGTAGAGTGCTACACGGCGGTAGTCACCGATGATTCTGCCTCTGCCGTAAGCGTCTGGCAGTCCGGTGATGATTCCCGTGTGACGCGCACGCTTCATATCGTCGGTGTAGACATCGAATACGCCGTCATTGTGCGTCTTGCGGTAGCGGAATACATTTTCGATATCTTCCGGCAGCTCTCTGCCGTAAGCATCCAGCGAGGTGTGGACCATACGGATTCCGCCGAAGGGCATGATCGCACGCTTGAGGGGTGCATCAGTCTGAAGTCCGACAATCTCTTCGAGATCCTTGTCGATATATCCGGCTTTGTGCGAGGTGATGGAAGAGATTGTCTTTTCGTCGATATCCAGCACGCCGCCAGCCGCACGCTCCTGTTCCAGAAGCGCGAGTACCTGTCCCCAGAGTTTTCTGGTCTTTTCGGTCGGGGGCGCAAGGAATGCTGCATCGCCGTCGTAGGGGGTATAATTCTCTACGATGAAGTCGCGCAGATTGATTTCCTTCTCTGAAACAGGGTGCTTGAACGTAATCATTAAAATTCCTCCTTTATCTCTATATATTGTGGTGAATATGCCGAAGTGTGTCACAATATACAAGATGTTGCACTTATGATACCATAGACAGCATACAAAGTCAATCCGGGGGAAAGCAAAATAAACTATGCACTTTGACAAGAAATTATCAAACTGAAGAAAATCTTTGCAAAACAGACGGAGTTGTGATATACTTAAAGTTAGTATCCCGTATTCAGGTCGAGGGATTCGTCCTGTGTGATCCAGTCAGAAACGGAAAATTCCGTAATTGTGTCTGCGCCTGTACGCGCGATAACAGTTTCGATGCCTGCGTTGATGATCAGGCGGCGGCACATCTGACAGGGTGAGATGTCGCCGAACAATTCTCCTGTTTTGGCGTCGTGACAGGCGAGATAGAGCGTTGCGCCGATCAGGTCGTTGCGCGATGCGGAAATGATCGCATTTGCTTCAGCGTGGACTGAGCGGCAGAGCTCATACCGCTGTCCCTTAGGTACGCCGAGCTTGTCGCGGGTACAGAAATTCAGATCGGTGCAGTTTGCGCGTCCGCGCGGTGCGCCGTTATAGCCTGAGGCGATGATCTCGTCATTTTTGACGATGACTGCGCCGAATTTGCGGCGGATGCAGGTGCTTCGCTTTAAAACGGTTTCGGCAATGTCGAGATAATAATCAATTTTACTGCGTCGTTCCATGATCAGAAATCCTCCTCGGGTACTTCATATTTTACATTAATATAAGTATAACAAAAAACGGACAAAAAAGCAATATAAAAAAGGAGTTTTCATGGAACAGCTGACAAATATCTCCGTGATTCAGGCACTTGCTGAAAAACACGGGTTTTCATTTTCAAAGGGACTTGGTCAGAATTTTCTGATCAACCCGTCTGTCTGTCCGCGGATCGCTGAGATGGGCGGAGCAGAGGCGGGATGCGGCGTGCTGGAGATCGGTACCGGTTTCGGCGTGCTGACGGCAGAGCTTGCAAAGCGTGCGGATAAGGTTGCGGCGGTCGAGATTGATACGCGCCTGTTGCCAGTTCTGGATGAAACGCTTTCTGAATTTGATAATGTGAAGATCATCAATCAGGACATTCTGAAAACAGATGTTGCTGCACTGCTGCAGGAGGAATTCGGCTCGATGCCTGTATCAGTCTGCGCGAATCTGCCGTATTATATCACTTCGCCGATTCTGATGCTTCTGCTGGAGAGCCGTTTGCCGATCACGGCAATCACGGTCATGGTGCAGAAGGAAACCGCGCAGCGTCTTTGTGCACCGGTCGGCACAAGAGAATCGGGGGCGATCACAGTTGCGGTACATTACTATGGCGAACCGCGCCGTTTGTTTGATGTGTCGCGCGGCAGCTTTATGCCTGCGCCGAAGGTGGATTCCGCCGTTATTCGCATCGACGTCCGCAAGCAGCCGCTGGATCCGGAGCTGGATGAGGAATTCTTTTTCCGGATGGTGCGTGCAGGTTTTTCACAGCGCAGAAAAACGATTGCGAATTCTCTTGGCTCTATGCTGAATCTGCCGAAGGAGACGGTCTATTCTGCCCTGCGTGCGTGTGATCTGGCTGAAAATGCGCGGATCGAATCGCTGAATATGGAGGAGCTGATTGCGCTTGCGAAATCACTGAAAGGATGATTTCCCGCAATTTCCCGCGCGGATCTTGCAGAATCCGTGACGGTTTTGAATATTTCTGCGGTTGATTCTGACAAATTGTTCCGCCGCTTTCGTGTATACTGAGTATATCGAGGCATACCGTATGGATGGTACGCTCAAAAATCTCGGAACGGAAAGCTGGCGGACAAATGATTTTAAACGAAAAACATCTGACACAACCCAAACCCATTCAGCCGGTGGGACTCGCATGCACAGGTGCGATGTCTTTTCTGGCGGCAGGCGCGACGATCGGTAGCGTGGCATCACCGCTTGCCGCGGCGGCTGCCGGCGCGCTGCCGCCTGTCTATTCACTCAGTATGCTTGCGGGCGGACTGCTTGCATTCTTTCTTTCAGGTATGGATCCATCAGCAGGCGCAGCACTCTGTGCGTTGGTTATGACCGTGTTCGGTCGCTGTCTGCTGGGAGAGCGGATCCGTCCGCGCGCATCTGCGTGGATCGTGGGCGGCAGTATTATTGTGTCGTCGCTCCTTTTCTTTCTGCTTGGATTTCAGCCGCTGACTGATCTGGTGCAGTATCTCTTTCTCGGTTCGTTTGCCGCGATCTGCACCTATTTCTGCGCAGATCTTGCAGCGCTGCGCAGACGCGGCGAGCCGCTTCGCATTGACAGCGGAAAGGGCATTTCTTTTGCGCTGGTGTATCTGCTTCTGACTGCGGTGCTGGCGCCGGTTTCGGTTTCGTTTCTGCATCCCGGACTGCTGTTTGCGGCATTCGCAGTTCTGACCGCCTCGGAGCGCTATCGTTTGCAGGGTGGACTGCTGTGCGGCGCATTGACCACAGCGGGTATTCTGCTGTGCGATGTCCCGATCGGTCAGCGTGCGGTATTTCTCGCGCTCGGCGGTCTTGCAGCTGGCTATTTTGCTGATCTCGGCAGGGGTGCGATGCTCGGCATCTTCCTGATCATCAATGCGGCGGCACAGCTTCTTCTGGGCGCAGAGCCGAGTGGTTATGTATATCTCGGCAATCTGGCACTCGGCGGTCTGGTTTATCTGCTGGTGCCTGCACAGCGTTTTCTGGATTCTTTCCTGCCGGAGCATTCTGTCGGTACAGACAGCACCGCACTGGCGGCTGTCCGTATGGATTTTCTGGCACAGTCGCTTGCGGATGTGCGTAAGAATGCTGAACAGGTTGCAAAGATGCTGGAGCGCAGTCAACATACACAATCAGCGGCGGCAGAGGTCTGCGAGTCAGTTTGCGGCACCTGCGCCCATCGGCTGAATTGTTGGGATGATCACTACACGGATATGAACGAAAAATTTCTGCGTCTGGCGGAGCGGCCGAAGGTATCGGTAGACGAGTTGTTTGAACAGATTCCGGATTGCCGTCGCAGAGAATCGTTGAGTGCAGCATTTACCCGATGTGCAAAACAGCGTGCGCAGGGACGGATCCGCGCGGCAAGATTGTTTGAAACACGCGAGCTGCTCTTTTCACAGATGCAGTTTACTGAGGAGATCCTCCGTACCGCGACCGATCGGCTGCAGCTACGGTTCTGTGCAGAACAGACGCGGCTTGCCATGCAGGTGATCGAAGCGGGCAATTATCCGTTTCACACAGCGCTTGCTTATTACACCCCTTCGCACAGGCTGAATATTGAACTGTATGTCGATCAGGGCTGCAGAATCGATGCGGAGGCAGTATGCGAAAGCTTGTCGGAAGCAACGGGCCGACAGTTGTTTTATACAGATGAGAATGTGGCAGGACACGAAAAACGCCTCTGTATCTGGGAGACTGCGCCGTTTGGTCTGACCTGCTGCGGTGTGCAGTCGGCGGCGCAGGAAAATCAGCCGTGCGGTGATAATTACGAGCAGTTTACGGACGGACAGGGAAATACATATCTCATCCTGTCAGATGGGATGGGTACAGGTCGTCAGGCGGCGCTGGATTCGCGCATTGTTCTCTCCAATTTCAAACGTCTGATCCTGACGGGTGTGGAGTGGCGCACAGCACTTTCCATGGTCAATTCAATCATGCTGACAAAATCCGGGGAAGAACGATTTGCAACACTCGACTGTCTGCGCCTTGACGGAGAAACGGGCGAAGCGACCATGGTCAAGCAAGGGGCATCTCCGACGCTGATCTGGAAGGACGGCAAGCTGGTGTGTTACCAGAGCCCGTCTTGCCCGGTCGGGATCGCGCCGCGGACAGAACCATTTGTCAAGACGATTTCACTGAATCATGGCGATGTGATCGTGCTGCTGTCAGACGGTGTGGATCCCGCTTTGTATCCCGCATTGCGTCAGGTGCTTTCTGCCGGCTGCACGCTGGAAGATGCCGCGCAGCAGCTGTGTGATATGGCAAGACGCGTTGGTTCTTCTGCTCCGGATGACATTACCATTCTCCTTTCTTATGTTGAAAAAAATAAAAAAATGTGATTCAAACAAAAAATCATGTACAAATATACATGGATTTTACTTGGTTAAAACAGAGAATCTGCACAAAGATTCTCTGTTTTCTCTTTAAATATAAATTTTATTCAAATTTCAGTTACAATTGCGTGCAGTGGAAATATATTACATAAACTTCGTCGAACTGCACAAATTGAATGGTGGAATCTAGTTTGTATATATGAAAGTTTTTTGAAATGAGCGAAAAAGCTTGAATATTTCTGTAAACTCTGTTAAAATAGTAGCAAGAGGAAGGTGATAAGCTATGGTCAATGACTTTTCAGTTGAAAACGAATTTCCGCTGTCTTTGTTTTATAGCGGAAGAAACTGTAAAACCTACCGCTTTTTTGGCGCACACCTGATTCAGCGCGGCGGGGAAACCTTGCACAGGTTCCGCGTATGGGCACCGAATGCGGCAAGCGTTTCTGTTGTCGGCGACTTTAATGATTGGGACAGAACACGGACACCAATGAGAAAGATCGACCACGCTGTGTGGGAGGTCTGCATACCGCAGCTTCCGCAGTACGCGGTCTACAAATACAGTATCGAATCACGAAGCGGTCAGATCCGTCTGAAAGCGGATCCGTATGCGGCACATTTCGAGACCCGTCCGAACACCGGCTCGAAAATTTATGAAAGCAGTTATGAGTGGCATGACGAAGCGTGGTTCAAGGCGAAAAAACAGCGCGTCATCTACAAAAGCCCGATGAACGTCTATGAGGTGCATCTCGGCTCTTGGCGTACATATTCCGACGGGAATCCGCTGAGCTACCGTGAGTTTGCAAAGCAGATGATCCCGTATATGCAGCAGCTCTCTTATACACACATTGAGTTTATGCCGCTGACGGAATATCCGTTTGACGGTTCCTGGGGATATCAGGTAACCGGTTACTTCGCGCCGACCGCACGTTTCGGCACGCCTGACGATTTCCGTGCGATGGTAGACGCATTCCATGCGGCGGGAATCGGCGTTATTTTAGACTGGGTGCCGGCGCACTTCCCGAAGGATGAAGCGGGTCTTTATGAATTTGACGGCGGTCCCTGCTACGAATATGCTGACCCGAGAAAGGGCGAACATTATTCCTGGGGAACCCGCGTATTTGACTATGGCAGACCTGAGGTCTGCTCGTTCCTGATTTCCAGCGCCTGCTACTGGCTGGAGGAGTTCCATATCGACGGACTCCGCGTGGATGCGGTTGCGTCAATGCTCTATCTCGATTACGACAGAGATGAGTGGATCCCCAACCAGGAGGGCGGTAAGGAAAACCTGGAAGCAGTCGCGTTTTTCCGCAGACTGAATGAGATTGTCTTTGAAAAATATCCCGAAACGCTGATGATCGCAGAGGAGTCCACGGCGTGGCCGATGGTCACAAAGCCCACCTGCGACGGCGGTCTCGGATTCAACTTTAAATGGAACATGGGCTGGATGAATGATATGCTTGCATATATGAAGACCGACCCGCTGTTCCGTTCGGGGAATCACGACAAAATCACGTTCTCGTTCTTCTACTGTTTCTCTGAAAACTATGTTCTTCCGATCTCACACGATGAGGTCGTGTACGGGAAATGCTCTATGCTGCACAAGATGAGCGGCGGCGCGGACAATCAGTTCCGTTCCTACCGCGCATTTCTGGCATATATGATGGCGCATCCGGGCAAGAAGCTGCTCTTTATGGGACAGGAATTTGCACAGCGCAACGAGTGGAATTATCAGACTGAGCTGGACTGGAGTCTGCTGCAGTATGACGATCACCAGAAGATGCTGTCGTTCTCGAAGAAGCTGAATCGGTTCTATATCGAGAATGCGCCGTTCTGGGAGAATGATGATTCCTGGAAGGGATTCTCCTGGATTGCGAATGACGACTATCAGCAGAGCGTGATTGCGTTCCGCCGCTTTGATGACAAGGGCGAGGAGATCATCGTTGTCTGCAACTTCGTTCCTGTGGAGCGTCCCGATTACCGCATCGGCGTTCCGGTGCGCGGACGCTACAAGCTGCTGTTTAATACGGACGCTGAAGAATTCGGCGGCAGCGGTGCAGCGGCAGGTTCCGTTTCTTCCAAGGCGGTTCCGATGCACGGCTTTGACCAGAGCATTTCGCTGCATCTTGCACCGATGTCTGTTCTTTATCTGAAACCCGTTCCGGCAAAGCCCCGTGCGAAAAAGGCAAAGCCCGAAACAGAAAAGAAGGCACCGCGTACAACAAGACGCAAAAAAACAGCTGATCCGGAAAAGGTGTAACGAGCTAAGATTAATTTAGGCGAGAGGAGGGATTTTTCTCCCGTTACTGAGAGAAAAATCGTGAAGTGTTATGTATATTAAAAAAGAATGTGTTGCCATGCTTTTGGCCGGCGGACAGGGCAGCCGTCTGTATGCTCTGACACAGGATATGGCAAAGCCTGCTGTTCCTTACGGCGGAAAATACAGAATCATCGATTTTCCGCTTTCTAACTGCACCAACTCGGGTATCGACACCGTCGGTGTTCTGACGCAGTATCAGCCTCTGGTGCTCAACGACTACATCGGAAACGGTCAGCCGTGGGATCTGGATAAGATTCATGGCGGCGTTCACGTTCTGCCTCCCTATCAGACGAATGCAGGTGCTTCGTGGTATGAGGGTACAGCAAACGCGATCTATCAGAATATGAGCTTTATCGAGCGCTATGATCCCGAATATGTCATCGTCCTCGGCGGCGACCACATCTACAAGATGGACTACGCGAAGATGCTCCAGTTCCACAAGGACAACAACGCTGACAGCACGATTGCTGTTCTGGATGTTCCGCTGGAGGAGGCTTCCCGTTTCGGTATCATGACCTGCGACGAGGAAAAGCGCGTTATCGACTTCACTGAGAAGCCGAAGGAGCCGAAATCCACCCTCGCTTCGATGGGTATCTATGTGTTCACCTGGAAGAAGCTCAAGCAGTATCTGATTGAAAACGAGAATGCGAACACCGGTTCCAAGGACTTTGGTAAGGACATTATTCCGAGCATGCTCAACAACGGCGAGCGTCTGTTTGCATATGCGTTTGAGGGCTACTGGAAGGACGTTGGTACACTCGACAGCCTGTGGGAGGCAAATATGGACCTCCTCAGCCCCAGTGTGCCGCTTGATCTTTATGATAAGGAGTGGAAGAT
>SVNN01000054.1 GCA_015066905.1 Ruminococcus sp.
ATTTTTTTGGGGGTCTATCTGTTATATCGGTATCCAAACCGGGAAAGTTAATTGATGCAGACCTTCTTTTTCAAAATTTTTTCAGGCACCAAGCATATCCATAAACTCACGGAGTCTGTCCAGGCTGCGGCGCACGATACCTTGCGTCTCTGTGCCTTCCGGCGTCGACTGCGGCTGTGCGGATACCTTGGTGTCATGATTGCGTACCTGCGGCTGTGTTCCCTGCTCTCTGCGGCGCATCTGACTGCGTTGTGCCGGCACGCACGTCCCGTCATCCTCAAGCCTGTACACACCCACACCCGGCGTCCGGGCCGATCTTGCCCTGCTCAGGGACAGCAGATCCTCCATGAGCTTTGCGTCCCGGGTAATAACCGCGATACGCATTTCAAACCGGTAGGCCGCCACTGCTCTGACAAGGTAATAGTCGCCCTGCATGGGATCGCCGCTGTCCATGACTTCGATCACGCCCATGCGCTGCAGCTCGCGCAGGTCTTCCAGCGCCCGCCGTGCCTTCACCGGGCACTTGTTTGCTCCTGCGTGGTATATAATTTCCTTCATCACCGCCTGCGGAACATACAGTTTCCGTCCTGCAGCGCGAAGTTTCGGTATCACACTGCGCATAAACGCTTCAAACGCCTCGTTTTCCATGATTGCGCAGGCATCCAGCATCACGGCATCATAGTCCGTGACCACAAAAGGCTGTCCGCCGGTCAAATGTGCCCCTGCACGGCCGCTGCCGCATTTCTGATACGACATAAAAAAACATCTCCTTTTCGAAAAAACTCTCTTTTATACATATCGCATTTTCATCGACAGAAGTTAACTCCTGACAGACGGAAAAAGCATAAATATTGCAGACACTCTACATGCCGTGATTTCCGGTCCAAGTCTTCCCCATCAGGCCGCGGTATACCAGGGTTTGATCTCTCCGTAGCTGATTACGGAGTCGAGCTCACACAACACACTTTCACGAACCGTGTCCATGTGCTTGATTGACAGCATCACCCGATCTCCCACCGTGCCGCAGCCAAAATAGAAGCCGTCGGTGATACCGTTTACGTCTGCGTCGAGGGTAACGTAGCAGCCATGTCTGTTGGTTGCCGTCACAGTTGCGTGGATTGTATCCCGGATTCCCATGTTTACTTCCCTCCTGAAATGTTTTTCTATTTTAACTATCGGAGGCCGAATTTGGACAGTTAACTATGGAAGTGACGTTTGACAAAATAAATTTTACAGATTACAACCACAGATTTGTGCAACATCAATTCAGGCAACATAATCAAGATTACGTTGCGCATTGGTAAATGTACATATTACCATGTTTTTCAACATCGGGCACTTGACACTAATATCATTATTGCGTATAATAATATTAAAGCAATTGTAGAAGGAGGATGCGTAATGTCTGAAGTTCTGTTAGATGCTATCCAGCGCATTGATGAAGAATCAAATGCTGCAACTTCCTGGGACAACGAGTGGGATAAGACCTGGGATCAAAGCGGCGGTTCAAACTGGCATAAGTACTGGAACAACAATAGTGGTTGGTAAATCTCATCGTAGTTTGTTCTCTCATGAACATATGTGCTACAAAACAACAGTCATAAGCAATCCGGCGATGAGCGTAGATTGTCTGGCTGTTGTTTTTTTATTATAATCTTCCGGTCCCTTGTCACGTTCAAGATAAGGGCTCCCGGCAAACAGGGGATGAGAAACAATGGTGAAATCCAGCCTATCCAGTGTCAACCTTGAGATAACCGCTGAATGTCCTATGGGATGTCCCTTTTGTTATTGCCGATCAGATAAACGACACCACATGGACATCGGTACTGCGGTTTACTGGGTCCAGCAAGCTGCATCACATGGTGTTACAACGGTGATGCTCAGCGGCGGAGAACCCATGTGCTATCCGCATTTGGAAAAGTTGGTATATGAAGCACATCAAAGATGCGGTCATGTTGTTTTGTCAACTTCCGGCTACGGCTTGACGGGCGAGAAATTGCATAGACTCAAACGTGCCGGACTGGATGGAATCTTTGTTTCTCTCAATGGTTCCGTAGAAGAAATTCACAACAAATCTCGCAATGGATTTCAGTTGACCATGTTTGCCCTGGAATTAATTCAGCAAGAACGCTTTCATCAATTTGCCATCAATTATGTACTGATGCAAAACAATGCCGATGATTTTGAAAACATGCTTGCTCTGGCCGAGCGGTATGGTGTGGATACCCTTTCTGTTCTCTCTCTGAAACCGGACGTCTCGAATCATATGGAAGCCGTTCCCACACAGACACAACTTTGTAACGTTGCAAAGCTGATAGCCCGCTATCACGGTAAATGCGATGTGTATGTGGAAGGTTGTTATCCGCAGCTGGTATATCAGGTTCAGACAGAACGGCACGCAAACGAACAATTCACCCCGATTTGCGGATGCAACGCAGGGGTTCATACATTCAGCGTCGGGATTGACGGTAAGGTCGCCCCATGCCGGCATCTTCCATTTTCAGAAAAAAGAGAAACCCTGGAAGACTATCTTCGCAGTTCTCCCGTCCTTGAATCTTTACGGAAGCGTCACGGATGTGAGAGTGAATTAGTCTGCACTGCCACTCGTATGGCCCAGAATTTATAACATATGAACACACAAGCTTCGAAGGGAAGGATCGTATTGGATTATACATTGATTGTAAAGCTGACAAATGCCTGCAATATGAATTGTTCCTATTGTTACCACCGCAGAGACAGCAACAGAAACATGTGCCATTCACTCAGCCTCTCCCATTTAGATCTCATGATCCGCAATCTTCTGCAGCACAATGAGCGTGAAGCTGAGTTTATCTGGCATGGTGGTGAGCCGTTGCTGACAGGAGTGGACACATTTGCATTTATTGTGGAACGCCAGAAATTATACAACACAAAGAACTTGCAAATCCGCAATTCCGTACAGACAAACGGTACGTTGTTGGACAATGACTATATCCGCTTTTTCAAGGAACATGATTTCAGTATCGGAATCAGCATTGACGGCCCCTTCGATATGCATACCGCCGAACGGGGAACACTGCCACAGGAGTATCAGAAAATTTTGTGTGCAATCGATCAGCTGACGGAGCATAACGCGAAATTCGGAACATTATGTGTTGTAGGAAAGCAGCATGTAGGGAATGCGGATCGGATTTTCCGCATGATTCAGGAACACAAAATCGGCAATATCGGCTTCTTACCCTGTATGGTTCATACCGACGGTGTTGTGGAAACCGACTTGACAATCGCACCGGAGGAATATGCGCAGTTTTTAATTGACCTGTTTGAACTGTGGATTCACAGCAATACCCGAGGACTGTCGATTCGCAATTTTGATGACTGCATTCGTTTTTATCGTGGAAAGGAACCCAAGACCTGCATCTGCAGCAACGTCTGCGATCGGTACCTTACGATCACGCCTGAAGGCGGCATTTTCCTGTGTGATAATTTCAGTTCCAGCAAAGAACATCAAGTAGGTGTTCTTGAGGACGGCTTCGATGATATCCACAAATCGACTCCTATGCAGTGGATGTTAAATGCAATGCACAGTATTCCGCAGGGTTGCGATGGCTGCCCCTATGTTAGAGCCTGCCACGGCGGGTGCAAATACTACCGCTGGCTTGTCAATGGCGATATGTCGGAGCACCAGTATTACTGCACTGCATTAAAGAGCTTCTATCAGCATGTGGGCCAATACTTTTCCCAGGAGATGAAAACATGAGGGTTTTTTATTTTAACATTACCTATCGTTGCAACAGTAATTGCATGTTCTGCGCCGCAGATCATCCGATATTAAACGAGCAATCAGAAATGCCATTGGAGGAATTCGCAAAAATTCTGGAGGACAACCATGTCGGCTCCGGTGACAGGGTCATCGTCAATGGTGGAGAACCCACAATACACAGGTCATTTTGGGAGATTCTAGACACTATAGACCAATGCGGGGCAAAAATTGATTTATTTACGAACGGTCAGGCTCTTGCAGACGAACAGTTTGCAAAGCGTCTGACATCCTATCGGGATATATACATCCGCATCCCTTTATTTGGTTCTACCGCTGCGGCACACGATTATCTGACAGGCTGTCCCGGTGGGTTTAATCGTGTAACGAAAGGACTGGATCATATCTATCGTTATCAGGGAAAAGGAAGCCAGTTGGAAATCAAACTCCTGATGTCTAAAGTGTCTGTTGCTGAAAACGAGAAAATTTACGATCTGGTCAAAACACGTTGGCCGGGGGCACACATTATTTTAAGCCTGAATCCCCTGCTGATTTCAAAATGCGTGATTGAGAACAAAGATTTGTTCATTGAAGAATACCCGGTCATCCTGGCCCAATCCGAACCGCTGATCCGCCGGATATATGCAGACGGACGAGAATTGTCTATGAGCTTGATCCCGTTCTGTGCGTTTCCCAACGATGATCTACTCTCTCTATGTCATGGAAACACAATTCTGGAACACAGCTATTACGCAGACCCCAACAATTCCAAGATTATTGATGAATTTGCAGGAAGAGAACAATGCAAGCTATGTAAGTACGCAAAAAAATGCAACGGATACCCAGACAGCTATGTGCGCTATTTTGGAAACCGCGTGATGGTCTCCCGGTAACACACGCCATCAGGAAGTCTGTAAAACAGTATCCCCCAGCAGGTATCATAAAGTGCCTGCCGGGGGATGCTGTCATATTCAAAGGCGATATTTAACCTGCTCCACCATGTCCGAATCCACGTTGAATCGGTTACTCAATAATAATCCACTGTCCGTTTCGTTTGCCGTCTGTACGCTCTTCCAAAAACATCCGATACACCATTACTTATCCCAAAATTTTTCCGGCAACTTTTGCGTGCCCCTATTGCCAAACGTACGTTCTTTTTGATATAATACATTTGTTCCCTTGCTTGACACCATCATCCCCCGGATGCGACGCCGCAGATTCATCTGCGCTTAAAGGGTTTGAGGGATGTTGCCCTGACAAGTTTGCATCGGGGGCCAAAAAGGCCCCTTGATGCCCTGCTTGCCGAGTCTGAACAGTTCATTCTGAAAAATCCGTTCTCCCCACCCTCTGCAATCGCAGGCAAAATTACCTTCTCTGACAACACATCGCTTTGTATCGGAAACAGCTCAAGAAAGACTTCTGAAAAGTATGCTGTAAAAAAGCAAGAAATATTTTTTCGAAACGTGGAAAAAATCGTCGGTTCCCATGCCCCTATATTATGAGGGGATGTTTTCTGTGTCCACAATGAGGTGCGCTTATGACAAATCACGGCACATCCGATTTCATCGTCATTCTCCCAAAGTCCATCATCCGTATCCCGCAGGATCACAACCTCTCGTGGCTGACGCTGTTCTACGCACTGCCCAAAGAACTTGTGGAGAAGCGTCCTGCGTATCTGGAGCTTCCGCGAAATATCCATCAGCTGTTTGAGTCCGACGAGTACACGCAGATGATCCAGACTGATGCGTTCCTTGAACTGGTCTGGGACTGCTTTGCGTGGTCGGCA
Organism: Ruminococcus sp.; assembly: GCA_015066905.1. Taxonomy (GTDB): domain Bacteria; phylum Bacillota; class Clostridia; order Oscillospirales; family Ruminococcaceae; genus Ruminococcus_F. The sequence continues at coordinate 5,526 of SVNN01000054.1, forward strand.
TGGCAGTTTTTCCAGGTTCCCACGAAGGATGGATACAGGGAGATCCCCGGTGACTGGTCGCACTACTCCGGTGACTTTCCTCTATGGCGGCTGTCCTATGAGATCCTCAAGCACTTCCGCAATGCGTTTGAACCAGAGATGGAGTGGAGCTTCCAGCGGTTGTTCCTGCTCCCCAGAGGCGTTACGATTCCGTGGCTTACCTATCAGCAGTTCGGCAATCTGGTGGGAAACCTCACCGACAGGATCGTGGAGAGGCAAAACTGGCAGCCGATGATTGATGAAATCTGGAAGAGCCGTCAGCCCGGTGATTACTCCAGCAAGAACATCAGCAAGCGGGACTTCATGCGTTCCTGGACTCACAGCCGCACCGCAAAGTCGGTATCCTTTGAGGATATCATGGAAGCCGGTACAAGCGTTGACGGTGACGTGTTCTACGACATGCCGGATCCGCGCGCATCGTTTGAGAACGAAGTCATCTCCGAGCTCCAGATCGACCAGTTCAAAGGCAAGCTGACTGACACGGATAAAAAGATCCTGCAGATGCGCTATGAAGGCCACACGCTGCAGGAGATTGCTGAGGCCGTCGGTTTCAAGACCGCCAGTGCCGTCAACAAGCACATTGCAAAGATCGCCGGTACTTACGAAGATTTTGTTTCGGATGAGTACGGCAGCTTCCTCGACAGGCATATCAAATAACATAATCGCTTTGAGAGCAGTCACGAGTTTTCGTGGCTGCTTTTTTGTTCCCGGCATTTTACATATGCACTCCGTTTCGGGGTGCGTTCATTTTTTAAGGAGGAAAATGCGAATGCACATCTTCGAAACTGTCAAAGCAAGTGTTCCGCCAGGCCGGGCGGCAGAACACTACGGGCTAAACGTCAGCCGAAACGGCATGACCAGCTGCCCGTTCCATGAAGACCGGCACCCGAGCATGAAGCTCTACGACGACCACTACCACTGCTTCGGGTGTCAGGCACGCGGCGACGTCATCGACTTCACGGCGCGGCTCTTTGGCACCTCCAACGGAGCGGCAGCGCAGAAGCTTGCAGCCGACTTCGGCATCCGAGAGGGAAAACCGTCCGTACCTGCAACGCTCAAGACCTACAAGACACAGGCAGAGAACGAAAAACTCTGCTTCCGCGTTCTGCAGGAATATCTGCACATCCTGCAGAACTGGAAAAAGAAATACGCCCCACAGACACCGGAGGACGTGCCTGACCCGCGGTTCGTGGAAGCTTGCCAGATGCTTGAATGTATGCAGTATATGGTGGATCTGCTGACCGTCACTTCCGCCGGTGAGCGAACGGAAGTGATCAACAGCATGATGAAGGACGACAAAATCACACTTCTGCAGGAACGTCTGCAGAAAATCAAGGAGGAAGCAAATGAGCCAACATGACTGCATTGACGAAAGACCTTCCTGGTATGACGGCAAAACGGTAAATGAAGTGCTGTTCTGCAAGGACTTTCTGCAAAAACATCCCATGGTTCGCGTGGGCGGCAGCTTCTTCACGAAAGAAGGTCGCGTCAGTGACGAAGAAAGTGTCCGCAAGGAGATATACGATATGCTCAGGCCTTTCCTCAATGGCGGTCTGACAAGAAGAGCCTCAAACCTTCTGGAAATGCTCAAGCTGGAAGCCTATACGGCAAATCTGCCGGTGCACGAGGACAGGCTTCACGTTGCCAACGGTACGCTGTTTTTGGACGGGACTTTTACCGAAGAAAAGGACTTCTGCCGCAACCGCCTGCCGGTCAGTTACAATCTCGATGCGCCGCAGCCGGTCACATGGCTGCATTTTTTATCGGAGCTTCTGGAGGACGAGGATATCCTGACCCTGCAGGAGTACCTGGGTTACTGCCTGATCCCAACCACCCGTGGGCAGACCATGATGCTTCTCAAGGGCAATGGCGGCGAAGGAAAGAGCCGCATCGGTGTGGTGATGCAGAAGATGCTGGGTGACAACCTGAAAAACGGCAGCATCGCCAAGATAGAGCACAGCGCCTTTGCCCGGGCTGATCTGGAGCATCAGCTCCTGATGGTCGATGACGATATGAAGATGGAGGCACTCAAGTCTACACACTATCTGAAATCCCTCATCACCGCAGAAATGCCGATGGACTTGGAACGCAAGGGCGAGCAGAGCTATCAGGGCGAGATGTACGTCCGCTTTCTGGCGTTCTCTAACGGCGATCTGGAATCCCTCTACGATCATTCGGACGGATTCTACCGTCGTCAGCTGATTTTGTCGGTCAAAAAGAGACCACGCGATCGGGAGGACGATCCGTTTCTTGCGGACAAGCTCTGCTCCGAAATTGAAGGCATCTTCCTCTGGTGTCTGGATGGACTGCGGCGGCTGATTGCAAACAATTACCGCTTCACCGAAAGCGAACGCGCACGTGAAAACCGCGCGGAAGCAAAATGCGATGCCAACAATGTGCTGCTGTTCCTGCGGTCGGAGGGATATATCCGCCTGAAAGCCGATTACACAATCCCGTCTGCCGAGTTATACACCATCTATACCATGTGGTGCGATGACAATGCTTACAAACCGCTGGCGCTGCGGACGGTGAGCATGACGCTCAAGAAATACGCCTCCGAATTCGGTCTGGAGCATGACAATCATGTGCTCAACCGCGCAGGCAAGCGGGTCAACGGCTTCTGGGGCATCGAAGCGCTGGTGACACCGCCGTGTTTTTAATGCCGAACAGAAAAAGCACCATCCCATCCATCCCAAGCATCCCAGATGGGATGGATGGGCGGATGGGATGGAACAAATCAGGTTTGAGTACAAAAGGACATCTGATGCAAAGGCCGGTTTTTCCGCCCGCCTCCGTACCGAAGATGCAATTATCGATCTGAAAGAACTGAAAATCGCAGGGCTTTTTCAGCGCAGATGAAAACCGTAAAGAAGATGACTGCCAGGCAAAAGGATTTCGCGCAGGCGCGCTTCTCGGATTCGCGTACCGTTATTGCGAAAATATGTGCATCTGCACGGTTTTGGGAACTGTCCCACGATCCCACAAAGTCGGATGTACCCGCTTGCGAACCAGACATCGTCGGAGTCAAATCTGAGCGGTTTGACAGACTATCGGATATTTCACCACGCAGCGAAGCCGGTTTGCCAAAGAGCGCATCGGCTTCGCTGTGTTCACTACCCAAAATCAGGAGGTACAACATGAACATCAGAAATGAAATAAAAGCCCAGATCGTCCGCGCCGGGTTCACCATGCAGGAGTTGGTGGATCGTCTGGCCGATGAATACGACTGGTCGGACAGTGTATCCAATTTTTCCGCAAAGCTGCAGAGAGAGAGCATCCGATACAAGGAGGTCGTGGAACTTGCGGATGTGTTGGGATACGACCTTGTCTGGCAGAAACGCAGGGAGAATAGATGAACAACGCTTGGCTGTGTATAAGCTACAGGAAATTTGAGGAAAATAGCACCAATGAGAGGGGGCAATCTATTTGGAGATGACTGTCAGGGATGACCGCAAGCTGGTCGAGATCTGGCTGACCAATGCGGAGAAAAACGACCCGAAAATCCAGGAGGGTCTCAAAGACATCTATGACAAGTACAGGAATACGAAATATACCGTCGCGGTGTTTCAATCGGGGAAAGGCGACTTATACGAAAACACCCGCGACCTGCTGCTGTACAACCGCAGGCGCATGGCACGCAAGGAAGTGGAGGCGGCGCGTGCCGCGGCGAAGGCTGCAGCAGACACCGAATCCCACCCTGCCGCAGATTCTCCCGCTGTAACGACGGTGGAAGCTGTAAAGAAGCCTTCGGTTCTGGCTCGTCTTGAGGAATACAAAAAAGAGGATCGCGCAAGGTCGGGAAAGAAAGCGAAGGCTGCGGAAATGAGTCTGTAAAACAAGATCCCCCGGCAGGTACATCGAAGTACCTGCCGGGGGTTGTTGTCATATTCAAAGGAGATATTTCACCTGCTTCATCGTGTCCGAATTCACGCTGAATCGGTTACTCAATAATAACCCACTGTCCGTTTCGCTTGCCGCCGGTACGTTTAATCTTTTCTTCCTCCCTCAATCGCTTAATGGCACGATCAATTGTAGTCTTGGACACACCGGCAGTCTTTGCCATTTCCTCTATTGTTACCTTTGGGTTCTTTTGCATAGCAACCATTATCAAACTATCAACGCTATGCTTCTGTGTATCCAAAACGTCATCCAAAACGTCATCCAAAACGTCATTCTGATGTTTAAAGCCAGGATGCGCATAGATCGTCGCCATAAAATAGGTGCGCTCTTCATCCGTTTCAAACAATGGCTCCGGCGAACCGTTACTCAACAGCGCACGGCGGATTTTCTGAAAACCCGTATTTCGGCCTTCCGTCAGCCGCAGCTCCTTCAAAAACTCTCCGATTCGGCGGTTACGATAGCGGCGGCTGGACACACGGTAATTCCTCAAACCTTCCATGCTGATGGACCTGTCAGCGCCGGGATGGCTCAATATCTCAATACGGTCCGGCAGGACACGAACCTCAATGGGTTCCCGCACATCGTAGCCCTTGTGATAAACTGCGTTGGACAACGCTTCCTCAATGGCAGCGAAGGGATAGTTAAAATAACGCTTTGCTTCGGCAACACCATCCTGCTTGACAACCTTCTCAGTAATCACCGCATTGCGGATGTACTGGAGTGCGTCCCGCAATTGCTGATGCAGCGGACCCTTGAAGGTTTTCTCAATAATCCTGTCGCCGCCCAGATCATCCGGGAACTGCACTACGTCAATCTGTGCATAGGGAAAATACTTGTGAGGTTCCAGGCTGAAAAACATCAGACCCACATTCTTGGGATGCGGATACTCCGGCAGCTCACTGTCCAGATTCATGTTACGGCACAGGCTTCGGAAATCTATGTGTCCTGCTTCCTTATACAGGTCACTGTTCACTTCACGCAGATACTGCTGGATCAACGTAATATTCAGTTCATCCAGACTGGCCTGATGATTCACACGGTCATCAAAAGGCACGTTATTTGCCAGGGTGTACAGATCACGCTTTTCTTCTTCCGTAGGCTGAATGGTACTTGCCATCTTGCGGATCCAATTGACGCGTTCCCGGCAATCCTTGCTCATATTTCTGGGGGATGAATAGGGACGCATGCTGCCGCCGGGTGCCCAAATAACGATAAAATACTTTCCGGCATGTTCCACCACCTCTGTGATGGGCATATACTCCGGCTGAATCAGCTTACACTTGTTCAGCATATCCTTCAGATAGCCGTCAACCTGCTCCTGTGGAATTCCGATCTGAGAATCCAGGCCGCTATGCTTGTCACTGACACCAATGACCAGATAGCCACCACCCCAGTTGTCAATATCATTGGCAAAAGCGCAAATGGTCTTGAGCGATGCCTCTGCGTCCCAGGTCTCCTTAAACTCAATACGCGCCCATTCAACAACTTCACCGCTCAACAGTGTCTGAATATTCGTCGGAACAGCCATTTGCACTTACCTCCTTCTTCTTGTTGATATACCGCCCGCTTCTGATACGTGCATCAACAGGTTTCACCGCATCTTCGGGAATCAGCCATGTGTTTCCGGCTTTTTGGACCTCCGGAATGCGTCCTTGCGCACACAGAATACCTACCCGGCGTGCAGACAGGTTCCACCGCTTACCAATCTCGGTAGTTGTTACGTACTTCATCGTGCTCACCTCTGTCTGCTTATATTATATTCATTTAACCGAACAATATCAACCGTGGAAAAAATTTTCTTCCGGTTGATCAGAACATCTGTCGTCCTCTCCCCCTTGCATTCCCGCGTCTTCCATGATACAATGCTATTTGTGTTATACTACAAAAGTGTATGATACCATTGACTGACACTCCAGCAGTTTCATACCTTAAAACGTCGATGTAGAAACCCGCAACGGGCCTCTTCATCTTTTTCCTACCGGGGGTATATTCCATGCTCAAACCACGCAGACTACGTCCCGGCGATACCATCGCCACGATCAGCCCTTCCTGGGGCTGCGCAGGTACCAATCGCGTAAAATGGAAATACGAGCTGGGCGTGCGTCGTTTGCGTGAGCTGGGACTCGACGTTGTTGCCGCACCCAATTCCATGAAGGGTACTTCGTATCTGGACAAACACCCCCAGGCCCGCGCCGAAGACCTGATGTGGGCGTTTGAAAATCAAAACGTCCGTGCCATTATCGCCAACATCGGCGGCAACGACTCCGAGCGGCTGCTGCCGTTTCTGGACCCCCAGGTCATCCTGCGCAATCCTAAAATCCTCTGCGGCTATTCAGACGTGCTGGCTCTGCATCTGTACTGCCACCGGCTGGGCCTGTCCACCTTCTACGGGGACAACCTGCTCACCGTCGTTGCCGAAGCAGGCGGCTGGCATCCTTACAGCCGGTATTGGTTTCAAAAGGTGTTTTTTGACAGTTCCCCTATCGGCGAGATTCCACCGTCGCCCGACTGGTCCTACACGCCTAACAACCACACAAACCCCGAACACCGCAAGGTGTACATCCCCAGTGACGGGTATGTCCGTATTCAGGGTTCCGGACGCGCCTGCGGGCGGCTGTTTGGCGGACACGGTTGTCTGAACGAATACGAGCACCCCGGCATCGTCCCTGTTAAATCCGATTTTCAGAATGCGATCTTTTTCTACGAGGACATTCCCAAAGTCTGCACCGCGGACTATATCGGCTGCTTCTTTGACTGGCTGGGACAAAACGGTTTTTTGCAGGTACTACGCGGCATCATCATCGGCAAGCTGCCGTCACCGAAGGATTTTACGTCGTACATAGAAAAAATCCGCGAGGTTGTCTCCGGTCGCTACGGTCTTTCCGATCTTCCCATCCTCTGTGGCCTGCATTTCGGGCACAGTTCACCCATCTGCATCCTGCCCTTCGGCGCGCCTGCCGTATTGAACATGGACAATCTGACTTTTTCAATTTCCGACAGCGGTGTGCTGGCATAAGCCCGGCATGCCGCTGTTTGGTTGTCCGCGTCTCCGTGCCGCATAAATTGCCGTCGGTTACAAATACTACTACCGCAAAAAGCAATTCATGCGTTAAGGAGTTTAGTATATGAAAGCTACCGGTATCGTGCGCAGAATCGACGACCTCGGGCGTGTCGTTATCCCCAAGG
>SVNN01000055.1 GCA_015066905.1 Ruminococcus sp.
GGCGGCGGAAACAACTCATCCTTCCCCGTTCATGTCGTATCCTCCTCGGGAACCGACACCTATTCTGCGATCGCGGCGGCGCTTGGTTCACTCAAGGGACCGAAGCACGGCGGCGCGAATATCAAGGTTACCCAGATGTTTGAGGATATGAAGCGCGTCGTCAAGGACTGGACCGACGAGGATGAGGTCAGCAGCTATCTCCGCGCACTGCTTCGCAAGGAAGCGTTTGACCGCGCAGGACTGATCTATGGTATGGGACATGCCGTCTATTCCATTTCCGATCCGCGTGCAACGATTTTCAAGGAGTATGTCGCACGGCTGTCGGAAGAAAAGGGAATGCAGAAGGAGTTTGCACTGTACAGCATGGCGGAGCGGCTTGCAAAGGACATCATCACCAGTGAGCGCCGCATCTACAAGGGTGTTTGTGCGAATGTCGATTTTTACAGCGGCTTTGTATATCAGATGCTCGGACTGCCTGCTGAGCTGTTTACACCAATCTTTGCGATCTCGCGTATCTCCGGCTGGTCGGCACACCGTCTGGAGGAGTTGATCAACGCAAATAAGATCATCCGCCCCGCTTATAAATCCGTTATGGATTCCCGCGCATATGTCCCGATGGATGATCGTTGAATATCATAGAAAAAGCCTCGTATCAGTTTGCGATACGAGGCTTTTGTGTTTTCGTTCAGTCTGCCCAGATCTGCCGCAGACCAACGTACTGTGAAAAACAGAGTGCCAGTTCGCCGATCTGGCAGCCCTCGGGGAGCTTGACGGAATAGGTGGTGAAATCATCATATCCGTCTCCCGGCTGAATGGTGCAGTTGTCAACGAAGCTGCCGTTCAGTAAAACTGTGATGTTCCGCACACCGATTACGGAAGTTGCAGTGAAATGCAGCGTTGTACAGCCGCGGAGATCGACATTTTTATAGATCGCTGTACCGCCCCAGCCGCTGCAGTAGAGATAGTTGTCGCGGAGTCTGAGGCTGTACTGTTCAGTCAGATCATATTGATTGTCATATGTTACGGCAGATACAGGCGCAGAGAAATCACGCGGCGGAACGGTCTCGCCGTGGATGTGAATTGTTTCGCTGAGGCGGCTGTCGCGGCTGTGCGCACCGACTGTAAAGGTGTAGTCATTCTCCTCAACGCAGAATTTACAGCGCGAAACATCATAGAACGCAAGCTCTTCCCGCGGAACGCGGAGCGAAACAGAAACGGTCTCTCCTGCGGAGATTCTGACGCGCGAAAAGGCGCAGAGCTGACGAAGCGGACGCGGTACGCTCGGATTTACAGGACGGTAGTAAACCTGTACGACTTCTTCGCCGTCTATATCGGATGTATTGGTAACCTCCAGCGAGATCAGAACGCAGTCATCCTCGGCACTGATGTTCAGATTGCTGTATGCAAACGCGGCATAGCTCAGACCAAAGCCGAACGGATAGAGCGGCTCGCCGTCAAAATAGCGGCTGGTGACACGGTTGCGTGCGACGTCATAATCGCGCAGATCGGGGAGATCCTCTTCGGAGCGGTACCAGGTCATCGGCAGACGGCCGGCAGGATTATATGCACCGCAGAGCACATCTGCAAGCGCGATGCCAAGCTGCGGGCCGCCGTGGGAGGAATAGAGAATTGCGTTCATTTCCTCCTGCGCCCAGCGGAGGTCATACGGATAGCTGGAAATCACAGCAAGTACTGTATTCGGATTCTCGGCACGCGCCGCCTGTGCGATCGCCTTCTGATGCGGCGGCAGAGCAAGCGTGGTGCGGTCGTAGCATTCCTTCGCGGACTGTACAGGATCGTTTCCGACGAAGCAGATGACAGCGTCGGCGCGTTTTGCGATCGCTTTTGCACGCTCTGCACCCGAGGAGCGGAGGATGATCTCAAACCGGCCGTAGTCAGCCGGCTTGGTTTTCCTTTTTGCACACAGTGCGCCATTTTGTTTCAGTCCGATCGGACGGCCGTGGAGCTGTTCGGTGATATAGATGCCCGCTTCGCTTTCGTTCAGGCGGAATGTCTCGCGCGTGAACCAATCGAAGATATAGCGGTTGTTCAGATGGAGCAGATCACCGTCTCCGAGATGGAGATACCGATTTTCGTTCACCGCAAAGAAATTCACCCAGCCCTCGCCCCAGACATGCTGTTCAAATTCTGTGCCATCTTCTGCAGAATCTGCGTCTGCCCAGGCAGATCCGTCCTCGTGAATGGTGATAAACTTTCCGTTTGGCGCTTTTAAGATGACGCGGTCGTAGCAGGAATCAAACACCGTTTCTGCCTGATCAAACGCGGCACGGATGCCGTCTACGGGCGGCACGGAGGTCGGGAATATACCCGTGTACCAGTCGCGGAAGCATTCGCCTGCGGTCGCGCCGATGACGGCAATCGTGCGGATGCTGTCCTTTTTCAGCGGCAGGGTGTTTTCATTTTTCAGCAGAACGATGCCCTCTCTTGCGGCGCGGAGATTGGTCTGTGCAGATTCCGCTGTACAGATTGCGTCTTTGCCGATTTTGTCAAACGGAGTTTCGTCAAAGAGTCCGAGACGGAATCTTGCCTCTAAAACGGCACCGACTGCCTTGTCAATATCCGCCTCGGTGAGCAGTCCTTCTTCCAGTGCCTGATACGCCGCCGCATGGACGGTCGCACTGTCATCGCTCATACTGTCGATGCCTGCGTGAATCGCGTCTGCAATCGACTGTGCGTGGGAGGTGTGTGTGTGGTGTGCTGTGACGTTTTCGGTCAGATCGCCGCCGTCGGTCACAACAAACGAAAGCCCCCATTCCCCCTTGACGATCGGGTTGATGTCATGGTTCAGGATACACGGTTCGCCGTTGACTGCGTTGTACGCCGCCATCATCGACATTGCGCCGCCGCGGGTAATCGCGGGACGGAATGCCGCGTAGTAATATTCATGCCGCAGACGCAGGGGGATGTTGGACGAATCGTTGCAGCGGTGTTCTTCTTCGTTGTTTGCAAAGAAATGCTTGAGCGTGGGGATCGACTTGCAGAGATCCTTGTCCTCACCGCGCATACCGAGTGTATAAGCGGCGGTCATCTCGCCCGTTAAAAACGGCTCTTCGCCGTATGCTTCTTCGGTTCTGCCCCATCTCGGATCGCGCTCCATATCCACGGTCGGACCCCAGAGCATCAGTCCGCCCTTTTTGTCCTGATTGTAGTAAGCGCGCGCCTCGGTCGCGGCAATGTCACCGAGCTGAGTCATCAGCGCGGGATCGAATGTTGCGGCAAGACCGATCGGCTGAGGAAACACGGTGGAAGGATGGTCGTCATCCCGCGCCACATAGCCGCGTGCGACTTCCGTACCGACATACCACTCAGGAATGCCGAGCCGCTCGACTGCTTCCTGATGTCCTGAAAGCATATGAACCTTTTCGTCGATCGTCAGACGGGAGAGAAGATCTTTGGTGCGTTCCTTCGCAGAGAGGGATTTGTTCTGATAGGGGTAACCTGCCATGTATGAATACACTCCTTTGTTTATCCGGCAGAGTAGGGTACAAAGCTGATGTTGAGGTCTACGTCGCCCTCAATTCCGGGTACAGAGCCTTTACAGCTGTACTGCCAGATATCAAAATCATAATAATAGGTGGGTTCGGTGCTGTATTCCGCCAGCCAGAAGTCGTAGTCCTGCAGGCGCGGCAGATCCAGCTTAAAGAGGGTCGTGCGCTTGTTCTGATAAATCATCGGGTGAAAGCCCGATGCCTCGATCACATCACAGAATGCAATGCAGCAGTTGGTCAGCTCTTCGCAGGGAACGTTGTCTGTTCGCGCGGTATCATCATAAATCAGCTCCCAGTCATAGATGACGGGATAATCGAGCGTCAGCCCCCGGAGCTGCTGCGCGACAAACTGTGCTTCGGCAATTGCTTCTTCCTCGGTGATCGCCTGAGAGAAGAAGTAGGCACCGACTTTAATTCCTGCGGCTGTTGCGCCGCGGTAGTTGTCGAGGAATTTTGTGTCAGCATTGATATCACCGCCGCCATAGGTGCGGTATCCGACGCGGAGGATCGCAAAATCAACGCCGGACTGCTTGACTTTCTGCCAGTCGATTTCTTTCTGATGCACTGAAACGTCGATGCCGAATTCGGAGGTTACTGCACCGTTTTCGAGATAGAACTTCTTTCCGTTTCGTGTGACGATCTGATCCAGTTCTTTGGAGCAGGCGGGGACATCAGCATATACAGGAAGCGCAATCTCACCGTAGGTGCCGTCAGAGAGGAGAATTTTCTTTCCCGACAGGTCGTAGTGCCAGTCGATTTCGGGAACCGTGGTTGTGGTCGTGCTTTCCTCTTCTTCCGGCTCATCGACATCCGCATTCGTCGGGACGGTGGGAGGATTGTTTCTGTCGTGGAAATAGGATACAGCCAGTCCGCCTGTGAAGACGAGCAGGATTGCAATACAGGCAGTCTGAGCGATTAAGATCTGACGCGTGGTGATTTTTGCCATAGGGACTCCTTTCAGTGCGGTTACTTATCGACATCATACCATATAAATCGACATTTGTAAAGGAAAGAAACAATTAAATATTTATTTGAACCTAATTGGAATTCTGCCGCTTGCAAGTTGTTTTCAGGGCAGGATTTCCGTATTCTTTTTGTGTTATCTCTTGACTTTTTTGGGCGGGTATGTTATACTAATCCGGTAAGTAAATGTCGGGGTGTAGCGCAGTTGGTAGCGCGCCTGCTTTGGGAGCAGGATGCCGCAGGTTCGAATCCTGTCACTCCGACCAGATGGCAAGCAGCGTGGGATCCTCAGTTGCGGTTCCACACTGCTTTTGTTTTTATGCAAAGGAGGCGGATTGGTGCGGAAAATCATCAACGGACGGATGTTTGATACAGAAACGTCCAGATTGCTCGGAACAAACGGATCCAGACAGCTATATCAGACAGAGTCGGGATTTTTCTTCTTCTGCGATCTTCGGACAGGCGGAATTTCTGTTTCAGACTATCAAAACGCCCGCCGATGGGCAAAGGCAAATCTGCCCGGATCTGTGTCTGAGGCGCATTTTTCAGTGCCGTCTGCACAGGATCTCGTTGTTCCGCTCGAAGCCGAGGCACACAAGAAGCTTCGTTATTTCTGCGATATGAATGGCGTAGAAGCGGAGGAGCTGGTCAATCAGCTGATTTTGGCACATCTGAAAAAGTGACAGAATTCGCTTGACTTTTTCATCAGTTTGTGGCATACTGATATGGATTACTTGGAAAGGAACAGGAACAAAAAAATGGACTTTTTATTCTCATCCGAAGGGATGGTAAGATGGCTGACTGAAAACATGAACGGTCTGCCGAAGGAACTGATTATTACCCTCATCTCCATGCTCCCGATCCTCGAACTGCGCGGCGGTCTGGTTGCGGCGGCGATTCTGGATGTTCCGATGTGGAAAGCAGTATTCTTCTGCGTAATCGGAAATGTGATTCCGATTCCCTTTATCCTGTTGTTTATTGAGAAGATCCTCAACTGGATGAAGACGGTAAAGTGCTTCAAGAAGATCGCGCTCTGGCTGGAAGCGCGGGCGACGGGCGAAAAGAGTAAGCAGATCCGTAAATATGAGTTTATCGGCACGTTGCTCTTTGTCGGCATTCCGCTCCCCGGCACCGGTGCGTGGACAGGCTCTCTGATCGTTTCGCTGCTTCACGTTGACCGCAAAAAGGCAAGTATTGCAATCGCCTGCGGTATTGCGCTGGCTTGTGTGATTATGTGCATTCTGACCTACGCGATTCCCGGTTTCTTCGGATTCTGATATATCACTGACTAGAAAAAATCCCCCGAAAAGCGTGTTCTTTTCGGGGGATTCTGGTTTATATCTGTTTATTTGCCGAGCACCTTCTTGGTGACAGCTGCGATGTTGTCTGCGCACAGACCGAACTGCTTGAGCAGATCTACTGCAGGACCGCTGTGGCCGTAGACATCGTTCACGCCGATCTTCTCCACGCGAACGGGGCAGCATTCGGTAACAGCCTCTGCAACTGCAGATCCGAGACCGCCGATTACGCTGTGCTCTTCCACGGTAACGATCAGACCAGTCTCCTGTGCTGCCTTGCAGATCAGCTCCTTATCCAGCGGCTTGATCGTGTGAATGTTGATCACGCGTGCGTTGATGCCCTCTGTGCTGAGCTGTTCAGCCGCAGCGAGCGCTTCGGATACCATCAGACCGGTTGCAACGATGGTCACATCCGTACCCTCTCTGAGGGTGATGCCCTTGCCGATCTCAAACTTGTAGGTTGCCGCATCGTTGAATACGGGAGCAGCAAGTCTGCCGAACCGGAGATATACAGGACCGTCGTGCAGGATTGCAGCCTCAACAGCGGCGCGTGCTTCAATATCATCCGCAGGATTGAGGATTGTCATGCCGGGGATGGTGCGCATCAGCGCAATATCTTCGTTGCACTGGTGGGTCGCGCCGTCCTCACCGACAGAGATGCCGGCGTGGGTTGCACCGATCTTGACATTCAGATGGGGATAGCCGATTGAGTTGCGGACGATTTCATAGGCACGTCCGGCTGCGAACATGGCGAAGGTGCTTGCGAAGGGAATCAGTCCGGTGGATGCAAGACCAGCCGCAACGCCCATCATATTTGCCTCTGCGATACCGCAGTCGAAGAAACGGTCAGGATATGCTTTCTTGAAGATGCCTGTCTTGGTTGCCGCAGCAAGGTCAGCGTCGAGCACGACAAGATTCGGATATTTCTCAGCGAGGGCGGTCAGAGCCTCGCCATAGCTTTCACGGGTCGCCTTTTTGATTACATCAGCCATAACTCAGTCCTCCAGTCCGACAAGCAGTGCCTTCAGCTCTGCCATTGCCTGTTCATATTGCTCTGCATTCGGTGCAGTGCCGTGCCAGCTGCACTGATTTTCCATAAAGGAAACGTCCTTGCCCTTTACGCTGGTCTGGATGATTGCAACGGGCTTGTCGATGATGGATTCCGCCTCGTTGAACGCGCGCTCCATATCGTTGAAGTCATGTGCGTTCATACGGATGACGTGCCAGCCGAATGCTTCAAACTTCTCGGGGATCGGCTCAGGAGAGCAGACCTCTGTAATCGGTCCGTCGATCTGGAGACCGTTGTTGTCTACAATTGCAATCAGGTTATCCAGCTGGTAGTGTGCTGCAAACATTGCAGCCTCCCAAACCTGGCCTTCTTCAATCTCACCGTCGCCGAGTACGGTATATACGCGATAGGGGCTGCCCTGCAGCTTGCTTGCAAGCGCCATACCGCAGGCAGTGGAGATGCCCTGTCCGAGCGAACCGCTGGACATATCTACGCCGGGGATGTGGATGCAGGGATGTCCCTGCAGCAGTGCGCCGATGTGACGGAGCGACTTGAGTTCTTCCTCCGGGAAAAATCCACGCTGTGCCAGCGTTGCATAAAGCGCAGGTGCAGTATGTCCCTTGGAGAGAACAAAGCGGTCGCGCTCGGGCATATCCGGTTCAGCAGGATTTACGTGAAGCTTGACAAAGTAGAGATAAGTAAGCAGATCGGCAATCGACAGAGAGCCGCCGGGATGTCCCGACTTTGCATTGTAGGTGCCCTCAATGATGCCCATTCGTACCTTGCAGGCAGTTGCCTTCAGGCGTTTCTCGATGGTTGCGTCCATAAAAATACCTCCAATATATTCAGTTTGTCAGTTCACTGACAAAGAGAGTCCGAATGTTTCGCCAGCCAGTAGCCGCTCCAGAAAACGGGCGATGGCGTGGTCGTTACAGCTGTCTTCGAGGATGAGCGATGCCGATTCCTTGACAACGGGCTGTGCGTTTGACGGACAGATGCCGACATCCGCCGCTGTGATCAGCTCCAGATCATTATGAAAATCTCCGGCACCAATCAGGATCCCGCTGTCGTTTGTAAAGCGTGCCCTGTCGCTTGCCAGTGTTTCGCCTTTGGAAACGCCCGCGGGAAGCATCTCCAGAAAGATGCGTTCAGAGCGGACAAAGGTCACACCGGGGAAATCCATATCCGAAACCAGGGTGATCAGACGATCCACCTGTTCGGGTTCCAGCGCAAACAGAATCTTCAGCCAGCCGTCTTTTTTCATATCCGCGAGTGTGGTGTGATGCGGCGTTACACCGCAGACAGAGATGTGATGCGCTTCGGTATCATTCATCTGTACCACATAGGTGCCATCCGCACAGAGAATCTCTGCACCGATATCAAGACCTTCCAGCGACAGGATGCGCCGCAGATATTCCTCTGCGTTTGCAGGCAGTGTTTTGGTCCTGACAACTGCCTGTCGGCTGTGGTCATAGATCATTGCGCCGTTGTAAAGGATTGCAGGCGCGTTGGGTCTGACAAGGTCGAGATATGGCAGTGCCGCCTCCAGCGTGCGTCCTGTGGCGATGGTAAATCTGCCTCCTGCCGCCTGAAACCGGCGGATCACAGCAATATCTTCATCAGGAATCTGCTTGGTTGCAGGCAGCAGCGTGCCGTCGAGATCCGTGAGAACAGTCAGTCTGGATATATCAATCACGCAAGGAAGCCACCTTTCGTTGTATTTCAAGAAATTCCGCGGGAAGGGGACTGTCGAACGAGAGCCACTGCTCCGTCTGCGGATGGACAAAGCCGATCTCCTTGGCGTGGAGACATTGTCCCTGCACCCCCTTGACTGCGGTGCCGTATACATCGTCGCCGTAAATCGGGTGCCCGATACGGGTCAGATGTACGCGGATCTGGTGGGTGCGTCCCGTTTCAAGCACACAACGCACCAGCGCATGACGCGCATACTGCTCCTCCACGGTGTAGTGGGTGATGGCGTCGCGTCCCGTGGCAATCACGCACATTTTCTGGCGGTCGCGCGGACTTCTGCCGATCGGTTCGTGAATTGTCCCTTCTGTTGTGCCGAATCGTCCGCAGGCGATCGCTGCATAGGCGCGGTGAAAGCTGTGCGCCTGGATCTGTGCAGCGAGGTGCGTGTGTGCGGCATCGGTCTTTGCGACAATCAAAAGACCGCTTGTGTTCATATCAATTCTGTGGACGATCCCCGGACGGATCACGCCGTTGATAGACGAAAGCCGTCCTGCGCAGTGGTAGAGCAGGGCATTTACCAGTGTGCCGTCGGGATGTCCCGGGGCAGGATGTACGACCATGCCCTTGGGTTTATTCACAACGAGGAGCGAATCGTCCTCATAGATGATGTCGATCGGGAGATTCTGCGGTGTGACATCCAGCGGCTCGGGATCGGGGATCTCGACCGAGATGGTATCACCCGCGCGGAGCTTTTCCTTTTTGTTGGACGGATTTCCGTTGCGCGTTACCATTCCTGATTCGATCAGCCCCTGAATCGCAGAGCGCGTCAGCGGCAGATCCTGCGCGGCAAGCCATTTGTCCAGCCGTTCGCCGCCTTCCTCGATCGGTACCGTCAGAAAAATCGGTTCACTCATGCGCAGATTCCTCCGCGGGCGGATTCTGTTTTGCCTTCTTTGCAGCAATCGGCTCTAAAATCAGCAGATAGAACGCGACGAGTGCCACACCCACACAGATGCAGACGTCCGCAAAGTTGAATACTGCAAAGTCAAACAGCTGTACGTCGAGGTAATCGATAACCTCGCCGCCGTTGAAGATGCGGTCGATGAGATTTCCCACACCGCCGCCGAGCACCATGGTCACGCCGACTACCGAGAGCTTGCTCATTTTTGCGAAATAGAGCAGTCCGAACAGACAGAGGATCGTCAGCACGACGGGGATCAGGATCAGCATCACCCGTCTGCCCGAAAAGGAGCTGAATGCAGCGCCGCTGTTGAGGACATAGGTGAGGTTCATAATCTTTGTCGAGCCGATTTTCAGCCATTCTCTGGACTCAGAAAGTGCAAAATCATTCACGACCCACGCCTTGATCAGCTGGTCGATCACAACCAGTACAGCCGCGCAGATACAGCCGATGATCAGCGTGAGAATTCCCCGTTTATCAAACAAAGCCTGCCATCTCGGGGAGAGACGGCAAGCTGTTTTTGAATCAGACCGCATGGGCACAGCGTGCGCAGAGCGTCGGATGAGCGGCATCGGAGCCGACGGATTTTGCATAGGTCCAGCAGCGTTCGCACTTTTCACCCTCAGCAGCGGTAACTGTGACAGCAACCGGTGCTTCATCGGAGAGGGATTCGTCACGAACTGCGGTGACATCAGAAACGATGCATACCTCAGCGATCAGTGCGGGGTTCTCGCTGATGAGCTTGTAGGTGTCTTCATACTTGCAGGCAACAGAGATTGCAGCCTCGAGCGACTTGCCGATTACCTTTTCGTTGCGCTTTTCTTCGAGCGCCTTATTGACAACCAGGCGGAGGTCGTAGATTGCGTTCCAGCGTGCAGCGAATGCGTCGTCTGCATACTTGCCGGTCACAGCAGGCATATCGTTGAGGAAGATGCTCTCAGCATTCTCGCCCTTGGTGTGAGGCAGGAAGCTCCAGATTTCTTCCGCAGTAAAGCTCATGATCGGTGCAATCAGACGCGCCACACCCGAGAGGATGCGGTACATTGCGGTCTGTGCAGCACGGCGCAGTACGCTGGTCTCGCCCTCGCAGTAGAGACGATCCTTGATGATATCCAGATAGAAGCTGGACATATCCACGACGCAGAAGTTGTGGATTGCGTGATAGATCATATGGAAGTCGAAGGACTCGTAGTTCTTCAGTACCTTTTCGGTCAGTGCCTCAAAGCGCATCAGAGCCCAGCGATCCAGCTCGGTCAGTTCCTCGTCGGAAACGCAGTCGGTATCGGGGTTGAAGCCCTTGCCGTTGCTCAGGTTGCCGAGGATATAACGCGCGGTGTTGCGGATCTTCTTGTATGCATCAGACAGCTGTACCACAATATCGTTGGAGATACGGATGTCAGCGTGATAGTCCGAGGAAGCGACCCACAGACGGAGAATATCCGCGCCGTATTTATCGGTGATCTCGTTCGGTGCAATACCGTTGCCGAGGGATTTGTGCATGGTCTTGCCCTGTCCGTCTACGACCCAGCCGTGGGTGCAGACATTCTTGTAGGGCGCACAGCCCTTATATACCACGGAGGTCAGAAGACTTGACTGGAACCAGCCGCGGTACTGGTCAGCGCCCTCCAGATAGAGGTCGCAGGGTGCGTAGAGGTTGTCGTATTCATCCAGAACGGCAGTGTGCGAAACGCCGCTGTCGAACCATACGTCCATGATGTCGGATTCCTTTGTGAATTCCTTGCAGCCGCATTCGCAGGCCAAAGACTCAGGCAGGAATTCGCTCAGCTCACGGGTATACCACGCGTCGGAGCCTTCCTTGCGGAACAGTTCGGAGATCGCGTCAATAGATTCGTCGGTGATGATGGGCTTTTTACAGTCCTTACAGTAGATGACAGGAATCGGCACGCCCCAGGTTCTCTGACGGGAGATGCACCAGTCAGAACGGTCGCGGACCATGCCCTTGATGCGGTCTTCGCCCCAGCCGGGAATCCAGTTGACGCTTTCAATTGCCTTGATCGCTTCATCCTTGAAGCCGTTGACGGAGCAGAACCACTGCTCAGTTGCACGGTAGATGATCGGGCTGTGGCAGCGCCAGCAGTGCGGATACTGGTGGACAATGTCGGTGCTTGCGAGCATTGCGCCGCACTCAGTCAGGCGAGCAGCAATTGCCTTGTTCGCCTCGTTGGTATCCATGCCCTCAAATTCGCCGGCTTCCTTGGTCTGTCTGCCCTTTGCATCAACGCAGACGAGGATGCCGATGTTATCATATTTCTTGCAGACCTCAAAGTCCTCCACACCGTAGCCGGGCGCGGTATGAACGCATCCTGTACCGCTTTCGAGGGTGACGTGATCACCGACAATGACAGGGGACGGACGGTCATACAGCGGGTGCTTGGTCTGCATCATTTCGAGATCCGCACCGCGGAAGGTACCGATCGTCTCATATTCTGTGATACCGGCAGCATCCATGGTTGCCTTTACCAGCTCAGCCGCCATGACATAATATTCCGTGCCGACATGGACGAGGGTATATTCGTAGTCGGGACCTACGCAGATTGCGAGGTTGCCGGGGATGGTCCAGGTGGTGGTCGTCCAGATCACGAAGTAGATGTTCTCTGCAACGCCTGCCTGTGCGAACAGTCCCTTGTCGTCCGTAACAGCAAACTTGACATAGATCGACTTGCAGGGATCGTTTTCATATTCGATCTCAGCCTCAGCCAGTGCGGTGTTACAGTCCGGGCACCAGTATACGGGCTTGAGTCCCTTGTACATATAGCCATCCTTCGCCATCTTGCCGAAGACCTTGACCTGACGCGCTTCATATTCGGGACGCAGCGTCAGATAGGGGTTGTCGTAGTCGCCCAGACTGCCCAGACGCTTGAACTGCGCCATCTGATTCTGCACATGCGTCATCGCATATGCAGCACAGTGCTTTCTCAGCTCAGCAGGCGGAATTGCGCCGTTTTCTACGCCGATTTCCTTCATTGCCTTCAGCTCGATCGGAAGACCGTGCGTATCCCAGCCGGGAACATAGGGTGCGTAGTATCCGGTCATATTGCGGTGCTTGACGATCATATCCTTGAGGATCTTGTTGAGCGCGGTACCGAGATGGATCTCACCGTTTGCATAGGGAGGACCATCGTGGAGAATATAGCTCGGCT
>SVNN01000056.1 GCA_015066905.1 Ruminococcus sp.
GGCGAAGATATCAATGTACAGGCAAATTCCTATATTCTATATACACCTGAATATCCGCAGTTCTACCGCGCTGACAACGAGGAATATATTGACGACTGGATTCACTTCGGTCCCGATGAAGAAGAGGAGGAACTGATCCGTTCTCTGCTTCCTCTGAACCGACCGGTTTATCTCGGCGACATTACCGTGGTTTCTCAGATCGCACGCAATATGTGCTATGAATTCTACTCCGCACACATTCATCGTCAGAAAACCGTTGACCTCTACCTGAAAATGCTGGTATATAAAGTGAATGAGCTGATCAGCCTGCAGCAATCCCCCACCGCATTCACGGAATCTATTTACGGCGAACGATTGATGTGGATCCGCGAGTGCATCTACCGCTGGCCGTTCCGAGAATGGACAATCGACGACATTGCAGCTGAGCTGGCGCTGAGCCGTTCCCGTTTTCAGCATCTTTACAGTGATACCTTCGGCACCAGTGTGTCACAGGATCTGATCCGCAGCCGGATTCAGCATGCTGCAAATCTGTTGAAGCAGTCTGAAATGTCAATCGAAGAAATTGCATACGCCTGTTTTTACAGCACTCCCTCCTATTTTGTACGCCAGTTCAAAAAAACAATGGGCGTTACACCGAGTGCATACCGCAAACAGCAGGAGTAACCATCTGTACATAAACAAAACGGACGATACAGCGTTTCTGTATCGTCCGTTTTTCAGTTTGATTCAATCTGCTTCGGCTCATTATAGATCACATCAGTATCCGACCGCACTTCTACACCCTTGCAGTAAAACAGCTCGGACACGGTGACAAATTCATACCCCTGCTCCAGCAGGGTGGGGATCAGGATATCCAGCGCCTCCACCGTTTTATCATTTCCCTGGCTGTCGTGCAGCAGGATGATTGATCCGTCGGTAATCTGTTCCAGAACTTTCCCTGCACGATCCTCCACACTGACCTTTGCATCCCAATCGTTGCTGCCATAGCCGCAGATAAAGGGCAGGTCAATGGAATCATACATCGTCTGGTTCACCGCAATATACGGCGGACGGAAAAACTTCGTCGGCTCTCCCGTGATTGCTTCCACCTTGTCAGAGGTCGTCTGTACCTCCTTGCGGATCTCCTCAGCAGTCATTTTATTCATATAGCTGTGTGTCTTCGAGTGGTTGTTGATCTCACAGCCCATTTCATAAGCACGGCGCACGACCGGCTCTGTACTTTCGTTGACATTGTTTCCGACCACGAAAAAAGACGCAGTCACGTTATATTTCTCCAGCTGATCCAGAATCTGAACTGTTGTGGTCGTATTCGGCCCGTCATCAAAGGTCAGTGCAATCACTTTCCCGTATTCCTCCGGCTGACGCACCGAACGAACTGATTCAGATTCCGCCGTTCCGCTACAGCCAGTCATCAGTATTCCTCCTGTCAGAACTATCGCGGACAGCCGCTTCAGGCGGCAGTTCATCCCGTTACCATCCCATCACACTGCGGATCTCAGCTGCAAGTGCATCTGCCGCCTTCTGATGTGTCTTTGCACTCGGATGCCAGTCAGCGGCGATTCCGTCCGCCTCCTGCTGCGGCGTAAAGCCAAACACAGAAACCTTGCTGTCGCCAGTTTCAGCAGTATAAGTATCCACTGCTGCCTGTACATCAGGAAGCAGCGCATCTCCCATGATACCCAGTGCGCAAATAATCCGGGCGTCGGGATTTGCCGCACGGACTGTCTTTAAGAAATCCACATATCCTGCGGTAAACTCCGCCTTGGTCTCTGCTGATTTACAATAGGATGCATCATTGGTGCCAAGGTTGATTACAACCACATCGGGCTGGAATCTGGAATAATCCCAGTCTACGCTGGAGGGCTTTGCATCCTCGCTGAATTTCTGATGGGAGAAGCCGAGGTCATCATAATAACGCGGAATGACCTGCTTGGTCTGCGGTGCGCCGGAATCCGTATAACCGGAAATAATGCCGTAACCGCTGATCGAAAACATACTGTAATCTGCATCAAGCGCCTGTGCCGTGCGGTATGCATACGCCTTGGTCACATCCTCGGTCGCTGTAGAGAAATGGTGGTTTCTGTCCTCATCATCCACACCATAGCCGCAGGTAATCGAATCGCCGATGAATTCGATCTTCCGCTCTTTCTTAGCGGCAGGCTTGATTGCTTCATTCCCGTCAATCTGGATCGGACGCAGACCGATATTCGAGTTTGCACATTCAGACAGCTTGATAAAGTCCACCTGTACAGTCTGCTCCGTTTCCGAAGTGAATGCGGTGCAGGTGTATTCCGCCGCCTTGAGCTGTTCGTCGATCACGCGCTCCCCATTGATGCAGACTGCAAAGCGTGCATAATTCGCGTCATTGTCCGCGGTGGTGGCAGCACCGTCACCGATGAGGGTAAAGGTCAGTTCCTTACCTGTAAATTCAAACGAAACGCCCGTACCGGACATCGAAAGCCAGAGCGTGTCCTCCTCCAGATAGGTTCGTCCGACCAGTTTGACATTGTCTTCTGTCAAGGTGATTGTCTTATCCATATTTTCATCTCCGCCCGAGCTGCAGCCGCCCAGCATAGACACGCCGAGTGCAGCAACACAGAACATTGCACAGATCCGAACTTGTGTGTTCATTCGTCAGGCATCCTTTCTTTTTATGATATTGATACGAATTAATTCTACCATACCGTCTTGTAATAATCAAATAGGTATGTTATAATAAAGTTGATAAGCAAACAACTATAATCAAGAGGTGATGATTCACATGAATTCCCAGCAGATCGCTTATGTTCTGGCAGTTGCAGAGCTGCAGAGCTTTTCCAAGGCGGCGGAACGCCTGTATGTCACACAGCCGTCCCTCAGTCAATATATCCAGAAGCTGGAGAACCAGCTTGGCATGCAGCTGTTCGACCGTAGCATCACACCTGTGCGGCTGACCGAAGCCGGACGTGCCTTTGTGGAATGTGCAGAGCAGATCCAGTCGCTGGAGATCACACTGCAGAACCGCCTCGCCGATATCCGTGATGTCCGCGCCGGCTCTCTGAAAATCGGAGCGTCCTCGTTCCGCGCCTCCTGTCTTCTGGCACAGAGTGTCGCGGAATTCCGCCGTTGCTTTGAGGAGATAAACATCACAATCGCCGAGGGAGAACCGAACGATCTCGCCGAGCAGATCAGAAGCAACGAACTGGATGTCCTGATTGCCACCGGCACCTTTGACCGCCGCATCTTCCACACCGAACCGCTCGCAGCCGAACGGCTGTATCTCGCCGTGCCGCAGGATAGTCCGCTGTGCAGCAAGATCTCCGATTCCCTGCTTACTGCAGAGGATATCCGCTCCAACTCTATGAAGACGCTGACCGCGCCGCCAGCCAATCTTTCCGCACTGTCGGATGAAACCTTTGTGTTCGCTGATTCCGGTGAATACGCAGAGGACAGGCTCCGTCCCTGGCTGTCAGAATGCGGCTTCACACCGCGCTCCACGCTGCGTGTACATACGCTGGAAACTCTGTTTTCCTTTGTAAATGCAGGCTTTGGAATCGCCTTTGTACCGGATTCGATGATCCGCTTCGGAAACTATGCCCGCCAGCCGTTCTACTGCACCATCGACGCACCGCAGACCGAAACAAAGATCCTGCTGGTATCCCGCAGAAGCGGCTATTTCTCCCGTGCCGCACAGGAATACTGCCTGCTGCTCCGCCGACTGGTGGATATCGGCACATGGAGAAGCAAATGACGTCCGTGCAGGCATATCTGGGAGAAGAAAAATATCTTGCACTGCTTGACCGCGCCGTCACGCTCTCCCCGTGCGGCAAGTTCAGACAAACGCTTTTGCAAAAAACGCTCCACATCGCCTTTCTCGGCGGTTCGGTCACATACGGCTATCACCCCGACCGACCGGATACGGACGGCTGCTTCGCCGATCTGATCGGACAGGATCTGAATCGACTGCGTGGTGAAAATACAGTCATCTGCCGCAATTTCGGCATATCAGGCACCGGTCCTGTCATCGGCGGACTGATCGCCGAGCATTATCTGACCGACTTTGCGCCACATATCATATGTGTGGAATATGCCATCAATGAAACCTTTGACCGTGCAGGATTGCGCCGCACAGAAGGGCTGATCTGTAAACTGCTGCACCTGCCGCAGCACCCTGTGGTGATTCCTATTTCTCTGGTGAATCAGCAGGGCTATTCCTGCGAGGCATTTTTCGAGCAGCTTGCCGCACAATATCAGCTTCCGCTGATCGCCCTGCGCCGCAGTCTGTATACAGCAGTAGAATCCGGCGAACTCCCGTGGGAGGTCTACTCAGACGACGGCGGCCATCCGCACAGTGCAGGACACCGGCTGATCGCCGATGCGTTCTTCCGGCTGTATATCCGCACACTCGAAGAAGGCGCTCTCCCGCTGCAAGCAGTCCCGCTGCAGGCAAACGGCTTTTCTCAGATGCGCCTTGTACCGCCTGACCGGATTCAGACAGAGGGCTTTTCCTTGATCAACTATCCGCTCTATCATTTTCCGTCTGCCTGGCAGGCACAGTGCGGCGAATCTGCCAAACTGACTGCAGAACTGTTCTGTTCCACGATCGTGCTTGTATTCGTACAGGAAAACCGCCCCGATTTTGCTGCTGTTTCGGTTGAGATCGACGGAACGCAGAAAGAGATCCTGCAAGGGCAAAGCATATTCGGCTGGCATAACCCCGTGGCAGCGATCGTTTTGCAGGATGATACTCCTGCCCTCCACAAGATCACGATCCGGCGGCTCTCTGAAGACAACGCAAAAACGTTCTATTTACAGGAGATTGCCGCCGATTATCAATAACTATACACCGCCCTGCCGACCGTGTGCAGGGCGGTTTTGATTCCGCACGCTTTTCCGCCCTGTGCATATGCTGAAAGAGCAGAGATATCTGCGACTTCAGAAGGAGGAAGAAGCTATGGCGTTTTTCACAAACCGCGCAACGCTGACCTACAACGATCGCACCGTCACATCCAACACAGTACGGGGCGAGATCCTGGATCCGGTCAGTCTGACAAAAACAACTGCGTCCGAAACGTACTGCATCGGCGACTGCATCACCTATGTGATCGCAATCCGCAGCTGCGGCTGTCCTGTTTCCGGTCTGACGCTGACCGATGACCTCGGCGCATATCCGTTCAACAATACAACCCTGGTGCCGCTCACCTATCAGGAGGGCAGCCTGCTTTATTATCAGAACGGTGTTTTACAGCCGACACCCTTCGTATCCGACACCTCGCCGCTGACAGTCAATGGACTGGGCATCCCTGCGGGCGGCACCGCAATGCTGATCTACACGGTCAATGTCAATGAATTTGCTCCGCCCGCCGGTGTGATCACCAATACAGCAACGTTGGTCGTACCTGAGGGGAACGAGGTAACGGCAACCGAAACAATCACAGGCGAATGTGAAGCTTCTCTGTCGATCGTCAAGGGCATCAGTCCCTCCACGATCTGCGAAAGCGGCACAATCACCTATACGTTCACGATCTACAACAGCGGCAGCACAGCAATCACCGCAGAGGACGGCGTGGTTGTGGAAGATCTCTTTGATCCCGCTCTGTCAAATTTGACCGTGACCATCAACGGCGTTTCCCGCACAGGCGATCCGACCGCATACACCTATAATGCGTCAACCGGTGCATTTGCAACTCTGCCCGGCGTGGTCACAGTGCCTGCTGCGACCTACACGCAGGATCCTGTAACAGGCGCATATACCGTTACACCCGGCGAGACGGAAATTGTCATCACCGGTACGATCGGCGCTTAAAGCAAAGTGTGCCGCTGCATCCGACTTGCAGCGGCACATAGTTTTTATACAGAACGATGTAAACGTGCGATCTTCCTGCGCGCAAAGACATAACAGATGATATGCGCCAGAAAGGTCAGCGTCCACGAAACAGGATAGGACACATAAATCGTGTTCACGGTGTGGAACGCGTCAATCTGAAATACGGTGGCGATCCAAACAAGACGGAGTCCGCACGCACCAATCAGAGAAACGATCATCGGCATCACCGAATAGCCGATACCGCGGATTGCACCGACCATAACGTCCATCATACCGCACAGGAAATACAGCGAGAGGATCACCTTCAGACGTGCAAGTCCCGCTTCGATCACTGCCGGATTGGACGAGTAGATGCCAAGCAGCTGGCGTCCGAACAGCAGCATAGTCAGCCCCAGAACCGTGCCGACTGCAAATACGGAAATCAGCCCGGAAACTGTAATCTTGGTCAGACGGTTCAGCTTGCCTGCACCGTAATTCTGACTCGTGAAGGAGATCACCGCCTGGTGAAAGGCGTTCATCGCCACATAGACAAAGCCCTCCAGATTGGAAGCTGCAGAATTTCCGGCAACTACGGTTTCACCGAACAGATTGACCGACGACTGGATGACCACGTTGGAAAGCGAAAACACAACGCCCTGAAATCCGGCCGGCAGACCAATCTGCAGAATCAGCATCAGCTTGCTGCGGTCGATCCCCAGACAGCGGAGCATCAGACGGATGCCGCCCTGTTCACGCATCAGACAGCGCAGCACAAGCAAAGCGGAAATACACTGCGAAATTGCCGTTGCCGCCGCAACACCAGCAACATCCATATGAAACACGATGACAAACAGCAGGTTGAGCAGCACATTCACAACACCCGCCAGAAGCAGATAATACAGCGGACGTTTTGTATCACCGATCGAACGAAGCAGTGCACTGCCGAAGTTGTATATCATCATCGCAGGCATGCCAAGAAAATAGATCCGCAGATAAAGAATTGCAAGCGGAAGAACCTGCCCCGGTGTTTTCATCAGAAGCAGAAGCGGTCTTGCACCGAACAATCCGACCAGCGTCAGCAGCACGCCGCTGATCGCACTCAGCGTCATAGCGGTGTGCACCGTGCGGCTGAGATCCTTCTCCTCCCCGGCACCGTAATGCCGCGCCGCAAGAACATTTGCGCCGACTGAGAGCCCGATAAACAAATTGGTGAGCAGATTGATCAGCGCTGAGTTCGCGCCCACTGCCGCCAGTGAATTGTCACCTGCATACCGCCCGACTACAACAATATCTGCCGCATTGAACAGCAGCTGCAGCACACTGGAGCACATCAGCGGTACAGCAAACAGCAGCATCTTCTTCCAGACAGATCCGCTGCACATGTCCATCTCATAGTTTTTTGCCAACGGAAAATCCCTTCTTTACTTGATTCAAATTGTGCGTTTCAATTATATCACACTATTGAAATAAATACAAATTTACCTGCTGGATTATTCCGCGGATCGTTTTCGGTTGCGGCGGTCGATACCAGATGTTTCGTAGAATCGTTTTTTATCCTCATACATCCGTTCATCCGCCTCGCGCAGCTGCTCTGCAATGTCGTTGTCCACACTGCGCCAGGACCATCCGACCGAAATGCTGACGTCGTTTTCGCGCATCATCCTGCACGCCTTTTTGACGTCGTGATTGAACGGCTCAAGCATCATTCCGGTAACGATCACAGCAAATTCATCTCCGCCGATACGGAACGCATTCTCTCCGAACACATAGCGGATTGCCTTTGCAGCATCACGGATCAGCTTGTCACCTGCGGCATGTCCGTGCCTGTCGTTCATCGCCTTCAGACCGTTCAGATCAAAGAACGCAACGCCAAGCTGTCTGGGGTGCTTATCCGCGCAAGTCTCGACAACTTGATTGAACTTATTGCGGTTGTAAAGCTTCGTCAGATTATCCTCAAAGCTCAGTCGTTCCAGAATCTGCTGCTTTCTGCGCTTTTCCAGATTATCCATCAGGAAGTAGGTCGCAGAAGAGATCAACGAAAAGTCATGATAATTCCGCTTCGGATTATCCACACCGAAAAAGCCGATGATTACATCGCCCTTGGTCAGCGGAACAGCAATCAGACGGTGAATATTCTGTGCCAAAAGAATCTCATAGGTGTTGGAATCCTTATCTACGTCGTCATCCAGATCCGAGATGCAGAAGGTGCCTGTTTCATGAAATTTCGTCAGCCAGCTCTGGATCGAGCTCAGCGGAACATTCTGCAGATTGTCAATCTCCTTTGTCACGCCCTCTGCTGCATATTCATATGTATTGCTGGTCGTTTCCGCCTGATAATCAATCTCAAACAGATAGGTGCGGTCGCCGTCGAAATAGTGGTTGACGATCTGCAGCAGGTCGTTGATTGCAATATCCGCATCAGGCTGCTCTGAAAGCATACGGATACAAGCAATCAGTGTATTCGAGGTCAGAAGCTGACGCTCCGCCTCCACCTTCTGTTTTGCAAGCCGATTCGCCTTGACAAAGGTGCCGGCACAGTACAAAAACAGAAACAAGACCTCCATCGCGCCTGCAATGGTCAGAATACCGCGGATTCTGATCAGACTGGAGAATGCCGCATATTCGGGTACTGCGATCATCAGCTGCCAGTCGGAATAGCCGACAGGCGTGTAATATACATAAGAATCGGTTTCTCCTGCACCGTACGGGAATACGACAGAACCGGTCTCCCCCGCTTTGAGTGCGCGGATCAGCGCATCAGTAGATTCTGCGTCCTCATCCGTTGCAGGCAGCTGAATCTCAAAGAAGTTTGTGACATTACAGTCCCATTCATCTAGCAGCAATGCACCATCCGAACGATCTACGATACAGATTGTCGTTTTTCCGTCGTATGCAGGCGTATCAAACGTATCCGACAGAGCAGCACAGTCGATGACACCAACCAACACAGCAGTAGTCTGTCCCTCCTGCACCACAGGTACATAGCAGTGTACCACGCGGGTTTTTTGATCCGACAGGTCGATCATACAGTCCGAAACCTGTTCTCCTGCCGCACTGATCGCTTCAAAATCGAGCACATCTGAAACATCCTGCCGCTCACCGCTCTGAAACTCCAACGTCCCGTCCGGATAAAGAATATCAATCCGGCTGAAGATGGTCATTCCCTGAAACGCGCCTGTATGTGAGGCGAGCACATCCGCAGAATGTCCTGCCTCATGCTCCGCAACCGCGGACACAAGCTTTAATATATTTGTATGATCCGACAAGCGGATCTGAATCTCATTATTGATCGACGCTGCGGAATCCGCCAGCACCTTCTGACATTTTTCTTCCTCCACAGACGCGATTCCACGGAACGCAAACCCCGAAAGCGCCATAACCAGCAGCGCCGCCAGTGCCGCTCCCGACATTCTCAGTACAATCTCGCCGTAGCGTTTTTTCATATAATCCCCCCAAACAGTTGTCCTGACCGATCAATTGGTACAAACCGGCAGAACCACTTACATTTCGTTCATTATACCATAAAACCGACAGAATTTCAACCATTTTTTGCACAATCATACATCAATCGACAATTCTTATGGTTGCTTGCGCCGATACTCACTCGGCGTCATACCAATCTGCTGGCGGAACTGGCGTACAAAATGTGCATAACACTGATATCCGCACTGCTCCGCGATCTCTGTCACAGTCAGATTGGTCGAAGACAGCAGCATCTTTGCATAGGACATCCTGCTCTGGATCAGATCCTGAATGAAGGTTGTTCCGAACTGCTGCTTGTACAGATGCTGGAACGAGGATTTGCTCATCCGCACTTCATGCGCCGCAGTTTCTACCGTCCGCACCTCATAGGGCTTGGAATAGATCTTGTTGCGGATCGTGGAAAGCGTTTCATATTTGGAATCCATCACAGCATCGTTTTCCTGGAACAGCTGTTCCTGCATCTTGAGAAAAATCAGCATCATATAGGCAGCTGCACTTTTTTCGCGGTTCATATTCGCAGAGTAGATCTCATATGCGATCGACTTGACGCAGAAGCTCAGGAAGTTGAGATGCTCCACCGGAATCGGCGTATCGAATGGGATCCCGTAAGAAAGAAACTGCTTTTCTTCGTCGCCTTCAAAATCGAAGTGAATCCAGTCGTTGGCAAATACATTCTGCGGCACACAACGGTAATACTGCGGTGTACCCTTCCGATAGAGGAAAAATGTATTCTTCGCAACAGGCACATCCTTGCCGTTCAGCGTAAAGATCGCGTCCGTCTTCAGAAGCAGCAGCAGGCAGTCACCGCTCCCCGTCGGGCGGTCGATGAAAAAATCTGCATCATGGCAATGATTATAGCCTACATTATTGATAATCATATGCTCCCTCCTGCACAAAAAGATATATATATAGTATTATACATCATATTGACAACAGAGTCAACTACCTACTCATACACTGCAACAGAAATTCTCTCAATTTACACCATATGTACACTCTCTTCATAGAAAGACACAAATCGATCTCATTATAATTGTGCAGGATACGCATTGTATTTCGCTTCGCAGATATGGTACAATTTAAACAGCATTTAAAACTGAAAGGGGAGTTTTTTGTGAAAACTATTAAAAAAATTGCAGGTGCGGCAATCGCGGGAGCAGTACTGCTCAGTGCGCTGCCGGTAATGCCATCTGCGAAGCCACAAGGAATTTCGGCACAGGCAGCCGATTTTTCCTACCCGGTGCAAAAATTCCGTATCGGCATCGGCAACACGGACAGAAACGTCAACATCTCAGGCACAGCTGCAGGAGATTACCTCAACTCCTGGACCACCAACGGTGTGGAGAATGAGAAGTGGTATCTCAACTACATCAGCGCAGGTGTATATGAGATCGTAAACTCCGCAACAGGCTATGTCATCACCAACCAGGACGGACTTGCCGTACTCGCACCCGACACCGACGCTGCAAACCAGCGCTGGCAGATCACGGGCACCGACAAGGATTTCGAGGGCTACTACCTTTATTACAAAATCGTCAGCAATGCCGACACAAGCGCGGCACTGACCTTCAATCAGAACAGCAATTCAATCTCCGTGGATACATACAGCGGCGATCTTTACCAGAAATTCAAGCTGAATCTGGACGGTCTGGAGGGCTTCGCGGCGAACTGTAAGGTGGAAGGCGGCGAAAAGGCGGGTACAATCGGCGGTCTGCTCGGCGAAACCGTGTTTGTTGATACTACTGAGGAATGTGTGGCAGCGATGAAGCGCACCGAACCCCTGACGATTGTCGTAACGGGCAATCTGGAATTCAACGACTGGGATCAGGCCGACCAGAAGATCGAGGACGACAAAACCATCCTCGGCTCCTATTCCGCGAACATCATCTACAACTCCCGCTGGAGAAACGATGATTACAACGGCGATATCAACATCACCCCCAGCTGCAACATCGTGCTGAAGAATCTCCACTTCCGCGCAACCGAGCTCAACAGCAACGGCTGCGGCGTGATCCTGGTATATATCTACTGCGGCAGAAACATCTGGTTTGATCATAATGATTTCAGCGCAAGCTTTGGCCACGACCGCGACAATGAGGTCGGCAAGTTCATCTGGATCAACACCCCCGTTGACAACTGGTCGGACGGCTGCTACAACGGCATCAGCCCGGACTATATTACCATCTCCTACAACCATTTCAACAACCGCTACTGGACAGTGGCATACGGCACGCAGAACACCGAAACCACACGTGACCGCACCACACTTATGTTTAACAAGTGGGAAAACTGTGCAAGACGTACACCGCAGATCGGCAACGGCACAGGCCACGTCTATAACAGCTACCACACCTACACGATCTCTGATCCCTCCCAGCAGATCATCGCCGGTGACGGCTGTAAGATGCTGACGGAATACTGCTATTTTGAGGGATTGACCGGTCTGGAATTTGCAGGCGGCGGAAGCAGCAGCTCCCCGTTCCGTGATACAGGTTCTGTGTCTGCAAAGGACACAAGCTCCGCGGCAACGGCAATGAACAAGAGCTTCAGCTACTCCCACACCTGGACACCGGGCACGGAAAACTACGGCTATTCTCTGATCACTGCAAATGACACCAAAGCATTCTGCAATGCTTATTCCGGCTGCTTCACCAAGACCTCTGACATCAAGTATATTACAGACGCTGATCTTGCAAGCTACGTTGTCACCAAATATCCCTGTCCGTTCCTGGAGCGTATCGAGGTCGGAAACGATCCGGTCAGCGGCGCAGCTGTGATGAATACGAATGTGACCTACAGCTTCCGTAATCTGAACAGCGGACTGTTCCTTGAGGTTGCAGACAGCGCGGCAGAAGCTGGCGCAAATGTACAGCAGGGCAACAGCGGCGCAGCTGAATGGACGCTTGCGGATGCCGGCGACGGCTACTACTACATCTACTCCACTCTTGCAGACGGAAAATCCTATGTCCTCGATCTCGCATACGGCGATACCGCCAACGGCACAAACATCGGCATCTGGTCGAACACCGAGGATGACTCGAAGAAATTCCGCTTCATCGACAACGGTGACGGCACATATACGATCACAACCAAATCCACCGACGGAAAGAGCTGTATCGGTATCATCAGCGGCTCCACCGAGGCAGGTGCAAATGCGCTGCAGTGGCAGCGCAACGGCTCAGATGATCAGAAATGGGTCGCAGCGATCAACGGCGAACTGATCAAGCATCTCACTGTGAAAGATGACGCAACGCGTGCTCTCTGGAGCATTGATACAAGCATTGCAACAGGCGACCTCGTATTCGCCGA
>SVNN01000057.1 GCA_015066905.1 Ruminococcus sp.
TCTTGTCAAGAGGTTTTTGAAAATTTTTCGAAGTTTTTTCTCACCGCTTGTCTTAGACTCGCTTATCCTTGCTTCCAGCAGGTCAGCTTGTCTATTATATCACATCTTTCGATGCTTGTCAAGGGGGGGTTGAAAAGTTTTTTCAGAAATCTTTTCTCGCTCTTTTCAAGGGTGCTGCCTTTTCTGCACACGCTGATCGTGTCTGGTTTTCCGAACCGATTGCCGTCATTTGTGTGCCGTGTGAAACAGCTTTTATATTATAGCAGATTGATCCCACAATGTCAACACGTAAAATCCACCAAGCTATCTGCTCAAAAACAATCTCTTTTTGTCTTATTTTTCTTTTACCTGTCGGATATACTATATATATTCAGAAAATGATACTGATCACCAGCTTTCCGGTTTCATCACAGGATGCCGATATTGTTCCCTCATGCAGTTCCACAATACACTTTGCAATATTCAGCCCAAGTCCATATCCGCCCGTATTCCTTGCGCGTGAACGATCCACACGATAAAAACGGTCAAACAACCGCGCGGTGTGTTCCTTCGTCAGCGGTTCAGTCTGATTACTCATCAGAAAACAAACCCGTCCAAGCTTATCCTGAAACAAACGGATCCGGATCTCTGTCTTCGGTGTGGAATACTGCACCGCATTATCCAGCAGAATATCCAGTACTCTGCGCATCTTTTCCTGATCCAGCTGCTCTGTAATGTGTGGCGCGATCTGATAATCCAGCAAATATCCTGCCTCGAACACTTCGGTTTCATACTCCATACACAGTTCTTCCAGCCACGCACTGAAATCCACCTCAGCCCGAGCCGCCTTAATCTCATGCGCATCCACTTTCGCAATGAACAGCAGATTCGCCACCAGTCTTGACATTCGCACCGTTTCATCCTTCATATAGTCCAGCCATCTGCGCTGCTGCGCAATGGTAGAATCGGGATTTGCCAGAACCAGATCAGTATTCGTTGCAATCACCGCCAGTGGTGTTTTCAGTTCATGCGAAGCATCCGACACAAAATTCCGCTGTGTTTCCCACGCAGCCGCAATCGGTCTGATCTCCCACCGTGCGAGCAGAATACTAATTATCAGCAGGCCGATCAGTGCCGCCGGACCGATTCTGCGGAAATTGCGTGATAATCGCCGCAGTATATCCTGCTCTGCCGCTCTGCTCCCCATCACCAGACGATGTCCATCCTGCGTACTGCGGTATTCATAGTAGTAAGAACCATCTCCGACCAGCGTCTTGCCAATCGGTTCTCCGCTGTCAATCAGCCTCCATGCCGTTGCTGTAACTGTTTCAAGCCCCTGCACAGATGATCCGGCCGCCACCATCATCTCACGCGTATCGGAATACAGCGTCAGATAAACGAGGTCGTACATCTGATACTGCTCCGCCACAGGTTTTCCATCTGTCCAGGATGCTGCAAGCGCCTGATGCACCACCCGCTGCAGTTCCTTTTGCTCCGAACGCGCCATCATCAGATATACACCGCAGAATACGGCGCACATCACCAGCGTCAGAATCGTCATATTAATCATCACAAACCGTCGCTGCAGCCGTTTTACCATATCCGTTTCCCCTCACATCCTTTTTTTCAATATAATAGTATATCCTCTACCTTAAACGATTCTGAAATTTCATCTTTTTTCTGATTTTCCAAAAAATTTTCATCTAGCCCTTTTCAAATGAGAAAATCTGTGGTATAATATTCTATGATTCGTGTCGCTCAGCTGCGGCACATTCCTAATAAGGAGGACGAAACCCATGTCTACAAATGAAATGAACGCATACAAGCTCTGGTGCGAAAAAGCAACCGAAGATCCCGACCTCAAGGCCGAACTTACTTCCATCGCTGATGACGCCGAGGGTATTCAGGATAGATTCTACCGCGATCTCGCCTTCGGCACCGGCGGTCTCCGTGGTGTAATTGGTGCAGGCTCCAACCGCATGAACATCTACACCATCCGCCGCGCAACACAGGGTATGGCAAACTATCTCAACAATGCCTTTGAAAACCCCAGTGTTGCAATCTCCTACGACAGCCGTATCAAATCCGACCTCTTTGCCAAGGCAGCGGCTGAGGTTCTGGCTGCAAACAACATCCATGTCCACATCTACCCCGCACTTGCTCCCACCCCGATGCTTTCCTTTGCAGTGCGCGAGCTCAAGTGCAGCGGCGGTATCATGATCACCGCGAGCCACAATCCCGCAAAATACAACGGTTATAAAGCATACGGCGCTGACGGCTGCCAGATGACTCTGGACGCAGCTGCACGTGTCATGGAAGAAATCGACGCAATCCCCGTGTTCGACGGTGCAAAGCATATGCCGTTTGATGACGCAGTAAACGCTGGTCTGGTCACCTACATCGGCGACGCGGTTTATGAAGCATACTATAAAAATGTTTTCGCACAGGGCATCCACACCGATCTTTGCGCACAGAGTGGTCTGAAGGTTGTATATACCCCGCTCAACGGTACAGGCAACAAGCCCGTCCGCCACATCCTCGACACGATCGGTATCAAGGACGTCGTGGTTGTTCCTGAGCAGGAAAATCCCGATGGAAACTTCACCACCTGTCCCTATCCGAATCCTGAGATCCGTGAGGCGCTCACCCTCGGTCTTGCACTCTGCGATCAGGTAAAACCCGATCTTCTCCTCGCAACCGACCCGGATGCTGACCGCGTTGGTATCGCTGTTCCTGACGGTGACGGCTACACCCTGATCACCGGTAACGAAATGGGTGCAATGCTGCTTGAGTACATCTGCGCGGAACGCACCGCAAACGGCACAATGCCGGAGCGTCCGATTACTGTAAAGACCATCGTTACTACCGATATCGTCCGTGCAATTGCAGAAAATTACGGCGTTGAAGTATACGAAGTCCTCACCGGCTTCAAGTTCATCGGCGAACAGATCACCTTCCTTGAGCAGAAGGGCGAAGAAAACCGCTACATCTTCGGATATGAAGAAAGCTACGGCTATCTCGCAGGCACCTATGTCCGCGATAAGGACGCAGTTGTCGCTTCCATGCTGATCGTGGAAATGGCTGCGTTCTACCGCACCAAGGGCATCTCGATGATTGAGGCGCGCGACAATCTCTACAAGAAATACGGCGTATACCGCCACAGCCAGCAGAGCTTCCAGTTCGAGGGCGAAAGCGGCATGATCAAGATGCAGGAGATTATGGATTCTCTCCGCACCAATCCGCCCAGGACAATCGGTGGTCTGACCGTGACCAATCTCGCTGACTACGAGAAGAGCACCTCTACCAATCTCGAAAATGGTGCAGTGACCGAACTCACCCTGCCGAAGTCCAACGTGCTGTCCTTCACCCTGACTGACGGCGCAAGCGTCATCATTCGTCCGTCCGGCACCGAGCCGAAGATCAAGGCTTACTACACCACCACAGGTACCGATACCGCGGCGGCTGTTGCAATGGAAGAAAAGCTCCAGGCGGATTTCTCTTCCCTGCTGAAATAAATTTTCATAAAATTGCAAAAAAGGCTTGCTTTTTCACAGGAAGTATGATATAATACTAAACTGTAATGCAAATTCCACGGTACTACTGTCTAAAGAAACTGATGGGCTGCCGTGTTCGCAAATAATCCGAAAGAGGTGAAAGAGAAATGAAGGAAGGAATTCATCCGAATTTTGAAAAGTGCACCATCACCTGCCACTGCGGCAATGTGATTGAGACCCGTTCCACCAAGGGCGATATCAAGGTCGAAATCTGCTCCAAGTGCCACCCGTTCTTCACCGGTAAGCAGAAGCTCGTTGATACCGGCGGACGTGTTGACCGCTTTAAGAAGCGTTTCAATCTGGATAAGTAAGACAAAGGACGACTTCGGTCGTCCTTTTCTGTTCTACGGAGGTTGTTTATGAACTTTTCCACGATTTCCGCGCCCTGTACCGCCTCTTTCATCGAAAAGCGTTCCGAATTCATCGCCGCACTCGCGCCTGTTCAGACCCCGGAAGAAGCAATCGCACACGTCAACGCGATCCGCGAACAGCACCGCAAAGCACGACATAACCCTTATGCCTACATCCTCCGCGCGGATAATACTACACGCTACTCCGACGACGGAGAGCCGCAGGGGACCGCAGGAACGCCGATTCTGGACGTGCTCCAAAAGCAGGGGCTGACCGATGTCTGCTGTGTGGTCACACGCTATTTCGGCGGAATCCTGCTCGGCGGCGGCGGTCTGGTCCGCGCCTATTCCCATGCCGCATCACTCTCGGTCAGCGCAGCAGTCCGTATGGAAATGTGCGCCTGCCGCACACTGGAACTGACGGTGGATTATACGCTCTACGGCAAGCTGACCTTTGCGCTGCCGCAGTTTTCGGTCATCATCCGGAACACCGATTTCGGTGACTGCGTTACAATGACCCTCCTCGTTCTGGAGGAAAAATTCGAGCCGCTCTGCGCTCATCTGACTAATCTCACCTGCGGCGCGATTACATACAATCAGCTCGACGAAGGCTATGCTGATTTCAGCAGTGTGCTGTCGCTCGCAACAGAGGAATGAATCTTCTTTGAAAAAAAGGAGAAACCGGAACACGCACAGTATATAATTATGTAGAAACGAAAATTCGACAGGAGGCGATCCGATTTGAACGTACGCGAACAGCTTGAAGTACAGGAGCTCGGCACATTGAGTCAATATGCCTGCACCTCGGTCGGCAATGCAAAACGCAGAGTCAAGGAGGAAAAATGTGCGTTCCGCACAGAATTTCAGCGCGACCGCGACCGAATCCTGCACTGCAACGCATTCCGCCGTCTGAAGCGGAAAACGCAGGTATTTCTCTCTCCTGTCGGCGACCACTACCGTACACGCCTGACGCATACGCTGGAGGTTTCCCAGATCGCGCGTACCATGTCCCGTGCTCTGCGGCTGAACGAGGATCTCACTGAGGCGATCGCCCTCGGACACGATCTCGGCCATTCTCCCTTCGGTCACTCAGGCGAAGCGATCTTAAACGACATCTGCCCTTATGGCTTTAAACACTATCTGCAGAGCGTCCGCGTGGCGGATTATATCGAACGCGGCGGAAACGGTCTGAATCTTACCTTTGAGGTACTGAACGGAATCGCCTGTCACACGAACCAGATTGCCGCGACCAGAGAAGGCAATATCGTCCGTCTTGCGGATAAGATCGCCTATATCAACCACGACATCGACGACGCAATCCGTGCGGGCATCCTGTCACCTGCCGATCTTCCGAAAGATCTCATCGCAATTCTGGGCGATACCAAATCCAAACGCATTACCTCAATGGTCTGTGCTGTAATCGAAAACGGCGCGGACGAGATCCGCATGACCGGAACGATCAAAGAAGCGCATGACGCGCTGCGCACCTTCCTCTTCCAGTCGGTTTATTATAATCCCGTTGCAAAGGCGGAGGAAGAAAAGGCAAAGCAGATCGTCGAGCGTCTGTATCAGCATTTCATCAAGCATCCTGAAAAGCTGCCTGAAGAATATCAGCGGATTCTCAGACGGTTTGATGAACACCGCGCTGTCTGCGACTATATCTCCGGTATGACCGACGGCTATGCCATTGATCTGTACCGCGATCTTTTCATTCCGCAGGCATGGGGAAGCAGGTGAGAATCCATGGCACTGCCAGAAGAATTCCTCTACCAGCTCAAAGCTGCAAACCCGATCGACTCCACGATGGGTCGCTACATCCAGCTGCATCGCACAGGCAGCAACTTCAAGTGTCTGTGTCCGTTCCACTCGGAGAAAACGCCCTCCTGTGTGGTATATACCCAGACACAGAGCTTTTACTGCTTCGGCTGCGGCGCCGGCGGCGATGTCATCACCTTCGTCAGCCGCATCGAAAATCTGGAGCCGTTCGAGGCGATCCAGCTCCTTGCAGAACGCGCCGGACTTGAACTGCCCGACCGCAAGCGCGAGGATAATGCGGTACTCTCCAAGGTCACATTGCTGGAGATGAACCGCGAAACCGCAAATTTCTACTACAAAAACCTGCTCGGCGGAGAAGATAAACGCGGACTGGAATATCTCGTCCGCCGCGGACTTGCCCCGGAAACGATCAAAAAATATGGGCTTGGTTATGCACCTGCCGCCTGGGACGGGCTTTACCGCCACCTGCGTTCCTGCGGCTATACTGACGCCCAGATTTTAGAATCCGGCCTCTGCCGCAAGGGAAAACAAAACAACTGCTTCGACTTTTTCCGCGGCCGCGTGATGTTTCCGATTGTCGATTTACGGGGAAACGTAATCGCATTCGGCGGACGAATCTTAGACGGCGAAGACGGTCCGAAATATCTGAACTCAGGCGATACGCTTGTGTTCAAGAAAAGCCGCAATCTGTTTTCCCTCCAGTTCGCCAAGAATTCAAGTTTAAAAACCCTGATTCTTGCCGAAGGATATATGGATGTCATCGCAATCAATCAGGCGGGATTTGAAAACGTCGTTGCTACACTCGGCACAGCACTGACCGCTGAGCAGGCGCGTCTGATGCGCCAGTATGCCACCGACGTGATCCTTTCTTACGACAGCGATTCTGCGGGACAAGCCGCCACGAGCCGCGCGATCAACCTGCTCAGCGAAGCAGGCGTTCACGCACGGATCCTCAAACTCAACGGCGCAAAGGATCCCGATGAATATATCAAACGCTTCGGCGCAACACGCTTCAAGCTTCTGCTTGAGGATGCCGCCGGCGCGATCCACTTCCAGCTTGACCGCTGCCGCGACGGACTCGATCTCCAGACCGAGCAGGGCAAGGTTGATTATCTCAAGCGCGTTGTTCCTGTGCTTGCGGATATTCAGAATGAGCTGGAACGCGACATTTATCTCACCAATCTCGCGAAGGAAGCCGAAGTCAATCCGGATCTCCTCCGCGCACAGGTCAAAGCTGCACTCCGCAAAACCGTCCGCAAAGAAAAACGGGAAGAGTGGCGTGCCATCACCGCGAAACAGTTTTTCCGCGACGAAGTCAATCCTGAGGCAAACAGCTTCCGCCGCGAAGCAAAGGCAGAGGAAACCATTCTCGCCTATCTGTTCCGCAACCCCGATATGCTCGGCGAGGTGCAGAGCCGCATTTCCCCTGAACAATTTGCAACCGCCTTCCACCGACGCATCTTCACAATGTTCAGCGAACAGATGCAAAATGCGTCACAGTTTTCTGTTTCCCTCTTTTCCGATGTATGCACTGCGGAGGAAATGGGAAGAATAACAGGAATTGAGGCGAAATACAGCGACATCACCCTGACGGAGCAGAATGTGGATGACTGCATCAAAATCCTGCTGCGCGCACAGGAAAATGCCGCAATCAAACAAGACGATCTATCAGACGACGATCTGATCCACCTGATCAACCAGGCAAGAAACGGAAAATAAACAGGAGGTACCCAAATGTCCGAAAAGAAAGAACAGCTTGACGCGTTGTTTGAGCGTGCCAAGGCAAAGGGAAAAATCACCACGAGAGAGATCAACGATATCTTTGAGGAAGTCGATATCGACGTCAATGAAATTGATAATTTCTATGACAACTGCCGCAGCAACAACATCGACATCATCGAAGATTTTATGCCGGATACCGATCTCCGCATCGGTCTTGACTCTGATCTCACCGATGATCTGGAGCTTGCACTCTCTACCGAAGGCATCGCGATTGACGACCCGGTCAAGATCTATCTCAAAGAGATCGGCCGTGTTCCGCTGCTGACCGCAGAGGAAGAGATCGAACTGGCACAGCGGATGACCAAGGGCGATCCTTACGCGAAAAAGCGTCTTTCCGAGGCGAACCTCCGTCTCGTTGTCAGCATCGCAAAGAAATATGTCGGCAGAGGCATGCAGTTTTTGGATCTTATCCAGGAAGGTAACCTCGGTCTGATCAAGGCGGTCGAAAAATTCGACTACACCAAGGGATTCAAATTCTCTACCTATGCAACATGGTGGATCCGTCAGGCAATCACCCGTGCCATTGCCGATCAGGCGCGTACCATCCGTATTCCCGTTCATATGGTTGAAACCATCACCAAGGTGAAAAAGATCTCCAGCCAGCTGCTGCACGAAAACGGACATGATCCGACCGCAGATGAAATCGCCGCCAAGCTTGAGATGCCTGTGGAAAAAGTACGCGAGATCATGCGGATCGCACAGGATCCGGTTTCCCTTGAAACACCGATCGGCGAAGAGGAGGACAGCCACCTCGGCGACTTCATCCCCGATGATGACGCACCTGCGCCGGCTGAGGCAGCATCGCTGATTCTGCTGAAGGAGCAGCTGAACGAGGTGCTCTCCACGTTGACCGAACGTGAGGCAAAGGTATTAAAGCTTCGCTTTGGACTGGAGGATGGCCGTTCCCGCACGCTTGAGGAGGTCGGCAAGGAATTTGAAGTCACCCGTGAGCGTATCCGTCAGATCGAAGCCAAGGCGCTTCGCAAGCTGCGCCATCCGAGCCGCAGTAAAAAGGTCAAGGACTTCCTCGACTGATCCCAACGACCGGAATCTGCCGCACAGATTCCGGTCGTTTTATTTTGGAAAGGTACTGATGCGATGAAATCAACAATCGCCCGACTCCGCGCAGACGGCATTCTTGCCGCGCGTCCCCTGCTCTGCCGCCTGTTTGGATTATATCTGCTCTGCGCCGCCGTTTCTGTGCCCCTGCCGCTGATTGGTGTGGTTCTGCCCGTCGGCACAGCTGCGCTGACAGCAATACGGAAAACCACCGCCCGCCCGCTGAGCGATGCACTTGTCCTGCTCAGCGGACTGTTTCTCTTTTGTGCAGATGCGCTATGGCGAAGCGGCAATGCCGCACAGTTTGTTGGAATCAGCCTGTTTTTTGTGCTGACCACCCTGCTGCTGCTCCGTGCGGAGGATTTCAAAACGCTCCGCCCACTGTCTCCGCGGCAGATTACATACCTGCTGATTGGCATTCCCTCCGCGCTCTGCGTGCTGATTTCAATTCTCTGTATCTGCCGGTATCTAAGCTATCAGGCTTCCTGCTTTGATCTCGGCATCTTTGCGCAGATGTTTCACAGCATGAAAACCGATCTTTCCCAGATCACCACCTGCGAGCGGAATGAACCACTCTCCCATTTTTCCGTCCATATCTCCCCGATCTACTACCTCCTCCTGCCGCTCTATCTGCTGATTCCCGCAACAGAAACCCTGCTCATCGCACAGGCTGTAATCGCCCTCAGCGGTGTGATTCCCCTGCTGCTGCTCTGCCGTCATCTGAATTTCGGACTGCACAGTCGCCTGATGATCAGCCTTCTCTACTGCGCCTCTGCCGCGATTCTCACACCGTGCTTTTACGACTTTCACGAAAACGTCTTTCTTCCGCCGCTGCTGCTGTGGTTTGTCTATGCGGCAGAGCGCGGTAAATATCCGCTCTGTGCAGTTTCTGGAATTCTCATTCTGCTGGTCAAGGAGGACGCGCCCATCTATCTGCTTTGCATCGGGCTGTATTACCTCTGCACCAGCGAACGCAGAAAACTAGGTGCAATCCTGATATCAGTGTCAGTTGCATATTTTCTGGTGGCACTCCATCTGCTTGATCAATACGGTGAAGGCGCAATGGTGCATCGCACCTACGGCGATCTGATGTCCGATCCCAGCGGCGGAATCGGAACCGTGATCTGTTCTGTCCTGCGCAATCCCGCACGCTTTTTGTCACTATGCTTTTCCGCAGAAAAACTGCCCTTCCTGCTGGCAATGCTCCTGCCGCTTGCCTTTTTACCGCTGATTACCAAACGGCCTGCGCGCCTGTTTTTCTGCCTGCCGTTTGCGGTCATGAATCTGGCGCCAAGCTATCCATATGCCGCCGACATCCGCTTTCAATATGTGTTCGGCACCTTCACCTGTCTGCTCTGTGCCGCTTTGCTGAATCTGTCCGATCTGTCACAACAGCATCGCCGTACACTTCTGCCTATGATGACAGCTGTCACCTGTCTGGGCTGCATCTGCTTCAATTCCGGAAATCTGTCCTATCTGCCACAATATCTTACAAACCGCAGCTCCTACGCGCAGACCGCAGACGCGCTGGATTCGATCCCCCCCAACGCCTCTGTCTGCGCCGATTCCTGGTATCTTCCCCATCTCGCACAGCGCCGCACGCTCTATTTGCTGCAGGGGGCACAGCCTGCGCTGTATCACTGCGATTACGCCGTTGTAAATGCTTCGGACGAACATGCCGATGTACAGATCGCACATCTGACCGCTGAAGGCTATCAACGCATTTCCGCGCCGGATGACCGGTGCATTCTGTTCCAAAAACCAGACTATATTGCGCAAAATCAACTAGCTTCAGATGATTTCAGCACTTTAGGTCATAAAGAATAACATTTTTAATAGAATGTTTAGAAAACACACAATTTTTTTTATAAAAAGACTTCCTTTTTCGTTCAGTTTCGTGTATAATAGTATAGAATAGACTGCACAATCGGAAATTATATCAATTCGTAAGACGAATTTTCAGACATATGGAGGCATCCGGTATGAAACATACTAACACTAATATTGCGGTTGTCGTTTCCGGCATCGATGAAGAATATCAGAACAATATTCTCCGCGGCATTCACAACGCGGCAGAAACGCACAACGTTAACATCTGTCACTATATCGCTTACGGCGGTGTGCTCTCCAACCTCAAGCATGATACAGGCGAATTCAATATCTACAACCTGATCAACTATGACTATATCGACGGTGTCATTCTGCTGACCAATACGGTTGCATCCTCCAATGCGAAGAAGCAGATTTTAGAAAGCGTTACCAGAAGCGGAATTC
Source organism: Ruminococcus sp. (assembly GCA_015066905.1). Taxonomy (GTDB): domain Bacteria; phylum Bacillota; class Clostridia; order Oscillospirales; family Ruminococcaceae; genus Ruminococcus_F. Next base: position 10,775 of record SVNN01000057.1, read on the forward strand.
CTGCCGTTTCGGTCGATAACGATCTCCCCGGCTTCTACCACGTCGGCATCGACAACTACAAGGCAATGTACAGCGTGATCGAACACGTAGTCAAGGAACACCAGATCAAGAATCCGTTCTATATCTCCGGCCCTGACAACAATCCGGAGAGTCTGCAGCGTCTGCAGGCGTTCCGCCAGGTGATGGAAGACTACAATATCCCGATCGACGAAAGCAGCCAGGTTTTCCAGGGTATGTTCACATCAAAGGATGGCCGCGCGGCGGCTGAATGGCTGATGGTACGCGGCGAACCGATGCCGGATGCGATCTTCTGTGCCAATGACGTCATGGCGCTCTCTGCCCTGCTCGCACTGGAAGCCAAGGGAATCCGCATCCCGCAGGATCTCATCATCACGGGTTTTGACAACATCTCTGCCGCACGCAACTATTCTCCCGAACTGACTACTGTGGCGCGTCCGCTGTTTGAAACAGGACAGATCGCAGTTGAGATGATCCTCAACGATCTGGAAGGTCGTCCGCAGGAGCGCAGCCGCCTGCTGGATACCACACCTGTATTTACCGAAAGCTGCGGATGTTCCAATTCTATGAGCGACAACACCGAAGCGTTCAAGAAAAAGAACTATCTCACGCTGGAACGCTTCAGCGTTGATGTACAGCGCAACAACAAAATGTCATGCTGCATGACCGAATGCGACACGCTGGAAGAATCGCTCGGACAACTCCGCACCTTCATCAAAGAGCTGCACTGTGAAGCATTCTATCTCTGCCTGTGCGAAAACTGGCAGGGCGCGCTTCGGCAAGATAACGCATCCTCCGGCTTTATGTTCGATGATTTCACCATCGAAGGCTATACAAAACAGATGCAGATCGCACTCGCATACCGCGACGGTGCCTTCATTGACCTCGACTGCTTCGACTCCTCTCTGATGATTCCCGATCTCCATCAGCCCGATGACACAGGAAACATCTACTTTTTCTCTCCGCTCCACTTCCGTGAGCGTTGTCTGGGCTACTGCGTATTCAAAAACACCGAATTCCCGATGACCAGCGCGAATTTCGCTTCCTGGCTGATGAACATCAGCAACTCTCTGGAGAATATCCGCAAAATCAACTGCATGAACGCAGTGGTGGAAGAACTGGATCGCCTCTATGTCATCGACCCGCTTTCCGGCATCTACAACCGCAACGGCTTTGCTCGCAGTACCAAGGAGATCTATCAGTACTGCGCAGAACATCAGCTGCCTGTCATGATCATGTTCCTGGATATGGACGGACTCAAGACGATCAACGACACCTACGGACACAAATCCGGTGACGCTGCAATTCACGCACTCGGTCAGGCAATCAAAAAAGCCTGCGACAACGGCGAAGTATACGCTCGTTTCGGCGGCGACGAATTTCTGATCTTCGCGGTGGATTATAATGACGACCGCGCTCATCTGCTCACGATGAAGATTCAGAACGCGTTCCGCGAATTTAACGAAACCACAACATACTCGTTCAAGATCGACGCCAGCATCGGCTACCACATTGCCACAGCGGATGCCAGCACCCCGATCTTCCATCTGGTCACAGTTGCAGATCAGAAAATGTATGACGAAAAGAAAAAGAAGAAGACTTCTCGCTATCTGCGAAAATGCTGAGAAACCACCCGGAGGACATTGAATGAAAAAACAAACATTGCACTTTGCGGTTCTGGTTTCCGGCATTGACGAAGAATACCAGAACACCGTATTACAAGGGATTCACAGCTTCGCTGAAAAGCAC
>SVNN01000058.1 GCA_015066905.1 Ruminococcus sp.
GGTCAGATACAGTCCCACCAGCAGAAGCAGAATGCAAAGGGGAATCAGAATACGTTTCTTCATAGAAATACCTGCAAAGCGGCGCCGCAAACCGAAGCCTGCAGCGCCGTGATTTCGTTATTCGTCCGTGGCTCTTGCGTAAACAAAGACGTTGGGCAGGGTTCTGCCCTTGGGCAAGGGTGCGGGCATTTCTCCTCGGATCACCAGAGGTTCTTTCTTCACGGTCATGCAGCAAAGGAGGATCAGTACAACGGCAACCCCGAAGGGGATCGCCATGATCTGCATAAACTCCCCTGTGGCAATGTGGAACTTCTCATACAGGAACAGATTCTGAGGATTGCCGAAAGGTGTGAGCATACCGCCCAGATTGGCTGCGATATTCTGCATGATAAAGGTAAAGGGCATATGCTTTTCCTGCCGTGTGGAGGTCAGAACATCATAGCCCAGCGGAAGAAAGGTCAGCAGCGCCATATCATTTGCCATCAGCATGGAGCCGAAAAAGGTAATACCCATCAGGGCAAGCACTGCCATACGGGTATTGCCCGCAAGAGTTACGATCTTGCGCGCCAGAAAGGTAAAGAACCGTATGCTCTTCAGGGCACACACCACTGCCAGCGTAGCAAACAGGCAGCTCAGGGTCTTCCAGTCAAAGTAATCTGCGTAGGCACTGTCCGGCGGAATCAGCACCATGGTCATCAAAGCCAATGCCGCCGCAATGAACAGCATGGCGTTTTTCTTGCAAAAGGCAGCCACACCACCGAAATGCAGGCTGTGTCCCACATGGGGCAAAGTGATGGTTCTTGCCATCCGATCATCATTCTTTCTTCTCAAGGATTGATGCGGCATCGCACCAATTGATTATGATAGCACAAAATCCATCGGATTGCAAGGATTTTTTTCAGTCCGCAGGGGAATTTAATCGTTTTGCCGCAAGAATCCTTCCGATTCCTGCGAAAAATAGTATTTTTCCATCAATGCGGCAAGGATGCCGCCCAGCACCGTAAGATGATTCACATCCAGCGTGCTCCATTTGCGGAATCTGCCGAACAGGCCAAAGGCAATGACGCCCATGGGCTTCCCGCTGCACATCATACGATACAGCACTGCACCCAGCATATTTTCGGCAGCAAACCAGCGGTAGGCATCATCTGCCACATTTTCCAGCGCATTGATGTTATCCACCACACAAACGCTGTCCTCTCCAAAGCCCCGTGCAAAGGGTTCCTCCAGCAGCACAGCGGCATTGCCGTTTACGGGATGTCCCCAGCTATACACCGCTTTTTGTTCGGGGGCGGCGAAAATGTGGATGCCATCCACACCAAACTGCTCCCCGATGTTCTGCATCAGGGAAAACAGATCGGGGGCTTCCTCTCGCAGCAGACTGCGGGCGGTATCTGCCACAAAGCCCGCCTTGCTCTGGGTGGGCTTGGGCACATTGGCATACAGATCCGCCACGGAACGCTCACGGTTGGGCAGAGCCTCGCCATGCTTGTTCACATCATAGATGACATAGCGGTTTTTGCCCTTTGCGCTTGCGATATAGAGAGCCTTGTCCGCCTGCATGAACAGTGCGTCGTAGTTGTCGGCGTCGATCGGATAGCATGCCGCACCGATGGAGCAGGTGACCTTGAGCGATTTTTTCCGCTCGACAAATGCCCATTCGATTTTGGTACGGATCGCGCGGAGGATACCGCGGAGGTCGGTTTCATCCCGGATGTCTTCCAGCACAATCTGAAAGATGCTGCCGCCGATTCGTCCTGCCATACCGCGTCTGCCGATCTCCGCCTTGATGATATGCGAGATCGTATACAGCACCTCGTCGCCGAACATATGGCCGTAGCGGTCGGTCAGATCCTTGAAATCGTCCACATCGACCAGCACAACGCTGAGGAGTCCCTTTGGCTTTGCTGCGATCTGGGATTTTGCATAGCTGACGATCGCCTGCTTGTTGAGCAGCTCGGTGAGAGAGTCGCGGTTGGTTTCCAGCGTCAGGTTGATATCTTTTGCCTTGGACTTCGGGTGGATGACAGAGATGGTGCCGATCACGCTGCCGTCCTCCGGCGAATCCCACAGCGTGATGCCCTGCACGGAGATATGTTCCATTCTGACACCGCCGCTGAGGAACGAAGCGTCCAGTTCATGCTGAAAGCGGTATGTGCCGTTTTCGATATCCTTACAGAGTGCAGAAAGTACGCCGAGATCTCCGCGGTCAACCAGGTGTTCATTTTTCAGCTGCTGCTGCCATTCGGATAAGGTAGAACGGAGCAGGATGATGTCGCGGAAGCAGTCGAACTGATAGATAATCAGCTGTCTGCTGCCCATGCGGTATGCAAAGCAAACGTCGCGCATCATCGTCAGCAGATGACGATATACGCGGTTCTCGTGCTCGTGGTGGAGCAACAGGGCATCCATGCGGAATACATCACGGAAGGTCAGACGGTAGCACAGCGAACCATCCTTGTCGGAGCTGGCCTGAATTGTAACCAGCAGGCGGACATAAACGCCGTCTGCATTCCGCGCACGGAGAATACAGCGGTCACGTTCTCCGATCCGCAGGGATTCCGTTGTTGCACAGAACAGATCTGCATCGTCGGGGTGCATAGTGCGGAGGATCGAGTAAATGACATCGTTTCCGAAAAAGTCCAGAAAATCTGCGTCTGCTTCACGCATATGATATTGCTTGTCCACCGTGACGCGGCCGACGGAACAGGCCTTTTGCGTCAGATCCTGCATAGATCAGACACCTCCCTTTCGTTTTTTCTGATAAAGACAATAGCCGTAGGTGCGCGCGCCTTCGCGGTTTGCGCCGTCCTCGGTTTCAAAAATCAGCGTATAGTTTTCTTCGAGTGCCGCGCAGGGCGGTTCTTTTCCCTCGGGATCGCCGTCCAGACGATAGCGCGTAATGACATAATCCACAGCTTCGGTTTCAATCAGCTGATCCTGCTCATCGAACTGCGCGGGAAGATTTTCGCGTGGAATATTCACCGTCAGGGGATAACGTGTATCAGGAAGCGGCGCCTGTGCCGCGAGATAGAATCCGCCGTCAAGAAAACGGTAGTTCAGCACACTTGCACCTTCACCCATCTGTTCGGCAAACTGATACTGCGGATATTCCGCTGCAGGAATCAGATAGCTGCCGGCGCAATTTCCGAAGAGCACTGTACAGAGCAGTCCTGCCGTGCAGATCAGCGGTACAGCACCGCGTCGATGCGTTCTTTCAGCAAGCGGACGCAGGAGTGCGAGAAATCCGAACACGGAAAACAGTGCCATGATGAGAAAATAATAGCGGTAGCGCGTTCCGCCAACAAAGAGGAAGAAGTAGAGCCCGAACCAGATGGCAGCAATGCTTACGCGCGTTTCCTTTTTGATCGGAAGCGGTGCACGGAGAATCCAGCAGATGCCGATCACAATGGAGAGAAACAGCGGTGGATTCCAGAGAAAATCCTTTGTAAAGACGGACAGCACACGGGAGAGGATCGTCGTTTGTCCCGAGTAAAGGAAGATATTCGCGTAGAAATAGACCTCCCAGAGGGAGTACAGAGCATTGTGCCACAGAAAATAGAGCAGCCACGGCAGTGTGGCAAGCAGCATACCGAGCAGAAACTCCCCAACAGCCAGCAGCGCGGTTTTGATTCCGCCGCGGCGGAGCGCGATACAAAACACGCACAGTACCCACGCGATGTAGAATCCCAGCATTGTAAACTTGATCCACAGCACACAGCCGGCACAGGCGCCTGCGAGCAGACTGACGGCAAACAACGGTATATCACGGTCACTTTCGGTATATCGGATCAGCCCGAGCAGTCCGATTGCGAGCAGCGGCAGACAAAACTCCTCTGCGTTATCACCGCGGCTGAAGGCATATGAGATCACAGTCAGCCAGCCGCTCAGAGCGGAGGCGGCGAGTGCAGCAGAGTCGCTGACAAATTCTGCGGCGATTTTGCGAAGCAGAAGCAGATATCCCCAGAAACTCAGTACCTCCAGCAGATAGACACCGAAAAATCCGCCGGAGTCGATCCGATAGGCAAGCGCGTGCAGGACGTAGAGCAGCGGGCCTTTTTGCTCAAAGATATCACGATAAAGGACATCCCCCTCGCACATGGCGCGGCCGACGGTCAGAAAGGTGTTCTGATCCACGCCCGTGTGGAGCGGAAACAGCGGAGATGCCATAGAACCGAACAGCATCAGCACCGCGGAAGTGATCAACAGAAAGAGCAGAGGAAAATAGGATGGATCGTTTGGTTTGGTGGTCGGCAAAATGAGCGCGCCTCCTTTCTTACTATATATAATATACTCGCGCTGAAGCGGAAATTCCCTGTTGCATGGACAGAAAATTTGTGTTAAGCTGTGTAAAGAGGAATTTTGCTCAAATCATCAAGAACGGAAAAATAATCTGTGCTATACTGTAAGTACGGTACCGGAATCCAGAATCATCGAAACAGAAACGGGGGAACGGTTTGAAGAGTTTTTATGTATTAGAAGACGCGCTGCGCTTCATTGAGGAAAATCTGGAGAACGACTTTACTCAGAACGATGTTGCTGATGCGTGCTATATCTCTCTTTCCGGACTTCAGAAGCTGTTTCGGTTTGCGCTGCATTTCAGCGTAGGAGAATATATTGTAAAACGGCGGATGACCTGTGCGGCAAAAGCACTCTGTGAGACGGACGCGTCTGTAACAGAGATTGCGTTTCGTTATGGGTATAATTCTCCGGAGGTGTTTACGCGTGCATTCACCAGGGTGTGGCACGTCAAGCCGTCGGAATTCCGCAAGACGCGGCGGCATTTCTTTGGCATCTGTCCGCCTGTGTATCCGCCGCAGGAAAATGGAGGTACAGTACATATGAGAAATCGGTTTGATATTTCTGAACTTTATGATTATTTACAGAGCAACAAGGGAACATATGCGCTTGGATTTGATATTCGCAATCTGCACCCGATCAACACAGAGATCGGCAGAGAGGCGGGCGATCTTGCAATTGTCGAGGCAATGAGCCGCATTGACGCGGCCTGCGGCGACGGAATGATCGCGCTGCGGCTTGGCGGAGATGAATTTGTTCTTGTGACCACGCTGTCTGATCCCGCTGCAGCCAAGGAGCTGCTGGACGGGGTGCTTGAAAAGAACGGAAATCCGGTTGTTTATCAGGGGCAGGAGATCCCGATCTCCCTCCACGGCTGTCTGTTTGAGATCACCGCGGCATATGAGGGTGGTACGGCGATCAATTATCAGCACCTGATGAACAAGTTCAACACGGAGATGGATGACGTAAGAAGACGCGAGGCAAAAACAGCAGAGTGACGTAAAAAACGCCGCAGATTTTTCTGCGGCGTTTTTGTTATGTGAGTGAATCAGCGATTACGCGTTCAGCTTCTTAGCGAGCTGAGACTTCTTGCGGGCAGCAGCATTCTTGTGCATCAGACCCTTTGCGCAAGCCTGGTCAACGCGCTTGATTGCAACCTTGATTGCCTCGTTCTTGTCAGCAGCGTTGTTTTCAACAGCGAGGTTCGCCTTCTTCAGAACGGTTTTCAGATTGGACTTTCTTGCCTTGTTGGCAGCAGCCTTGGTACGGTTTACCTTTACTCTCTTGATCGCAGATTTGATGTTTGCCATCGGATTTTCACCTCTTTTAAATAATAAATAAATGATAGCAGTATTTACCGAGAATATCGGAGAAAAAACTGCAAAGATTAAAAGCAGCACCTATCTGAATCGGATTCAGATATTGACACGGCCGCCGCTTTGGCATGGCTGTAATGACGCAGCCACATAAGCTATCTAATATTCTACCATTTTTTCTGTCAAATTACAATAGGCAATACTGAAATTTTCACACAAGATTTCGTATAGATTTCTGTACATTCCTACAAATCCAAAGGAGGGGGAGCGCGTGAAAAATCCAAGAACAGATCTGGCGGTAGAAGCAACGCGCCTCAGCAGCCGCGGCGGTATTACCAGGCGGGAGCGCGGGGAACATTTTTCCGTGACCGAAATTGAACTGCACGATGATCGTCACCTGGAAACAGCCGGCAAGCGCAAGGGGCGGTATATCACGCTGGCGAGCGAGGATCTGGGCAGGACGGTACCGCAGTTTGCGGATATGGCGCAGGAGCTGGGGCGTGAGCTGCAGGCACTTTTGCCGGAAACAGGAACGGTTCTGGTGCTGGGACTCGGCAATCGTGAGATTACCCCTGACGCACTCGGTCCGCAGGCAGCGGCGCGTATTCTTGCGACGCGGCATCTGCGCGAGACGCTGGGGGCGGAGGATGCATTTTTCGCGTCGCTTCGGCCTGTGAGCGTTCTGGCGGCAGGCGTGCTGGGACAGACGGGAATCGAGGCGGCGGAACTGACAGCATCTTTGGTGAAACGGCTTGACGCAAAGGCAGTGATCGCGATCGACGCACTCGCCTGCGCGGAGATGCATCGGCTCGGGACAACGGTTCAGCTTTCCGACACAGGAATTGCGCCCGGCAGCGGTGTGCAGAACCGCCGCAGAGAGCTGTCGGAAGATACGCTGGGGGTTCCCGTGATCGCGGTAGGAGTGCCGACGGTGGTGGATCTGCATACCGTAGCGGCGGAACTGACGGATACGGCACCGAAATCGGATATGCCGAATCTGATGGTAACACCGCGGAACATTGACGCACTGACACAGAATGCGGCATGGCTGATCGCCTGCGGTGTGAATCTTGCACTGCATCCGCAGCTGGATCTGGAGACGGTCGAACAAATGGTCGGCTAGGAGGAGTTATATGAGAATTACACAGGAAGAATATGGACAGCTTGCAAAAAAAGCGTCGCCGCCCACCAAGGCATTTCGGACAATCGTTGGTGCATTTGTGATCGGCGGCGCATTCTGTCTGCTCGGCGAAGCGCTGCTGGAGCTGTTTGCAGCAAACGGACTGAGCAAAATGGGAGCAGGCGCGTGGACATCCATCCTGCTGGTGCTGCTGAGTGCGATCCTGACCAGTCAGGGCTGGTATGAAAAGCTGGCGAAATATGCCGGTGCAGGAACGCTTGTACCGATTACCGGCTTTGCAAACGCGGTGGTATCTTCGGCGCTGGAGGCGAAGACCGAGGGATTTATCCTCGGTGTGGGCGCGAAGATCTTCACCATTGCAGGCCCCGTCATCCTTTATGGAACGGCGGCGAGTGTAATTTATGGTGTGATCTACTGGATCATGCAGAATTTCTGATCAGGAAAGAGGCTTGCCGATCATCACAGCAAGCCTCTTTTTTGATTATTACAACGCGGCAGATTATTTTGCGCGCATTTCTTCGACGACAGCGTCAAATTCATCGGTAATCTCCTTGGAGGGTTTTGCGGTCAGGAGAGAAACGATGATGATTGCTGCGGATGCGATCAGGAATGCGGGAAGAAGTTCGTAGATATCCCATGCGCCGCCGAGCGGACGGATCAGGAATTTCCAGACGAAAATGGAGATTCCGCCCGAAACAAGTCCTGCCAGGGCGCCCCATTTGTTAGAACGCTTCCAGAAGAGTGCTGCAAGCATGATGGGACCGAAGGTTGCGCCGAAGCCAGCCCATGCGAAGGATACGATCTGGAATACGGAGCTGTCCGGCTTCCACGCGATGATAACGGAAAGAACTGCAATAACGACCAGAACGATTCTTGCAGAAAGCATCTGTCCCTTGTTCGACAGCTTGATCTTGAACACACCGCCGATGATGTTTTCAGACATACTGGAGGAAGCGGCAAGCAGCTGAGAGTCAGAGGTGGACATGGTGCAGGCGAGAATGCCGGAGAAGATCAGGCCGGCAAGCAGGGCGAAGAGGATGTTCTTTTCGCTCATGAAGATTGCGAGCTTGATGACAACGGTTTCTGCCTCTGCGCTGCCGACCAGTGTGGAGAGTGTTCCGTTTGCACTCAGCGCGTTACCGATGAAGCCGATGAAGATTGCAATTGCCATCGAGATGACCACCCACACAGATGCGATTCTTCTGGAGGTCTTGACTTTGTTCTTGTCTTCAATCGCCATGAAGCGGAGCAGAATGTGCGGCATACCGAAGTAGCCCAGTCCCCACGCCAGCGTGGAAACGATCGGCAGGAATCCGTAGGAAGTGGAGGTGTTGCCCTCAGCAATATGGGATGCGGTCAGGGAGAGATAGCCGGTGAGCGATTTGGCGTTTTCCATAACCGCGTCGAAACCGCCCGCAGTATTGACACCGAATGCGACAAGAATGATGAGTGCGATTGTCATGACAATACTCTGGATGAGGTCGGTGGTGCTGGCTGCCAGGAATCCGCCGACGCTGGTATAAGCAATGATGATGACCGCGCTGAGGATCATGGCAACGTGGTATTGGATTCCGAACAACGTCGAGAAGAGTCTGCCGCAGGCCGCAAAGCCGGATGCGGTGTAGGGTACGAAGAAAACCAGGATGATGACCGCAGAAATGCCCATCAGAATATTTTTATCATCGCGGTAACGGTTGGAGAAAAAGTCGGGGATTGTGATGGCGTTGCTGCACTTGTGTGAATAGACGCGCAGACGTTTTGCAACGATCAGCCAGTTGACATAAGTGCCGATCGCCAGACCGATCGCTGTCCAGCAGGCCTCCGCGCCGCCGAACAGATAGGCAACGCCGGGAAGTCCCATCAGCAGCCAGCTGCTCATATCCGAGGCCTCTGCACTCATCGCAGTGACGATCGGGCCGAGCTTTCTTCCGCCGAGGTAGAAGTCGCTGACGTTCTCATTTTTGCGGGAGCAATAGATTCCGATGATGACCATCATCAGCATATAGAGGATGATGGTGACCAGAACGCAGATTAAGTTTTTTTCCATTTCATTCCGTATGAACTAATTATATGTAGTCATACGCCTCCTTTCATAGATTTACGCTTATGCACGAAAGCATAGTCATAATATTATAGCACATTTTCCGATCCGGTACAAGGGATTTTTCGTTTTTTCTGCCAGATTCGCCATCCATTGACAAATGCAGCGCAATTCGCTATAATACATAGTAGAAACAGGGCAGAAACAACGGTTTTTCTGGTGTCTGCGTGTTTACTATTCATCCCGAACAGGAGGAAAACAACATGGATTCTATGAAAAAGTATGTGGCTGAGTTCATCGGCACAATGGTGCTTGTGATTCTTGGCTGCGGAACGGCGATGCTCGTCGGCTGTGATGCTGTAAACGGCGGCGGATATATTCTGACTGCGCTGGCGTTCGGTCTGGTTATCGTCGGAATGGCGTACTGTGTCGGCAATATCTCCGGCTGCCACATCAACCCGGCGGTATCGCTCGGTGTGCTCATCAGCAGCGGTATGAGCGTGACAGATTTTGTCGGCTACGTCATCTCTCAGTGCCTCGGCGCATTTGCGGGTGCAGGTGTGCTGGCGGCGATCTTTGAACTGGGCAACGTCAAGGATATGACCGGCGGATTTGGTTCGAACGGTCTTGGCGGCGTGAATGACAGTGCTGTTGCAGGACTGCTGGTTGAGGTCGTTCTGACCTTCATCTTCGTACTGACGATTCTTGGTGTGACCTCGAAGAAGGCGAACCACGGTTCTTTTGCAGGCGTTGTAATCGGTTTCACCCTGACTCTGGTACATATCCTCGGCATCGGTCTGACCGGCACTTCCGTCAATCCTGCAAGAAGCATCGGCCCTGCAATCGTTGCGGCAATCACCGGCAACTCTGATCCTGTATCCTGCGTATGGGTATTCATCGTAGGCCCGCTGGTGGGTGCGGCTCTGGCAGCTGTGACCTATAAGTTCTTAGAGGGCGCAGGAGAAGAAAAGAAATAAGCATGCATTGATGCGAAATAAAAAAGCGTATGTTTTTACATACGCTTTTTTTATTTCTGATTTTGGCATAAGGAAAGTAAGGGCGCGCGTTATCGCGCGGTATATACATGTTTTTCGATGCAATAACACACCTCTCCGTGCGGTATGGTCTGTTCCCTTATGAAACGTTCTATCAGTTCGGTGCTGTGCATGACCGATTTTTCCAGCACTCTGCCGGATCTGGTGTTTTCGATTCTGTGATAGGCTTCCAGCCTGATGAAATCTGTGCTGTGGAACGTAACGTCAATCAGTGCTGACAACGCTTCGCTCGCATAGCCGTTTCCCCAAAAGGGTTCGCCGATGCAATATTCAATTTCTGCTGTCCGGCAGTCTGAATATACCCTGCAAAACGCGATTTGTCCGATGTTTTGCTTGCTGTTTTTTTCAACAATCGCCCAACGGTAAAAATCAGGGCTGCTGTATTTGCTGATGTATGCGGTCAACAGTGCTTTTACCTGATCCATAGTGGAATAGACCGGCTCGCCATATTCCAGTTGTACGTTCGGATTGGAGATCCAGTTTCGGAGCATATCCGTGCAATCTGCCTGTACGAACGGTCTGCAGACGAGCCGTTCTGTTTCAAACGGCTGTGTGCCGGTGTGTTTCAAGCCATCATCTCCGATGCAATCAGATTTGGTCTATTTTCCTGATTCGATCCCTGTCATTTTCCGGGTTCCGTCTTTTCTTCATCAACCGGTCCGCAGGCGATACCCAGGAGCGTCCAGAACAGGGGGGCAACGAGGATCACGCTGATGCCGCAGATGCTTGTCAGCAGATAGCCGCTGATCGAGAAGATCAGCGCAGGGAAGATCCAGCGTTTTGTCTGCTTTCCGCTGCGGCAGGCGCGTACAAGCGCGATGACTGTCAGCGCCAGATAGCAGAGCAGGGAGGGGATACCGCGTGTTGCGGCGATATAGAGCAGATCGTTGTAGGGGCGGTCTGCCAGATTCGGGTTATAGGATACCTCCGCGCTGGTGCTGAGCAGGGCGTAAGTGTAGTTATCTGCGCCCGTGCCAAGGAGGGGATATTTTTTGATGATGCTGACCGCTTCTCCGCTGAGATAGCCATGGACAGCGGGCGCAGACTGAATCTCCCAGCCGTCCGCCTTGCGCAGAGAATAGGGACCAGCGGTTTTCAGGCGATAGAAGCCGTCTGCCCAGACGATCGCGCCGTCATGGAGCACATAGCCGTTTTCCGCAGGAACATGATCTCCGATCGTTCTTGTATTGTTGATCGAGGGCGCGAATGCGGAAAGCAGGACGGAGCAGAGCATGACTGCAAGGAGTGCTCCAAGCTTTGGGAGCGGTGCAGCGGCATTTTTCTTCACGAGGATCAGAACAACTGCGCCGATCAGCAGGATTGCCGCGCCGATGAGTGCAGCAAGGCACTGCGTTTTCAGCAGGAAGAAGCAGAATACTGCCGCGGAGATTGTATGGAAGAGACGGAGTTTCTTTTCCTGTGCAAAAAAGGCGGCAGTGATGGATACCGCGCCGAGCATGGTCAGCAGCATTGCGAATGCAACGGGATTTCCCGTCAAACCGCTGGGGAGAAAAACGCGCTCCAGCAGGATCGGTTCAAGCTTCTGGAACGAGGACGGAATCGCTTCGATCGGCAGGCTTTGCAGCAACGCCCAGAAGCAGCCTGCAAGTCCGAGCACCGTTACACCATTCAGAAAACGGATGATCGTCTGTTCAGCACGCAGGAGCGTTCCTGTAAAGAAGAAACAGACATAGAAGATCAGCGCAAGCAATCCCTCATTTCTGCCATATTGTCCGAAAAATCCGTCGCTATAATTGTAGCAGATCAGAAATGAGATTGCACCGAGGAGGAGGATTGCGCCGCACAGACAGCCGGGGATGCGGATATCCTTCTTGCTGTACTGCTGTTTGGAGATGCCGATGATCGCGAGGATCATTGCCAGCACACCGCCGATTGCAAATGCAGAGGAATAGGTGCGGAGCGCGACGACGAGGTTTGCGAGCAGGTTGCCCTCCAGCATGTGCTCTGCGAGCTCTCCTTCGGCATTCAGTGTGAGATCGAACAGCCACATGGAAGCAAACCCGAGCGCCAGTGCAATCAGCAGACCATTACAGCAGTAGCGTCTGAGCTGCTGCGGCGTCATATTCACGATAAAGTTTGATTTTTCGGATGTGCCGAAAATTGTTTTTGCCATATTCACCGATCCTTTCAATCTGAAAATGCCCCACACATTCCTGCGTGGGGCATTGTACTGCGTGGTTTTATTTTGCGTAATCGACCGCACGGCTTTCGCGGATGAGGTTGATCTTGATCTGTCCGGGATATTCCATCTCGTTTTCGATCTGCTGTGCGATTTCGCGTGCTACAAGCACCATCTTTTCATCATCCACAACCTCGGGCTGAACCATGATACGGACTTCGCGTCCTGCCTGGATAGCGAAGCTCTTTTCAACGCCCTCGTAGGAGGAGCAGATCTCTTCAAGCTTCTGCAGGCGCTTGATGTAGTTCTCATAGTTCTCGCTGCGTGCTGCAGGACGTGCTGCGGAAATTGCGTCTGCCGCCTGAACGATGCAGGCGATGACGGTTTTCGGCTCAACGTCGTTGTGGTGCGCTTCGATCGCGTGAATAA
>SVNN01000059.1 GCA_015066905.1 Ruminococcus sp.
TCCGAGCACTATGCCAGTGTCCTCGATCGTGTGGTGACAGTCTACAATCAGATCGCCGTCTGCGTGAATCGACATTGAGATGCCGCTGTGTTTGGAGAGCGCCTCCAGCATGTGGTCGAAAAAGCCGATTCCGGTGTCAATATCAGATTTTCCGTTTCCGTCAAGTGTAACAGAAACTGTAATATCTGTTTCCCGTGTTTTGCGGGAAACACTTCCGCTTCTGATCATCTGAATCCTCCAATCTTTAGGTCAGCGCCGCACAGATAGCGCGGAGCGCTTTTATCAGCCGTGCCTGTTCTTCCGCACTGCCCGCTGTGATGCGGAGTGCGCCGCGGAATTTACGTACCGCAACGGATTGTTCCAGCAGTTTGAATTGAATCTCGTCTGCATAATCGGTCGTGAGGAAAACAAAATTGGTGCAAGGCTTATATACAGCGCGGAACACGCCTGGATAATCGCGGTCAACAGCGAGCAGCGACTCATACAGCATTGCTGTTTTTGCTCTCAGATCTGCAAACTGTGTGCGGAGATATTCCTGTTCACCAAGCACAGTCTGCGCGATTGTCTGTGCGATCATATCCGTATTATACGGTGATTTTGCCGCGTTCAGTGTTCTTGTGATCTTCGGTGATGCGACCATGAATCCCAGACGGATTCCGGCCAGTCCGATCGCCTTGGAACAGGTCTTTAAGATTACGCAGGATTCATAATTACTGATTTCCTGCATCATGGATTCGTCCCAGAAGTCCATATAGGCCTCGTCAAGAATCACAAGGCAGTCAAGAGACTGCAGCAGACGACGCACTTCAGTGCGACCCAGTCCGAGCGAGGTCGGGTTGCAGGGATTGGAGAACATCAGTGCACGCGCGTTCTTTTCCTTGCAGAACTGAATCAGCGTGTCCACATCAATCGTGCCGTCCGGATTCTTCTCACAGACCTCGACATTCAGTCCATACAGACTACCGTAAAAAGCGTACATGGAGAAATCCTGTGACAGGGTGACGATGGTATCACCCGGATCCAGAAAACAGCTGGTCAGCAGGCTGATCAGCTCATCCGAGCCGTTTCCTGCGGTTACACAGTCGGGAGAGATCTGATAGAAATCCGCAAACGCACCGACCGCTTTTTTTGCGGTCGGATCGGGATAGCGGTTCAAGGGCAGTCTGCTGATTTCATCCATCACCTTCTGATGGATGGCGGGAGGAAGCTGTGCAAAGGATTCATTTGCATCCAGCTTCACTTCAAATTCGCCCTCGATGGGGTCATAGGGGATAAGCTCTGCAATTCGCTTGCTGAACTGATATGCCATATCTGAAACTGTCCCTTCTGAATTTATTCGTTTTCAAAGCGTACCTTGATGGCATTTGCGTGTGCGGTCAGTCCCTCGCGCTCTGCAATCAGAACGATGTCGTCCTTTGCCTCGCGGAGTGCCTCCTTGGTGTAGTAGACATAGCCCGAACGCTTGATAAAGCTCGAAACGCCAAGCGGCGAGAAGAAGCGTGCAGTACCGCTCGTGGGCAGAACGTGGTTCGGGCCTGCGTAGTAGTCGCCGAGCGGCTCAGACGCATACTGTCCGAGGAAGATCGAACCTGCATTATCCAACCTGCCGAGATATTCCATCGGATTTTCGAGCAGGACTTCGAGGTGCTCGGGTGCAATTGCATTTGCAAGCTCTACCGCACAGCCGACGCAGTCACAGAGGATGATCATGCCGTGCTTGTCAAGCGACTCTGCAATGATGTCTTTTCTCGAAAGCGTCTGCATCTGTCTGTCAAGCTCACGGATCGTTTCGTCCGCAATTCTTTCACTGGTCGTGATGAGGATCGAGGACGCGAGACGGTCGTGTTCTGCCTGGGACATCAGATCTGCCGCAATGTAGGCAGGATTTGCGGTATCATCCGCAAGTACGAGAATCTCACTCGGACCTGCAATCATATCAATATCCACAACGCCGTAGAGAAGCTTCTTTGCAGTAGCAACATAGATATTGCCGGGACCTACGATCTTATCTACGCGCGGGATGGATTCCGTTCCGTATGCAAGTGCGGCAATTGCCTGTGCGCCGCCGGTGAGGAAAACTCTGTCCACGCCGCAGACAGCTGCCGCAACGAGGATGTCCTTATTCGGTGTGCCGTCCTTGCAGGGCGGTGTTACCATAGTGAGTTCCTTAACGCCTGCAATCTTCGCAGGGATTGCGTTCATCAGCACGCTGGAGGGATATGCTGCGGTGCCGCCGGGGACATAAAGACCCACGCGCTCCAGACCGCGGACGCGCTGACCGACGATCACGCCGTTGTCGTTTGCCTGCATAAAGCTGTTTTCACGCTGGCGGTTGTGGAATGCCGCAATGTTCTCCATTGCGTTGAGCAGCGCGTTGACATAATCCTCGTCCGCCTCGTTGAGTGCGTCGTTGATGACATCCTGCGGTACTTCATAATATTCGGGAAGCTTGCCGTCAAACTTTTCGGTATAAGCGTTCACTGCCTTGTCGCCGCCCTTACGGACAGTATCAATGATCTCACTGACCACAGCAGTGATCTGCTTATCAGTCTCCGCATTTCTTGCGCGGAGCGCGTCTAAAAATTCAAGTTCTGCCTTGCCGTCTGCAACAATTTTCTGAATCATTTCGATTCCTCTCTTTCCTTCAGCTCCTGTTCAATTTTCTGGATCAGTGTTTCGATCTCATGCTGGCGGAGCTTCAAACTTACTGTATTCACGATCAGTCGCGCGGAGATCGGCGCGACATCTTCATATACTTCCAGCCCGTTTTCACGGAGTGTAGAGCCAGTTTCAACGATATCCACGATACCATTTGCAAGATCCAGCAGGGGCGCCAGCTCCACAGAGCCTTCGATCTTTACGATCTCGACGTCCATTCCCTTTGCGGCGAAAAAGCTTCTTGCCACATTCGGATATTTCGTGGCGATGGTCTTGACACCAACGCCTGCATAAAAGTTCTCATTCTTCTTTCCGGCGAGTGCAAATTTGCATCTGCCGAAGCCGAGATCGACCAGCTCATAGAACTTGCCGTGCATCTCCATGATGGTATCCTTGCCGACTACGCCCATATCACATACGCCGTGCTCGACATAGGTGATGACGTCATTTGCCTTTGCCAGAACGACCTCCAGATTTGCGTCAGGGATCGGGAGAATCAGCCGTCTGCCTTTTTCACGGACAGCGGTGCAGTCGAAGCCGAGCGACTCGAACAATCCGATCGTATCCTTTTCGAGTCTGCCCTTGGTCAGAGCAATGCGGAGTGGTTTATTATTCTGCATCTTGCTTTTCCTCCTCGTCGTTCTTATCAATCACCACAAGGGCGGGGATTCCGTTTTCCTTTGCATAAAGCCGTGCAGCCTCCAGAGAATCCTGCAGCGAAAGTTCTACGATCTTTCCTTCTGCGCGGAGTGCACGCGCCTTGCGGATCGCCGCGGTTGCATATTCCTCCTCGGCGTATACGAGAATATCGCAGTGCTTTGCGGTGGAGAGCGCGCCCTGCTTTGCATGAAGTCCCGTGATCGCGTCCACATGAACCGCAAAGCCCGTTGCAGGAACGTCATATCCGTATACAGCGAGCAGCTTGTCATATCTGCCGCCCGAAAGAACAGCGTCGCCGCAGCCGGAGAGATAGCCCTTCAGGATGATGCCGGTGTAGTAGTCGGTTCTGCCGACCATGCCGAGGTCAACTGTGACAACACCTGTATCACAGAGGGATGCGGCTTCTTCATAAACCGAGCGCAGATTATCCAGCAGTGCGGTGATCTTTTCATCTGCGAAGAGCTTTGCTGCCTTGTCGAATACCTCTGCGCCGCCGAACAGACGGGGGAGCTTCTTGAGTGCGCGGGTGATGTCGTTGTCACCGATCGTGTCGAGTGTATCAGACAGTGCAGGGTAGTTCTTTTCCTCGATCAGCTGACGGATCTGTTCCTCAACGTCAACACTGACATTCAGCTGACGCATCAGCTCCTTGAAGACGCCGATGTTGCCAAGTTCCAGTGAGAATCCGTCTTTGGAACAAGCAGAAAGCACGTCAATCGCAGCTGAGATGACTTCCAGATCTGCAAGACGGGAGGAAGAGCCGATCAGCTCGATTCCGGTCTGGGCGATCTGATTGCTTCTGCCCTTCAGCAGGGGAGAGTTGATATAAACGCACTGGTTATAATACAGACGGAGCGGGAGTGCTGCATCCTTGAGACGGGTTGCAACCATACGCGCAATCGGCATCGTGGAGTCGGGTCGGATGACGAGGAGTCTGCCCTTTCTGTCTACGAGCTTGTACATCTGCTCCTGCGGAAAGGAGCTTTCGCGGCGGTTGAATACATCAAAGAACTCAACCACCGGGGTGATGACTTCGGTATATCCGCGGCTGCGCCAGATGTCTTCGATCGTGCGTTCGATCGCTCTGCGCGTGCCGCATTCTGCAAAGAGGAAATCCTTGGTTCCCTCAGGTGTAATCAGACTGTAATCCTTCATTTCTTCCTCCTTGGAATCTTCTTCAAACACTTTAGTGTGTTACTACGCTAACATGATAACATATTACTGCAATCTTGTCAAGCTAAAACAGGGTCATCTGACTGGATTTCGGTAGATTTCCCAAAGCACCAATGCTTTCAAGGGTGTCAACTATTGTTTTTGACGCACCGCACTTGCTCTGGAACTCTTCGATCGAGATAAAGTCGCGTGCCTGCGCGGTCTGATAGAGTGACATCGCCGCCGATTCTCCGACGCCTGAGAGCGCACCGAACGGGATACGGATCTGTCCGTCCTCGATCTGATATTTCACCGCATGGGATTTATACAGGTCGATTGGGAGGAACGTGTATCCGCGCGAGAGCATCTCGTTGGTAATCATGAGAATATCATACAGGTCAGATTCTTTTTTGGTGCGGTCGTTGCCGAGCTTTTTAAGCTCCTCCAGACGATTCCGCACAGCGGTAAGACCGCGTACAGCGAGATCTGCGTCAAAATCTCCGCCGCGGACCGTGAAGTAGGTCGCGTAATATTCGAGCGGACGGTACATCTTGAACCATGCCAGCTTGATCGCCGCGATAACGTATGCTGCCGCGTGCGCCTTCGGGAACATATATTTGATTTTCAGACAGCTGTCTATATACCACTGGGGCACGTTATGTTCCTTCATCATTGCAATGCGCTCAGGCGTGAAGGTCTTGGGTGCCTTGCCCTTACGGGTGTCCTCCATGATCTGGAATGCCTCCTTCGGTGGCACGCCCTTATACAGAAGATAGGTCATAATACTGTCACGGGTACCGATTACGTCGGAAATTGTGCAGATTCCCTGTTCAATCAGATCCTTTGCATTTCCGAGCCATACGTCCGTGCCGTGTGACAGACCGGAGATCTGAAGAAAGTCGCTGAACTTCTTTGGCTTTGCGTCCATCAGCATGCCGATCGTAAAGCTGGTTCCCATCTCCGGGATGCCAAGACTTCCCGTGGGACAGTAAAGCTCCTCGGGCGTGACATTCAGCGCCGTTGCGTCGGTACACATACGGATGACCTCGGGATCAGTCGTAGGAACATCGGCAATCTTGATTCCTGTGAGATCCTCGAGATGTTTATAAAGCGTTGGCACCACGTGGCCCAACTCATCGAGTTTGAGGATGGTATCATGCAGGCTGTGGAAGTCGAAGTGGGTGGTAATCACGTCAGAATCGGCAGAGTCAGCAGGATGCTGTACAGGGGTAAAGTCGTAGACGTCATAATTTGACGGTACAACGACCATGCCGCCCGGATGCTGACCAGTCGTGCGCTTGATTCCCGTACAGCCGATTGCAAGACGGTTTTCCTCTGCGGGATTTTTCGGCGTACCGTGATCCTCCAGATAATGCTTGACATAGCCGTATGCGGTTTTGTCCGCAACAGTACTGATTGTACCCGCCTTGAATACGTTGGCGCGACCGAACAGCTCTTCGGTGTAGCGGTGCGCGGAGGACTGATATTCGCCCGAGAAATTCAGGTCGATATCCGGTGCTTTATCGCCGTCGAAGCCTAAGAAAGTCTCGAACGGGATATCGTGACCGTCGCGGCGCATTTCGATGCCGCAGTTGGGACAATTCTTTGCAGGGAGGTCAAATCCCGAGCCGTAGGTACCGTCCTCGATGAATTCACTGTGCTTGCATTTTGTGCAGACGTAATGGGGAACCAGAGGATTGACCTCGGAGATACCAGCCATGGATGCAACGAAGGATGAGCCGACTGATCCACGCGAACCAACGAGATAGCCGTGTTCCTCGGAGTTGGCAACGAGTTTCTGCGCGATGATGTACAGCACCGAGAAACCGTGCTTGATGATGGACGAAAGCTCACGATCCAGGCGCTTTTCAACCAGCTCTGGGAGCGGATCGCCATAGATCTCTCTGGCGCGGTTGTTGGTAATGCGCTTGAGATCTTCCTCCGCACCTTCGATCGTCGGTGTAAAGGTGCCGCGTGGAATCGGGTGCACCTCGTCGATCTTGTCTGCGATCTTGTTGGTATTCGTTACGACAACCTCAAATGCGCGATCCTCTCCGAGATAGGAGAATTCCTCCAGCATTTCCTCTGTCGTGCGGAGATAGAGCGGTGCCTGATCGTCCGCGTCCTTGAATCCGTTGCCGGAGAGAAGGATTTTGCGGAAGATGCCGTCCTTTTCGTCCATAAAGTGAACGTCACAGGTTGCAACAACGGGGATTCCCAGCTCGTCGCCGAGCGCGAGGATTCTGCGGTTATATTCCTGCAGTTCCTCCTTCGATGCGGCGGTGCCGTTTCGGATCATGAACTCGTTGTTGCCGATCGGCTGAATTTCGAGATAATCATAGAATTTTGCCAGCTCGACAAGCTCCTTGTGGGGGCGGTTGTCGATCATAGCGCGGAACAGTTCACCTGCTTCGCAGGCGCTGCCAAAGAGCAGTCCCTCACGGTGTTTCAGCAGTTCCGATTTCGGCATCAGCGGTCGTTTATAGAAGCAGTCGATATGACCGTAGGAAACAAGCTTATAGAGATTCTTCAGACCAGTCTGGTTCTTGACAAGAATGATCTGGTGGAACGATTTGCACTTTTTCGGTTCGATTTTTTCCACCTTGGAATTCAGTTCGGTGAGCGTGGAAACATTCCGTTCGTTGATCAGCCGTCCGACCAGTTCAAGATAGATCTTTGCCAGCATCATTGCGTCATCGACCGCGCGGTGGTGATCAAACTTTCCGAGCTTTAAGTGCTTGGCGACAATATTGAGCTTGTGCTTTGCAAGCTCAGGGAGCATCGACTGGCACAGCACCAGACTGTCGATCCATGCATAGGGGAAATCAATGCTGCGGCGCTCACAGACAGCATTGACAAAGCTTGTATCAAACCGTGCATTATGTGCCACAAGGACAGGGGAGTCGCCGCAGAATTCCATAAATGCGCGGAGGGCTTCTTCTTCGCGCGGTGCATTCGCAACCATACCATCTGTGATTCCCGTCAGTTCTGAGACATACTGCGGAATCTTCATTTCGGGATTTACGAAGGTCTGGAAACTGTCAGCAATGCGCATATTCTTGATCTTTACCGCACCGATTTCTGTAATGCGGTCGCGTTCTGCGCTGAGTCCCGTGGTCTCCAGGTCGAAAATGATGATTTCATCATTTACAGTGCGGTCCGTGCTGCCGACCAGAATCGGACGCTGTGCAAGGTCATTGACGACATATGCTTCGCAGCCGTAGATCACGCGGAAATCCTTCGCTTTCGCGGTCGCGTTCATCGCTTCGGGGAACGCCTGAACAACGCCGTGGTCTGTGATCGCGATCGCGCGGTGTCCCCAGGACTGTGCACGTGCAATCATATCACTTGCAGACGACACGGCGTCCATTGCGGACATTGTGGTATGGAGGTGCAGTTCCACACGCTTCTGGGGCGCGTGATCCATGCGCGGTTTTTTGCTGACAAGGAGAATATCCGTCGGCTTGATGGTGTTGTCCTTTGCGTATGTATCAAACTGAATTTCGCCCTTGACGACGACGGTGCAGTTTTTCTTGAGCTGATCCAGATTGGTGGAGGGCAGCTTCTTCGAGTCGATGAAAATACTGAGCATCACAGAACCGGTATAGTCTGTGATACAGAAGCTGAGGATCGTCCATTTTCCGTCCTTGATTACCTTTCGCTCGCCGACTTCAAAAATATCACCCCAGACCACCACTTTCGAGTCAAGCTTTGTGCCCGCTTCAGCGATTGTCTGGACAGGTTCCTTGATCTGTTTGCCGTAGGCGAGGAATGCCTCTCCGTCCAGATCAAACGGAAGACGGAGATAGTCGGTGACAGCGTGCTGCATCGGTGGTGGTGCGTCCTTGGAGGCTTCTGCCTTCGGGGCGCTTCCGTTTGCAGCAACCTGATCGTCGTGTTTCGGCATCGTTGCTTCGGCTGCTGCAATCAGTTGTTCGTGTGCATCAGGAGGAATGTCTTCAGGCGCGTGCAGATGGACCTGTACATCACGCGTAAATTCATTTCGTATCATCGCTGCAAGTGCGCGGCACATGCCCGACTCGCTCACAATATCATAACCGCCGCGGCTGAGGGTGATCTCCAGAATATTATCAGACAGTGAGATTTCAGCATGATCCAGAAATCCGTTGAGAACGGACAGCTGGCGCTTCAGTTTTTCAATCAGTTCCGGAACGCAAGCAGCAGACAACAGCTGCGGCGGATAATAGCAGGCGAGGGAGGCGCGTTCCAGCTGTGCCCCCTGTTCGAGTGCATTTTCCAGAGCAACGCAGTCCGCTGCCGAGATGACCTGTGCAAACCGGACGTGAAAGGTCATTTCTGTCTTGGGTTCGTTAAATGTGATGCGGAACAGTTTTCCGTCATGGGTACTCGCAGGCAGTGCTGCGGCAAGATCAGCGAAAAAATCCGCCAGTTTCAGTTCCATGTGTTAACCCCTTTGGTTGTGGATTCTCAGAGCAGTTCGATTTCCTTCATCAGTTCAGCAACGATGTCTTCTTCTTTGATCTTGCGGATGACTTCTCCCTTTTTGAAGAGAACAGCACAGCCGTCACCGCCTGCGATGCCGATATCAGCTTCGCGTGCTTCGCCAGGGCCATTCACAACACAGCCCATTACAGCGACCTTGATATCCTTGTCGAGACCGGCAGTTGCTTCTTCAACGAGTTTTGCAGCTCTGACCAGATCAATTCTCGTGCGTCCGCAGGTCGGGCAAGATACAAGCTCCACGCCCTTGCGCTTGCCGACACCGCGCAGAATATCACGCGCCGCTGCAATTTCCTTGACAGGATCATCGGTCAGCGAAACACGGATCGTATCACCGATATCATCTGCAAGCAGTGCGCCGATTCCAATTGCAGATTTGATCAGTCCCATCCGTTCGGTTCCGGCCTCGGTCACACCAAGATGGAGCGGATAGGGGCAGCGCTGTGCGGCAAGGCGGTATGCGGCGATCATGGTTTTTACGTTGGAGGACTTGATGGAGATGACGATATCCTCAAAGTCAAACTGTCGGAGCAGATCAGCGTGTCCCATTGCACTTTCGACCAGTGCTTCAGGCGTAGGGGAGCCATATTTTGCAAGCAGCTCCTTTTCAAGCGATCCGGAGTTTACGCCGATGCGGATCGGAATATTGCGCTCCTTGCAGGCGTCTGCTACAAGCTTGACCTTATCCATGCTGCCAATGTTGCCGGGGTTGATGCGGATTTTATCAATACCTGCCTCAGCCGCCTTCAGGGCGAGCCGGTAGTCAAAGTGGATGTCCGCAACCAGAGGAATTGAGATCGCAGATTTGATTGCAGGGATCAGCTTGATCGCTTCCTCGTCAGGAATTGCGGCGCGGACGATCTCACAGCCTGCCTGTTCCAGTGCAACAGCCTGTGCAACGCTGCCTTCGATGTCATCCGAACGGCGGTTGAGCATCGACTGAATATAGATGTGCTTGCCGTCAAGTGTGCAGTTTCCGACCTTGACAATTCGTTTTGTTTCGTTCATTTCAGCGACCTCCTGTGTAGAAAGATACATATATACTAAGTATACCACATTCTGTCTGAAAATGCAATCAAATTCGGACATAAAAAGAAAACGTCTTTCATTTTCATGAAAGACGTTTTCGGGCGACAAAATCGTCGCTGGGGTGGGAGATGGGATTCGAACCCACGGTCTTCGGGACCACAATCCGACGCTTTAACCGACTAAGCTACACCCACCATCGGAATATAAAATTTATATGCAAAGAGCTGATGCTCAGATTGCCTTTTGGCGCGCCTTATTGGACTCGAACCAATGGCTTACTGCTTAGAAGGCAGTTACTCTATCCAGCTGAGTTAAAGGCGCACATTGGAGCGGGTGATGGGAATCGAACCCACATAACCAGCTTGGAAGGCTGGCATTCTACCACTGAACTACACCCGCAATTCAAGTCAGTCTCACAACTGACGAAAATTATTTTACCACATAATTTCCTGTTTGTCAAGCGTTTTTCGAAAAAAATTTCGGAAAATTATAAAAAGGCTGAAATCGCCCGGCAAAGCGTAATCTGAGCCGGGCGATTTGTTCTTATTTGTACAGACTGCTGCGATATTCGCTTGGTGTAAGACCAACTGCTTTCTTGAACACACGGACAAAGGTAGCATAGTTTTCATATCCCACGCGTTCGGAAATCGTATGAATCGACTGAACGCTCTGGGAAAGATACTCCTTTGCTGAAGCAATGCGTGCCGCAGTGACATCCTGCATACAGGTGATGCCGAATTCCTCCATATAAAGTCGGTGGAAATGGGTTCTGCTCACGCAGATCTTACGGCTCATTGCTTCTACGCACCATTCCTGTTCAGGATTTGTGTAGATCTGCTCTCTGAGACGGATGAGCTGATCTGAGTAGCGGCTGCGCGGCTGAGAAATCTCTCCCGTGCTGACCGATTCACTCAGCTTGATGAAGAACGCGCGCAGACAGGCACTGAGCATTGCGTCCTTGGTAGAGCCTGCATGATAGTACTCGTCCGCCATCAGCTGGATCAGTATATGCAGGGTGCCGTTGTCATCCACAGGCAGTGGTGTGTCGAAGAGAATCCCCATCAGCTGAAGCTGCTTTTTCTCCTCGGCAGTCATAGAGAAGTGGAACCAGTCCGAAGCAAACGGCAGTCCGTTTACCGCATAATAGTACTGCGGTGTGCCTGCGTTGTAAAGCACAGCTTGTCTGGTTTTGATCATGTACTCTTTTCCATGGATGATAAAGAGTGCGGGTGAGTTGACGATCATCAGCAGATAATCCTGGGTGCCATGATCCCGGGACACTGCAAGACCGCATTGGTAGTAGTCTACCCCAATTTGATTGATATTCATTTTTCTATTCCCCTTCAGAAGTTTGTTGTTATATTTCTTTTTATCTGTACATTTAGTATAGCAGTCTTTTTACAAAATTTCTATGATTTTTTGTCATTCTTTATTAACGTTTTGTAACTTAAATTTGAGATTAAGTGATGAAATGCACAAAGAAAATTTGATTTTACTGTTTAAAATCACGATTTTAAAAAGTTTTGTTACCTTTTCAGGGACTGTGACGTATCCTTATCAGAACACATACAGGAATCAGTTCGGAAAGGAGGGATCGGTACAAATCATTGTGCTCCGGAACGGCAGACCGGAGCACAATCTTAAAACATCATATTCATCGCAAAGCGCCGTCGCTGACATCTCCCAGCGGCGGCGTTTTGCGTCTGCACGAATTTTGTCGAATCGCATAAAATAGAGTGATGACGTGTTCGGGAACGGACAGTCATACACCCCGACCAAACAATTCAGGGAATGAGGTGGTCTTAGATTATGACGACAACGATTTCTATGCCCTCTCTGACGCATGCACTGAAAGGGCAGAGGATCCTGAGAAATGCGGGATATCGCTGTGAGCTGGAAAAATCCAAGCGACCCGGCGGGTGTGCATATCAGTTGGTGGTCATCGGCGCTGAAGCGGGAAAAGTGCTGTGGCTGTTAGAAAAGAACAACGTTCCGGTCACAGGCCTTGCAGAAGAATGAATTGCTGAGGACGGTCAACTTCGACAACGCGGCGACGACTTTTCCGAAGCCGCGCGAGGTGCGAGATGCCGTTTTGTACGGCATGACTGTCTGCGGCGGTAATCCCGGCCGCGGCGGACACAGGCTGTCGATGCAATCATCCGAGGCTGTATATGAAGCCAGAGAAGCGATCGCCGGATTGTTCGGCGGTGAACCTGAGCATGTGGTTTTTACCGCGAACTGTACCCATGCGCTGAATCTTGCGATTCACGGCGTGATGGCGCAGGGCGGCCATGTCATCATCAGCGATTTGGAGCATAATTCTGTTTCCCGCCCTGTGGCTGCACTTGCGCAGAACAGATCGGAAGAGCAC
>SVNN01000060.1 GCA_015066905.1 Ruminococcus sp.
GGTGTGTGCAAGTACAGCGGCTTTGTGGCGGATACGGTGGGGCTGTCGATCAGGACGCTCCCCCTCCCGATCGGCATCTCGTTCTATACGTTCCAGAGTATGTCCTACACGATCGACCTGTACCGCCGCAACATCAAGGTGCAGAAAAGTGTATTCAACTTCGGCGCCTATGTCGCCATGTTCCCGCAGATCATTGCGGGACCGATCGTGCGCTATGCGGACGTGGAAAAGGAACTGGAAAACCGTGAGGTTACGCTTTCCGGCATCGGCGCGGGCGCAGGCATCTTTATCTGCGGTCTGGCGAAGAAATCCATTCTCGCGAACAGCATCGGTCAGCTCTGGACAGCTGTCAAGGCGACAGAATTTTCCGAATTGTCCGTTCTCGGTGCGTGGATCGGCATTCTGGCGTTCACCTTCCAGATCTATTTCGATTTTTCGGGCTACTCGGATATGGCGGTCGGACTCGGACGGATGCTCGGCTTTCACTTCCCCGAAAACTTCCGCTATCCATATACCGCGCGTTCCGTTTCAGATTTCTGGCGCAGATGGCATATGACGCTCGGCACCTGGTTCCGCGAATATGTTTATATTCCTTTAGGCGGCAACCGCGTTTCGACGATCAAGAACATCCGCAACCTGCTGGTGGTCTGGGGACTCACGGGACTCTGGCACGGCGCCAGCTGGAACTTCATCCTCTGGGGGCTTTACTTCGGTATTCTGCAGATTCTGGAGAAATTCTGCTTCAAGAAGCTGCTGGAGCGTCTGCCGGCATGGCTGACAACTGCCACGACCTTTTTGCTGGTCGTATTCAGCTGGGTGCTGTTTGATATCG
This sequence comes from Ruminococcus sp., assembly GCA_015066905.1. Classification (GTDB taxonomy): domain Bacteria; phylum Bacillota; class Clostridia; order Oscillospirales; family Ruminococcaceae; genus Ruminococcus_F. The sequence continues at coordinate 833 of SVNN01000060.1, forward strand.
AAGCGATCTCCGACGTCGGCAGATTCTTCGGTGTGCTGTTCGGCACAACCGGCGTGCTGTATAACGATATCGCGGTCTATCAGCTGATCAATTACGCGGTCGTATTTGTTGTGTGCATCCTGGCATCCTTGCAGATCGCACCGACGCTCCGCGGATACTGCACCGCAAAGAAGGAGCGCGCAAAGCTTTACTATTCGGTACTCCCGGTGGCACAGCTCGCTCTGTTTTTGCTCTGTGTGGCATTTCTGGTCAACGAGACCTACAATCCGTTTCTTTATTTCAGATTCTAGGAAGGAGGCACATCGTTTATGGAAAAAAGACAGCAGATTGTTTCTGCGATTTTGTTTCTGATCTGCCTTGCCGTATTATCGGTCGGCACGGTGCTGCGTCCGAAAGAGACCATCTCCGAAACAGAAAACCGCACCCTCGCCTCCTTCCCGGAGGTATCTGCCGACAGCCTGATCGACGGCACGTTTATGGACGGGGTTGAAACCTATGCGGCAGATCATTTCCTCGGCCGCACGGGCTGGGTGAGTGTGAAGAATACTGCCGAGCTGCTTGCGGGCAAGCAGGAGATCGGCGGTGTGTATATCACAGAGGAACGGCTGATCCAGAAAACCGCGGAGGAGGATCTGGATCCGACCGTGGTAGATCGTTCCATTGCGGCAATCGGCACATTTGCTTCACAGACGGAAACTCCCGTGGCAATGCTGCTTGTGCCGACGGCGGCAGCGGTTTACAGCGATACGCTGCTTGGCTGTGCGCCGAATTTCGACCAGGAAGCGATGATCGAGCGTGTAACAGAGGATCTGCGCGGCAAGGTGACGATGCTGCACGGCTATGACGCGCTGTATGCGGCACGGTCGGAATATATCTTCTATCGCACTGACCACCACTGGACTTCCTACGGCGCATACTGCGTGTATCAGACTGCGATCCGCAAGCTCGGATTTTCCCCTGTTTCCTACGACAAATACAACATCTCCCATGTCAGCAGTTCGTTCCGCGGCACGCTCTACTCCAAGTGTCTGTACACGGATATGGAGCCGGATGTGCTGGATCTTTACACCTATGAGGACGGCGCGAAGGTGACGGAGGTTGAAGTATTCGACGGCGTCCGTACACAGCTGTATGATTCTGTGTATTTCATGGACGCGCTGAACACCAAGGATCAATATCAGGTCTATCTCGGCGGAAATGCAGCAAAGATCACTGTAAAGACGGATGTCAGCAATGGCAAACGCCTGCTGCTGATCAAGGATTCCTACGCGAACAGTCTGCTGCCGTTCCTCACGCAGCATTACAGCGAGATCGTGCTGCTGGATCTGCGCTATATCCGCGGTTCGTACCGTGAACTGGCAGATCCGGATGACTTCAGCCAGGTGCTGATCCTTTATAACGCTGTGACCTTTGCGGAGGATCCGAGCCTGGTTCTGCTCGGTGCGGAATAAAAGGGCGGAAAATTTCAAAAAGCCCCTTGTCATCAGCAGGAGAAAATGGTATAATAAATCTGATAACCTGAAACTGAGAGTTTTCTGTACACCTGAAAGGAGTACATCTGAAATGATGGAAACCCTGAAGAAGTTTTTTGCAAATCCGTGGACGAAGCGGGGCTTTTCGCTGCTGTCGCTGCCATATGGCGCGATGGTTTGCTGGTTTGCATATCTTTCTGTAATATACCGAATTGAAATCGTCAGTGCCGGCGGATTCGGCGTGCGGCTGATCGCGATGTGCGTGCTGTCGTTTATCGTCATGTTCTATACGCGCAAGACGCTGATCACCACGATCGTCAGTACGGTTCCGCTGCTTTGTCTGCTGCCGATTGTTCTGTTCAACCTCGGCGACTGGCTGCTGATCATCCCGATCTGCGCTGTGTCGGTCGTGATGTTCTTCCTTTGCGGCGCGGGCGAGGGCGGTAAAACGATCCTCGGCACGTCCATTCTTCTGGTCTATATGCTCGGCACGCTTGCCTACTTCGTATATACCGATGTGCTTGCTTCCTCTATCCGCACCAGCGTGGCGGAGCAGGGCACCTCTGTCACAGGAATGTATGATCACACCGTGACTTACGCAGAGGACAAGAGCCAGGGCTGCACCTACATTGACATTACCACGAATGAATTTGACCTGGATTACGGCTGGATGTACTGCGACGCAAAAGGCTTTGAGGAACGCTACGCAGTATACCGTCCGATGAAGGAATGCACGCTGAAGTGGGAGACCGCGAAGCGGACAGAGATCACCGAGGAACTGCTGAAGGCAAACCCGGAAGTGACCTTTGCGATGAACGAACGCCAGATGGAGATCCTCGGACTCCTCGACGGATATACAAAGACGTTTGATGTGGACGAACTGACCTCGGATCAGCTGGAAGCGCTCGGCTATGTGCTGACCGCAAAATATGGCATCCCCGAGGGCTGCACCCTCTATACCGAGGAGGAGATCACCCTGTCGGTTGAGCGGATGCATGCGGGCGGCATTGCGGTCACAAAGGATGTTGCGCTTGCAGACCTGTCCGACAAGGAGCTGGAAAAGCTCGGCGTTCCCGAGGAGGGTGACGTGCTGTATGCAGACGGCAAGGTCATCTTCCGTTACTACACTGCAATTTTAACAAACGAGATGGCGGAAAGCAGCCGCACGCTCGTAATTGAATAGTTCTCTCTCGCAAAACAAGGCGAACCGGAGCACAAGGCTCCTTCACGCATAGATAAAATCAATACAGGCATTACAGGAGGTTTATGATGAGCGAATTTTTCACCGGAATCGGAAAGATCCCTTTTGAGGGCAAGAATTCCACAAACCCGATGGCATTCAAGTACTACAACCCCGATCAGATCGTCGGCGGCAAGACCATGCGCGAGCAGCTGAAGTTTGCACTGTCCTGGTGGCACACCATGGGCGGAGACGGCACTGATATGTTCGGCGTCGGCACCACCGACAAGAAGTGGAATGAGACAGATGTAATGGCAATTGCAAAGGCAAAGGTCAACGCGGCGTTCGAGCTGATGGACAAGCTGTCGATCGACTACTTCTGCTTCCACGACCGTGACCTCGTTGCTGAGGCGGATACCCTCGCTGAGACCAACGCGCGTCTGGATGAGATTACCGACTACATCGCTGAGATGATGAAGAATAATCCCGGCAAGAAGGTGCTCTGGGGCACCGCAAACTGCTTCGGCAATCCGCGCTATATGCACGGTGCAGGCACCGCGCCGAATGCAGACGTATTCGCATTCGCTGCCGCACAGATCAAGAAGGCGATCGAACTGACTGTCAAGCTGGGCGGCAAGGGCTATGTATTCTGGGGCGGCCGTGAGGGATATGAGACGCTCCTCAACACCAACATGGCGCTGGAGCAGGACAATATGGCACGCCTGATGCGTATGGCTGTGGACTACGCACGTTCGATCGGCTTTGACGGCGACTTCTACATCGAGCCGAAGCCGAAGGAGCCGACCAAGCACCAGTATGACTTTGATACCGCAACTGTACTCGGCTTCCTCCGCAAGTACGGTCTGGACAAGGATTTCAAGATGAACATCGAGGCAAACCACGCAACACTGGCGCAGCACACCTTCCAGCATGAGCTGCGTGTTGCACGCGACAACGGCGCGTTCGGTTCGATCGACGCAAACCAGGGCGACCTGCTGCTTGGCTGGGATACCGACCAGTTCCCGACCAACGTATATGAAACCGCAATGTGCATGTACGAAGTCCTCAAGGCAGGCGGCTTTACCAACGGCGGTCTGAACTTCGACTCCAAGGCACGCAGAGGCTCCTTCGAGATGGAGGACATCTTCAACAGCTACATCGCCGGTATGGACGCATTCGCGCTTGGTCTGCTGATCGCACAGAAGATGATCGACGACGGCAGAATCGACAACTTCGTTGCAGAGCGTTATGCAAGCTGGAACGAGGGCATCGGTGCGGACATCATCTCCGGCAAGGCTACCATGGCTGATCTGGAGCAGTATGCACTGGGCAAGGGCGATGTCATCGGCTCTCTGCAGAGCGGCAGACAGGAAAAGCTTGAGGCAATCCTGAATAATATCATGTTTAGTCTGTAAAAGACTTGTGCGAGGCTATCCTTTTTCGGATAGCCTTTCGCGCATTTGCATCAAAAAGGAGTGTTATACTATGCCATATGTAATCGGAATCGACATCGGCACAAGCGGAACAAAAACCGTTCTGTTCGATGAAAAGGGAACAACAATTGCATCCGCGACCGTGGAATATCCGCTCTATCAGCCGAAAAACGGCTATGCGGAGCAGAATCCGGAGGACTGGTACAACGCCTCTGTTTCTACGATCCGCACGGTTCTGGAAAAGAGCGGTGTGGATAAAAACGACGTCAAGGGCATCGGTCTGTCAGGCCAGATGCACGGACTCGTGATGCTGGATGAGAACAATCAGGTCATCCGTCCGTCAATCATCTGGTGCGATCAGCGCACCGCAAAGGAGTGCGAGGAGATTACTGAACGCGTCGGCGCAGAGCGTCTGATTGCAATTACCGCGAATCCCGCCCTCACGGGCTTTACCGCATCCAAGATTCTCTGGGTGCGCAACAATGAGCCGGAAAATTATAAAAAATGCAGACACATCCTCCTGCCGAAGGATTATGTCCGTCTGATGCTCACGGGCGAATATGCAACTGAGGTTTCCGACGCGTCGGGTATGCAGCTGTTGGATATCCCCGCTCGTCAGTGGTCGGATGAGATCCTCGAAAAGCTGGAGATCGACAAGGCGCTCCTTGCAAAGGTGTACGAAAGCCCCGAGATTACGGGAACGATCACCGAACAGGCAGCAGCTCTGACCGGGCTTGCGGCAGGCACACCCGTTGTCGGCGGCGCGGGCGATAATGCCGCAGCGGCTGTCGGTACCGGCGTTGTCGAGGACGGAAAGGCATTCACCACGATCGGTACGAGCGGCGTTGTATTTGCACACACCTCTGACATTACCATCGACAAAAAGGGCAGAGTACATACCTTCTGCTGTGCAGTGCCGGGATGCTGGCACGTGATGGGTGTGACACAGGGCGCAGGTCTGTCGCTCAAGTGGTTCCGCGACAATTTCTGCAACGCAGAGCGCGAGACGGCGAAATATATGGGCGTTGACGAATACTATCTGATGGACAAGCAGGCAGAGCAGGTGCCGATCGGCGCGAATCGTCTGCTGTATCTCCCCTATCTGATGGGTGAGCGCACACCGCATCTGGACCCGAACGCGAGAGGTGTGTTCTTCGGTCTGTCCGCGATGCACACAAAGCGTGATATGCTCCGCGCAGTGATGGAGGGCGTGACCTATTCGCTCCGCGACTGCGTTGAAGTATGCCGCGAAATGGGCGTTTCTGTCAGCGATATGATGGCATGCGGCGGCGGCGGATCTTCTCCGCTGTGGAGACAGATGCTGGCGGATCTCTACGGCTGCTCCGTCAAGACTGCATCCTCCAAGGAAGGTCCTGCTCTGGGTGTGGCGATTCTCGCGATGGTCGGCGCAGGCATCTATGAGAGCGTTCCTGCGGCATGCAAGGCGGTCATCCGTACCGATAAGGTGCAGGAGCCTGTACAGGAGAATATTCCGCAGTACGAAACCTATTATCAGCTTTACAGAACGCTCTATCCTGCAATGCAGGAGCAGTTTGCGGCTCTGGCAGCGCTTTGATTCAGACAAAACACCCCGTTCATTTTAAAATGAACGGGGTGTTCCTTTTTGATGTGGTTTCATTCACTCTGTCGGATGCTCCTTGCTTTTTTGTATATCAGAAAAGCGACGCACAAAAAAGAGAAGAGCTGAATCAGAAACGAGTGCAGAAGATTATCTGTGAGCATCCGTGTTTCAATTTCAGGCGCACCGTGCTTTGCCAAAAATGCGGTCAGCGGTGCGTAGTGCGGCATGCACGCAAATTCGGTGATACAGACCGCAAAACAGAACGCAATCAGCGTTTCAGATTTTCTTGTATAGGATAAGACAGAACAAAGCGTGAAAAACAGAACCAGAATCATCGCAGCCGTAATATCACGGTGCTTGAACAGTTCACCGAGAAAGACGGAGCTGTGAAACAACAGGACACATAGCATGAATCTTGCGGTTATAATCAGAATTTGTTTCATAATATGTTCAAAACTGTGCGGTTTACGCGTTCTTCTCTTCTGTCAGCTCATATCCCATTTCTTCGGATTCGTGCCGTTTCGGGCGGTTCATGAGGTTGCCGAGCGCCTGTTTGACGTCTGCGCCCTCGAACAGAACATTGTAGAGCTGTTCGGTGATCGGAAGATCCACGCCGACCTTCTGTGCAAGCGCGTGTGCGGCATGACAGCAGTAGTAGCCCTCAACCGTGCCGATCTGGCGTATTGCCTCTTCGGGCGAAACACCCTGTCCGATCAGGATGCCTGCGCGGCGATTGCGGCTGTGCATACTGGTGCAGGTAACGATCAGATCGCCGATTCCTGCCAGCCCTGCAAATGTACCGGCCTTTGCACCGAGCGCAACGCCCAGACGGGAGATCTCGTGAATGCCGCGGGTCATCAGCGCCGCCTTTGTGTTATCACCGTAGCCGAGTCCGTCGCAGACGCCCGCGCACAGCGCGATGATGTTCTTCAGTGCGCCGCCCAGTTCACAGCCGAGCACGTCGTCGTTGAGATAGATACGGAACGTCGGACTGGAGAGTGTTTCCTGTGTATACATTGCCGCCGACTTGCTTTTAGAGGCTGCCACAATCGTGGTCGGGATGCCGAGTCCGACCTCTTCCGCATGGCTTGGTCCCGTCAGCACAACGATGTCAAAGCCTGCAAGCTCTTCTTCCAGCACCAGCGACAGCGGTTTTAAGGAGCCGTCTTCCAGTCCCTTGGCGGTATTGGCGATGATGGTGCCTTCAGAAAGGTGGGGCAGGATCTTCTTTGCGGTATCGCGCACAAAGAGCGACGGTACGCCGATTAAAACAAGATCCTTTTCCTTGACGCAGGAAATATCCTCGCACAGATGGATCTCCTTCGGGACGGGAACGCCGGGGAGCTTGGTTTTCTGCTCGCCCTCTCTGCGGATTTCATCCAGTTCGGCAGGGAATGCGCTCCACACGGTTACATCGTGTCCGCTGTTGTGCATCAGTACTGCAAGGGCGATTCCGAAGCCGCCTGCGCCGAGGACTGTGATTTTTGCCATATGTCATCTCTCCTTTTCGCTTGCATCAGTCGGGTTGCCTTTCTTTTTGCTGAATGAGAACCGGTTTTCGGTTCCGGTACGAAGTCTGTGGATATTCTCGTGGTGCTTGATGATGATGATCGCTGCCATAATCGCGGTCAGCCCTGCGTAGAGCAGTGCATACGGCACCGGCTCGTGATAGAGGAAAACGGTGTACAGACCGATGAACACGGGGGCACAGGCGGTTGCGATGACGGACGCGAGTGAAACATAGCGGCTCCGCCAGAGGATCAGTGCAAACACAGCGATCAGACTCACGAAACAGAGCGGACAGAGCACGAGGAAGATCGAAACGCCCACCAGCACGCCCTTGCCGCCCTTAAATCCGTAATAGAGCGGAAAAACGTGTCCGAGAATTGCGAAGATGCCCGCAACAAAGCTGATGTAGCGGATATTATCGCCGTCAGGAAAGGGCAGACCTGCACCAAGCAGATTGCAGAACAGATAGCCCAGCAAAACGGCGATTACGCCCTTGGTCAGGTCGAAGATCAGCGTCAGCGCCGCCGCACCCTTGCCGAAGCAGCGGAGGGTGTTGGTCAGTCCCGCGTTGTGGCTTCCATGGTTGCGGATGTCCTCGCCCTTGAGCAGACGAACAACGATGATCGCGGCATTGCAGCTGCCGAGCAGATATCCCAGACAGGCGCCGATTGCGGTCGCCAGAATAAATTGTACCATAGTTTCGGTCACTCCAGAGAATTCGTATTTTCCGCCAGGATTGTTCCATAGCATCGTGCGGAATCATTTCTTTTTATTATAACACGGAAAACCTGTTTACGCAAGCTGTTGTTTTCGCCAAATACGGGGGTGACAACAGGGGTGAAATTGGGTGTGTGTCCGCGGTGATACTGTGCCTCGCGCGGATTTTCGCGCTCAAACAGTACCGATACGGTTTTCCCGACCTGTGCGGCTAAAAACTGCTCATGCAGCCGGTCGGCAAGCGCATTCATCCTTGCGGCGCGTTCGGTTTTGATCCGCTCGGGAATCTGTCCGCTGAGGGATGCCGCCTTTGTGCCGATGCGCGGCGAATAGGGGAACACGTGCACCTGTGCAAAGCCGATCTTCTCGACAAATGCAAGCGACGCTGAAAAATCCTCCTCCGTTTCGCCGGGAAATCCGACCATCACATCGGTGGTGAGCGCACAGTCGGGGAAGAATCTGCGGATGCGCTCGGTCAGCTGGAAATACTCCTCTGCGGTATAGTGACGGCGCATTGCCTGTAAGGTGCGGTCGCAGCCGCTCTGCAAAGAAAGATGGAACTGCGGACAAAGCTGTGGGATTTCCGACAGACGGCGAAGATCCTCATCACTGAGCTGTTCGGGTTCCAGCGATCCCAGGCGGATGCGGCTGATGCCGGATTCTGCACAGAGTGAAACGGCGTCTACAAGCCGCAGTCCGAATTCCTCGCCGTAAAATGCAAGGTTGATCCCCACCAGCACAATCTCCTTGTGGCCTGCTGTATGCATCTCCTGTGCCGCTTTTTTGATTTCTTCCGGCGGCATCGAGCGGCTGCGGCCGCGTGCAAACGGGATGATGCAGTAGCTGCAGAATCGGTCGCACCCGTCCTGAATCTTCAGGAATCCGCGCGTTTTATCTTTTGCGGGCGGCTGGTGAAACCGTTCAAACTCCGTCCTGCCTGTGTATGGCGTTACTTGGCACCGCACAGGATTTTCACGCGCCAGCAGCGCTTTGACTTCATTTGCCAGCGCGGCGCGGTCTCTTGTGCCGCGGATGAGGTCTGCCTCGGCACACTGCTCTGCCAGCTCGGGCTGTGCCTGCGGCAGACACCCGGTCAGCACAATTGGCAGATCCGGAAAGTCGCGGCGCAGGCGGCGGATTGCGGTCAGCACACGACTGTCACCCTGTGCGGTCACGGTGCAGGAGTTGATGACGATCACATCTGCTGCTTGCGGATCGTCTGTCTGCGCGATGCCTGCCTCGGCAAAGGAATGGATCAGCGCGTTGGTCTCACACTGGTTTACTTTACACCCGAAGGTGCGGAAATATGCGTACAGCATAGGAAAAAAGCGTCCTTTCTCTGTAAGGATGAAACTTTTGCACAAATGGTTTTTCAAAGCGTTGTTTCTATTATATCAGATTCACGAATCGTTGGCAAATCGCTTGACAGCGGCGGTGCTTCGTGGTATGCTAAGGATGCGCCAAAGAGCGCGCCAAATCTATATTTTTCAGGAGGTAACAACAATGACAAAAGTAACGATTTCCCTGTTGGCAATCAACGACGTGAAGGAATTTGTAAACACCGTAATGCACTTTGACTTCGATGTGGATTTGGTTTCCGGACGCTACGCAATTGATGCGAAGTCGATCATGGGTATCTTCAGCCTCGACCTTTCCAAGCCGATCGAGCTCCACGCACACACGGAGGATGCTGATGAATTCCTCAAGGCAATCGACAAATTCCTGGTGAAGTAATTCACCCCTTCCCCGAAATGAAAAGACGGCATCTGCCGTCTTTTTTTGTTTTTTGGCGCATACGCTTTGTCGATGTTGGATTTTCAGAAAGGCGGTATGCGGTATGATGAAAAAAACAGCGGCGGTGCTTGTTTCGGTGCTGATTCTGTTGGTGTCGGTGTCTGCACCTGTTTCTGCGGAGCTTCCCTCTTGTGCGGCGATGGTGCTGATGGAAGCGCAGACGGGACAGGTGCTGTATGAAGAACACATGGACGAGGTGCGCCCGATGGGCACGTTCGCCAAGCTGATGACGGCACTGCTGACAGCTGAGGCAATCGGGGCAGGAAAATGCTCGGTGGATACGATGCTCACAGCCCCGGCGGCGGTTGCAGACTGCAAAGGCGCTGTGATCTGGCTTGTGCCGGGCGAAAAGATGAGCGTGGGCGATCTGCTCAGCGGTCTTTTGATCGGCAACGCGTCGGATGCGGCGGTAACGCTCGCCCACTGCCTGTCAGGAGATGCAGACACTTTTGTGATGGATATGAACGCACGCGCGTTTGAACTGGGGATGCACGATACACGGTTTACCTCGCCGTCGGATGATGCAGCAGATGATGCGGGCTTGACTACGGCGTATGATCTTGCCCTGCTTTGCCGCGCAGTGATCGGGCATACAGTGCTCTGTGAGCGGATGACTGTCTGGCGGACATTTCTGCGCGGTGAGGCGACAGAGCTTGTGAATGAAAATACGCTGACACGGAATTTTGACGGACTGCTCGGACTGAAGGCGGCGCACGGCAGCTGCGGCGAGTCGATCTGCGCGGCGGCACAGCGGGGTGTATCGTCTTATATTGCGGTCGCGCTGGATTGTGCGGATGCAGACGCGCGGTTTTCGGCGGCAAAACAGCTGCTTGCCAAGGGCTTTGCCGGATATGAGATCACAACGCCGTCGTTCTCAGATGAATTCATGCGGCCGCTTGCTGTAAAACATGGCACGCAGTCTGCGGTGGAGCTGAAGATCGACGGACTGCGCGGCATTGTGCTGCCGAAGCAGGGCGGAGAAAGCGCTGTTTCCGTGGTGATCCCCGACTATATCATGGCACCGGTACGCGCCGGGCAGGCGGTCGGAACGGTCGCCTTTTACAGCGGCGATACGCTGGTGTATGAAGCTGCACTTGTGACGGCGGAATCCGTGCCGCGTATGACATGGCGCAAGGCTTTTGTGCGCCTTTTGGGCAAAGTGTTGTGATATTTGACAAAAAATTAGTCTGTATGCACAAGAACGCACGAAACGGCTTGCAATTCAGACGAAAATATAGTATACTAATTCTATACAGATTGCATGGCAGAGTTGCGCGCTGCGCGCTGCCCTGAACTGATTCAAATTCGTGCGGAAACCGCGCTGAATAGTTTGGAGGACACAAGAAATGTCACTGACGCTCAACACCAAATATCTCGAAGGTTTCATCGGTAAAGATGAGCTTGCCGGAATTGCAGGACAGACTGAACTGGCTGCAAAGACGCTTCACGAAAAATCCGGTCTCGGAAACGACTTCCTTGGCTGGCTGGAGCTTCCCACCAACTACGACAAGGATGAGTTCGCAAGAATTCAGGCTGCTGCAAAGAAGATCCAGCAGACCGCAGACATCCTCATCGTAATCGGCATCGGCGGTTCTTATCTCGGCGCACGCGCAGCGATCGAGCTGCTCAAGTCGCCCTTCTACAATAACCTCAAGAAGGATACCCCCGACATCTACTATGTCGGCAACAACATCAACCCGACTTATCTCAACGAGATCCTCTCCATCTGCGAGGGACGCGATATTGCTGTAAACGTAATTTCCAAGTCCGGTACCACGACCG
>SVNN01000061.1 GCA_015066905.1 Ruminococcus sp.
GTGACCACTGTGCTGACCGGTGCAAGCAGCAGTGAGCAGATCCGCATGAATGCACAGGCGGCACAGAAGCTGGATTTCACAGAAGACGAGCTTGCGCAGATCCGCGCCTTGCTCTGACGGGAGGTATGTATGGAACGAATCCGGAATCAGTTCGACCTGCCCGATGTGTTTTATTTTGAATCCAAAAACTGCTATACAGGAAGCAAAGGAAAGCTCCGCTTCCGCATTGATGTCAAGGACGGACAGATTCTCTGCGCGATCTGGCGCGAGGATATCTGCTTTGAACTCGCAGAGATTGAAAAAACTGCGGCGTTTCCGCTGGATGCAGCAGGATATGATCAGATGATCGCATTTCTGGATCAGGCATATGCGGATACACCAAAATAAACAATACGCCCTGCCGCTTGTAAACGGCGGGGCATTTTCATTACAGCAGGACGTAGGCAAGCGCGGCGAGGAGTTTGGTATCTCCGCCTTCGCGCCAGATGACAAACAACAGTGCCAGCAGAATGAGACGGTCCTGATCCAGTGAACCGAGCAGGGCTTCCAGCGGATTGTCCGCCGCTTTTCCTGTCTGAGGAATTCGCGGCGGTTCCTGTCTGGGCGGTTCGGGCGGCGGGGGAGGCGGCGCAGGCTTTATGCGTGAAGCACGCTGCATTTCCCGCTGACGGCGCAGTGCATCCTGCCGCATCATATTCCGTTCTGCCGCGCTTAGCTGCTTCTGCGCCATTGCTTCGCCTCCTTTACAGCATATCCTTCAGCATACCGCTGTCTCTGAGCATGGTGTATATTGTATATAGCTTGAGCAGCTTGACGGCACGGTCGATCTTGTTCTGACGCTCTGTGCTGAGATGCGGCCGCAGAGCAAGCAGCAAAGCGGCGTTTTTATCATCATGTTCTGTACCGCCGAGCATCTGTCCGATCTGCAGGAGTTTTGAAAAGTCAAAGTCCGATTCTGAGCTGCACACAGCGTCGCCTTGCGATACCGCTTCTGCTGTACTGTCTCCGAGATCATCCTGCAGCATTGCCGCAAGCTCATTCAGCTGTGCCAGACTTTCCGGATCCGACATGACTTCCTGCATCTTTTTCATCAGATCATCCATACCGTCCGCCTCCGATCAGGGCTTTGTGCCGGTCAGTTTCTGATACAGCGCCTGTGCCTGCTGAGAGGACATCAGTTTTTCGACCAGTTTCGGATTTGAGATCGCCTGTTTCAGTTTTGAGGCATCGTTCGGATTCATCTTCGACAGGGCGGAATCAAACTTTCCTTGTTCAAGTTCGGATCTGAGCTGCTCCGGCGGAATGCCCAGCTTCTTGCTGACTGTCTGCAGCAGCGGATCCAGTTTTTCTTTCGGTATCTGATTCGGCTGATTCATGTATCATTTCTCCCTTCATGGCTCCGTTCCCTTTGGTTGACTCCATTGCTAATTTATGTTATAATCGAAGAAAATAGACGCATGGAGGCGCATATGAAAATCATTGCTTTGTCAGATACGCACCGTAACTATACCGCGCTGGATACTGTGCTGTCACGTCACGCGGATGCTGATATGATCATTCACCTCGGCGACGGAGAAGAAGAACTGGACACCTATCTCGCGAAACATCCGCACCGCGGTCCGCAGATCTGGCACGTTGCGGGAAACTGTGACCGTATGACGCTGAGTCCGCCGCGTCTTGTGCTGGATCTGCCGTTCGGACATCGGCTGCTGGCTGTCCACGGGCACAACGAGCAGGTGAAGTTCTCTTACAGCGGCCTGCTGATCGCAGCGCGAAAAGAAGGGGCGGATCTGGTTTTGTTCGGTCATACGCACGAGCGCCTGGAACACTACGAGGACGGCATCTGGCTGTTCAATCCCGGCAGTGCAAGCTGTCCGAGAAACAGTACAGTTCCTACCTACGGCGCCGTTGATATTACTGAAAGCGGCATTCTGACGAACATCATTCCGGTATCTGACCGGAGCCTATAATCATTCTATTCCGCAATCGGCAGGATGTTCCTGCTAATTTTAAGAAAAATATATAAATTTCTGAAAAACTCTTCCATTTTACGGAAGTATGTGGTATAATATATGAAAACCTCCACATACATCCGCTGTATATCGGAGGTCATTATGTCATCATCTTCCATACGCGCCCTGACGCCGGACAAACGGGAATATTGCAAGGTGTTCGGGCTTGGATTTCTGATCCTTGCCGTGATGCTTCTGCCGGTTGTGATCTACAACGGCGGCTATTTCACTTATTATGGTGATTTCAACGCGCAGCAGATTCCGTTTTATTATCATTGTCACGACTGGATCCGTACACAGGGTCTTGGCTGGGACTGGCAGACAGATCTGGGCGCAAATTTCATCGGCTCTTATTCGTTTTATCTGATCGGCAGCCCGTTCTTCTGGCTGACAATGCCGTTTCCGACGAAGGTCGTGCCTTATCTGATGCCCTGGCTTCTTTGCCTCAAGCACGCGGTAGCGGCACTCACCGCATATGCGTATCTGCGGCGGTTTGTCCGTTCGCATTATGCAGCCACGGTTGGAGCGATCCTTTATGCCTATTCCGGTTTTCAGCTGTATAATATCTTCTTCAATCACTTCCAGGATGTAACGGCGTTTTTCCCTCTTTTGCTCATTGCGCTGGAAGAACGTGTGAATCAGAACCGCCGCGGCGTATTTGCGCTGACGGCTGCGCTGATGGCGATGCTCAACTACTTCTTCTTTACAGGACAGGTCGTATTTGTCATTCTCTATTTTATCTTCCGCTGTTTCTGTAAGGATTTCAAAATTACCGTCCGTACCTTCTTCGGCATCGCGCTGGAGTCCATTCTTGGTGTGGGACTCTCTGCCATGCTGCTGCTTCCGTCTGCACTGTCGGTTATGAATAATTCCCGTGTGTCGGAGCATCTCAAGGGGCTGGATATGCTTCTGTATTCCGACCGTACACGCATCTGGCGCATTATCCAGAGCTTCTTTATGATTCCCGATGTTCCGGCGCGGACGAATCTGTTCAGCTCTGAAAGCGTCAAATGGTCGTCGATCGGCGGCTATCTTCCTTTGTTCTCGATGGTCGGCGTCTGCACATTCTGGAAAATGAGGAAAAGTCACTGGGCAACGCGACTGACAATACTCTGTGCGTTCTGTGCAATGGTTCCGATTCTCAACTCGATGTTCTACACGTTCAATTCCGCATATTATGCGCGGTGGTTCTATATGCCGATCCTTATCTTCTGTCTGATGACGGCTGTTACGCTGGACGATCCTAAGATCTCTCTGCTGCCCGGCATCCGCACCACTGCAATTATGCTCGGCATCTTTTTGCTGATGTCCTTTGCACCAAAGGACGGAAAGGATGTCGTCGGTTATGATGTTCTGCCGAATTTCCCGGGATATTTCTATCTCATCTGGGGACTCTGTGCAATCAGCCTCGGATTTGTATATCTGATTCATTGGCTGAAAAAACGCGCAAAGCCGTATAAACGGCTGAGTATGTGGGCGACCTGCGGTGCAAGCCTGCTCTGTGTGGTCACGGTGATGGCATTTGGTCTGAATCTTGGCCCTTATCCGCATCAGTATATCAATCTTGCGATCCGGGGCGGAGAGGAGATCTCGCTGCCTGAAGCGGACGATCAGTTCTACCGCGTGGATATCAGCGAGGATTATGACAACTACACGATGTTCTGGGGATATTCTAATATGCGCTGTTTCCAGAGTGTTGTTCCCGTATCCATTATGGAGTTTTATGATATGATCGGAGTCACGCGCGATGTTGCTTCGCGTGCAGATCCTTCTCATTACACCCTGCGTGGTCTGTTTTCGGTTGAGTATTTCTTCAACAAGACCAATGATGAGGAAGCGGAAACGATTCCGGAAGGCTTTACAAAAATTGATACGCAGAATGGATTCGACATATATCACAACGACTGCTATATTCCGATGGGCTTTACGTTTGATTACTATGCCAGAGAGGCGGAGGTCACCAAGAAGTCCAAGACCAATATTGAGCGCCTGCTGATTAAAGCACTGGTTCTGAATGAATCGCAGGAAGAAAAATATAGTCAATATATGACGCTGATTCCGCAGAATGCCGCATATGGTCTGACAGAGGATGACTACCGCAGTGAATGCGAAAACCGCGCGGCTGCCTCATGTGATACCTTCGTGTATGATAACGAAGGCTTTACTGCTCAGATCAATCTGGATGCGCCGAATCTGGTGTTCTTCAGCGTGCCGTATGAGGACGGCTGGACCGCGACCGTAAATGGCGTTCCCGTTGATGTAGAGCGTGTTGATTATGGTTTTATGGCGGTGCTTGCACAGGAAGGCAAGAATGAGATTGTATTCTCTTACGAAACACCGGGTCTCCGAACCGGTCTGATTATTTCGGGAATCTCCTTCCTTGCTCTGCTCAGCTACCTGATCATCGGAATTCGTCTGAAGCGTATGGATGACGCAAAGCGTATGCCGCACACCTACAGCTACGATTATGACGCGGCTGAGCCGGATATCAATACTGCATATATCCAGCAGCTGGCTGCGAGGGATACAAACGAGGAGAAAGGGAGAGAATAAATGCATCTGAACGAGGAAACCAAATCAAGCGAACTGATTTATCAGGGAAAGATCCTGCATATTACAAAAGATATTGCTCTGCTGGAAAACGGAACAGAAGCGATCCGCGAGGTCGTGCATCACAACGGCGGCGTATGTGTTGTGCCGCTGACGGATCAGAACGAGGTGTTGATGGTTGAGCAGTACCGCTATCCACAGCACTGTGTGACGCTGGAGATCCCTGCGGGAAAGCTGGAGCAGGGAGAAGAACCGCTGACTTGCGGTGTGCGTGAGCTGAAGGAGGAAGCGGGAGCTGTGGCAGACGAGATGATCTATCTCGGCAAGCTCTATCCGACACCCGCTTATGATACAGAGATCATTCATATGTATCTTGCGAAGGGATTGCACTTTTCTACGCAGGATCTGGATGAGGATGAGTTTCTGGACGTCAGACGCGTTCCGCTTTCGGAGGCGGTGCAGATGATCCTGCGCGATGAGATTCCGGATGCCAAAACGCAGATCGCGCTGATGAAGGCATATCTCTTACAGAAATAAAAAGCGGCAGGAAACTCAAAATGAATTTCCTGCCTGAACGTTTCATAGAATCAGATATCGACGCTCTGTGAAATTGAGGCTTCTGCCTCCATGACAGCAAGATATCTGGAATATGCATCAAGAATCTGTTCCTCCAGCTGCTTTCTTGCATCGGGGGAAATCGGGTGGACGATGTCGCGGAACACACCGCTTTCATCCTTACGGCTCGGCATTGCGACAAACAAGCGTTCATCGCCCTGTACGACTTTAATGTCATGGACAGCGAGCATTTCATCCAGTGTGATGGATACGACAGCGCGCAGTCTTCCTTCGGTGATGATTTTTCTGATTTTGATGTCTGTAATTTCCATTTCTGTAACCTCCCATTGTGTTTATAATCGGATATGTCTAGCTTGATGCAAATTCCAATGATGTATACAGTTTCTTGCTACATCTCTATTATACACTGATAATATGAACAAATCAGCACAGGTTTTGTGAACAAATTACAAAGATTGGACGGTTTTGTATGAATTTGAACATTTTAGAAGGAAAAAAACACATCCATTTCATCGGAATCGGCGGTTCGGGTATGTATCCGCTGGCGCAGATTCTGCATACCTGGGGATATCATCTGACGGGATCGGATAACAACGAAACCGAAACGCTGGATGCTGTCAGAAAGATGGGAATTGCGGTTACACTCGGTCAGCGTGCGGAGAATATCGAGGGCGCCGACCTGATCGTTCATACGGCTGCGATCATGGCAGATAATCCGGAACTGATTGCCGCAAAGGCGAGCGGTGTTCCGGTACTGGAACGCAGTGAGCTGCTCGGCATTGTCAGCGCGAAATATCAGAATGCGATCTGTATTTCCGGTACGCACGGCAAGACGACGACCACGTCAATGCTGACACAGATTCTGTATACGGGTAAGGTGGATCTTTCTGCATTCATCGGCGGAAAGCTTCCCTGTATCGGCGGAAGCGGCAGAGCGGGACAGAGTGAAACCTTTGTCTGCGAATCCTGCGAGTTTGTAGATACATTTCTGAAGCTGTTTCCCGACGTTGCTGTGATCCTCAATATCGATGCGGATCATCTGGATTATTTCGGCACGCTGGAGAACATCATTGCTTCCTTCCATAAATTTGCCTCCAATGCGACCAAGATGATCATTTATAACGGCGATGACTCAAATACGATTCAGGCTGTGGAAGCAATCGACAAGCCGAAGATCACATTCGGTCTGTCCGATCAAAACGATTATTATGCTGTGGATATTCAGCGCGTCAGCGGTCTTGAAACGAAGTTCCGTGTCATGAAGCGCGGCGAGGAGATGGGAGAAATCTCCCTTCACGTGGCGGGACAGCACAATATTCTCAACGCACTTGCGGCGATTGCTGCAGCAGACTGCGCAGGTAATGTTCCGTTCTCTGCCATGCAGGAAGGACTCGGCGCATTCCGTGGGGCAGGCCGACGCTTTGAAAAGATTGCTGAAGTGAACGGTATCACGATTGTAGACGACTACGCACACCACCCGACCGAGGTGCGTGCGACGCTCCGTGCAGCGATGGAGCTGGGATATCAGAACGTATGGGCAGTATTCCAGCCGTTTACGTTCTCGCGTACAGCAATGCTGCTGGACGAGTTTGCCGAGGCGCTCAGCATTGCAGATAAGGTCGTTCTGACAGATATCATGGGCTCGCGCGAAAAGAACACCTACAATATCTTTACGCGGAATCTCGGTGAGAAGATAGACGGTTGTATCTGGTTCCCGCAGGATGAATCGGAGGAGCCGAATGATACAAGAAAATATCGTAACTTTGATGATGTCTGCGATTATCTCTGTGCGCATGCAAAGTCTGGCGATCTCGTGATTACGCTTGGCTGCGGAGATGTATATAAGGTTGCAAAGCAGTTTGCAAAGCAGCTTGCAAAGTAAACCATAATTCAGAGAGGAGAAGATGCCCGACTGCGGCATTGGTGGTTGAATATGCTGAACAAAAAGGCTACTGCAGTTTATGATTACATTCGTCGTCAGTCGGAGTGCGGCATTCCGCCGACTGTCAGAGAGATCTGTGCTGCGCTTGAGATCCGCTCGACCTCTACGGTGCATCGCTATGTCCAGCTTCTGGTGGATGAGGGATATCTGGAGAAATATGGCAAACAGAACCGTGCTTTGCGGCTGACCGGTGTACAGGGTACGCGTGTGCCGCTGCTGATTTCTTTGTGTCCGGAGGAGGGTACTCTGACAGATGTACAGAATATCCGCCGCTATGTCAGCGTGGATACAGAGGATTCTTCTCGGTTATTCGCCTGGGAACTTGGTGCGGAAGACCAGATGCCGTGCGGCTTCTCGGTTGGTGATATTATCATTGTGGAAAAAACAGAAACGATCGGAACAGATGCAGTGGGATTATATGCCGCGGAAAACAGGGCTTGTGTTGGTACTGCGTCTGGGAATGCCGTGCTGCTTGGTCGTCTTGCAGCGATGATTCGTCGGTTCTGAGGTGTGCGATGTCAAACACATTTTCATTGATCTATGAACAAGTGTGCCGCATTCCGAGAGGAAAGGTTGCGACCTATGGCATGATCGCCGCAAAGGCAGGAAACCCGCACTGGAGCCGCGTTGTGGGATATGCTTTGCATGTCAATCCGAAGCCCGGGCAGATTTCTTGCCATCGTGTGGTGAACCGATTCGGCGGTCTTGCTCCTGCGTTTGCATTCGGCGGCGAAGACTGTCAGCGTGCGCTGCTGGAGGAAGAGGGCGTGCAGTTTCTTGCTGATGGCACAGTTGATCTTGCGGCCTGTCTGTGGCAGGAATGAATTCGTGAATTTGAATAGTTTTCTCGAAAGAATTGTTGACAGATTGTATAATATATGGTATACTGAGAGTATCATATATAAGAGAGGAACTGCGGACTTATGAATATCATTCCAATTCGTTATATCAATGACGCAGCAGCGCAGGATACCAAAAAACTGATACGAGAATCAGAGGCGTTTTATGCCGATCAGCTGACGGCTTGTGCCAAGCAGATCAGTGAACGCTGTGAAGAAAAACCGATTCTTCTGCTTTCCGGTCCGTCCGGATCGGGTAAAACGACTTCCGCATTGCGGATTCAGGCATTGCTTGAGGACTGGAACTGTCATTCGATGGTTCTTTCCATGGATAATTATTATCTTCCTGCCGATCAGACACCGCAGGCTCTGACTGCGGATGGTAAGGTGGATTATGAATCACCCTATCGTCTGGATATTCCGTTGTTGAGTGAGCATCTGGAGCGGCTGGCACGCTGTGAGGAGATTCATCTGCCTGTTTTCAATTTTGCAGAACAAAAGCGCGAGCAGGGCAGGGTACTGCGGCGTGAACCGGGCACTCTGATGATTCTGGAGGGCATTCACGCATTGAATCCTGAAGTCACAGGGTCTGCGGGAGATTATGCTTCGTGTATCTATGTGAGTGTGCGTACCCGTCTGAAGAAAGAGGATGGCAGTCTGCTGCATCCTTCTAAGATCCGACTGATGCGCCGTCTGATCCGCGATCAGCTGTACCGCGGCAGAAAACCGCTGGATACACTCGCGATGTTCGAAAGTGTATCTGCCGGGGAGGAAAAATATATTCTGCCCTATAAGCATCGTGCGGAATATGAGATCGACACGATGCTCTCTTATGAGGCGAGTGCTTACAGACCGCATCTGCTGGAGGCGTTGCGCCGTGAATATGATGGCACCGAACAGACAGCATATTTCGGTGAGATTCTCTCATTTCTGGAAGAGCTTGCGCCGATTAAAGAGTCTGATGTGCCAGATCGCTCTCTGGTCAGAGAGTTTATCGGCGGCAGTACATTTACATATTAATCTTTATGCCCGATGGTTTTCATCGGGCTTTTTTATTTAATGGAATCGAAGGTGCGAGAACTTAAATGATTACTTTCTAATAGAAAAAATAATAAAATATTGTATTTTCATCGAAAAACGTTTGACATTCGCATTTTCTTTATGTATAATATAGTTAATGCACGTGGAGGGAATTGTGCAGTCCGTTAAATCAACGGAATAATCACTTAAATTTATGGAGGTTTTCTGATGAGAGGGAAAAAATTCTTAGCAGCTCTGACCGCGACTGCAATGGTCTGTGCTGCAACCGTTTCAAGCGGTTTTTCATCCGTGTTTGCTGCTGATGGCCTCGGCGGCTTTACCTGGGAAGCGACTTCCGGTTATCAGGAGGGAACGACCGGCGTAACCAACAGCAATGGTACCGTATCTGTATCCTTTGAAGATGTGGATAATTCGCTGAATATCGCCGGCTTCTGTGCGACCACGGACAGCGCGGACTGGTCGCTTTATGATACACTGAGTCTGACTGTTGAGAATAACAGCGATTCTGATGTATCCTACGCGATGGCGATCAACACCGGTTCTTCCTGGGATTGGCATCAGTGCAACGCTGTTACGATCGCAGCTGGTGAGTCGAAGGATCTGACCTTCTACCTTGGTGCTGCAGAATGGTGGTTCAATGATGAACTTACCGCAATCTCCAATCTCTACATGGTTCAGCGCGTCAATATGATGATTATGGCACCTACTGAGGATGCAACCGTCAGTGGTTCGGTTACCATCTCTAACTGGGAGCTTGCTTCCAACGCAGATTCCAACCCCGTTGAGCCGAAGGACGGCTTCTATGTTGACGGCACTGTTCTCCGCGACGCAAATCAGAACGCGTTTGAAATGCGCGGCACCAACTACGCTTACACCTGGTACAAGTGGGCCGGGGATGAGGAACAGGCAATTGCCGAAATTGCAGGCTATGGCGCAAATACAATCCGTATCGTGCTTTCCAACGGCGCACAGTACGAAAAGGATTCTGCCGGCGTTGTTGAGCATCTGATCGAGCTTTGCGAGAAGTATAATGTTGTTGCAGTACTTGAGGTGCATGACGTTACCGGTAAGGATGATGAATCCAGTCTACTGGGATGTGCAGAGTATTTTGCAGAGCTGAAGTCTGTCCTCATCGGTCACGAGGACACCACCATCATCAACATTGCAAATGAGTGGCAGGGTTCTACCAACAACTCCGCTTGGGAATCCGCTTATATCAAAGCAGTGAAGATCATTCGTGACGCCGGTCTGACACACTGCATCATGTGTGATGCAGGCGGTTGGGGACAGGGCTATTCCACTGTTCATGCAGGCGGTAATGCCGTTCTCGAGGCTGACCCGGAGAAGAACGTTATGTTCTCTGTACATATGTATGGTACCGCAGGCGGTTCTGCTTCTACCATCAAGACCGTCATCGACGGTGCGATGACCAGAAACCTTACCCTTTGCATCGGTGAGTTCGGTTACAACCACTCTGACGGAGATGTTGATGAAGATTACATTATGCAGTACTGCGATGAGGTCGGAATCGGCTGGCTGTCCTGGAGCTGGTATGGAAATGGTTCTCCTGTTGAATATCTGGACATGTCCAATGCACAGGTAGGCGGCACGCTCTCTGACTGGGGCGATGAAGTCATCAACGGACCTTACGGCTGGAAGGCAACTGCTGAAACCTGTTCTGTATTCACCGGTTCTTCTGAGGAAGAAACCACTACGACGACCGCGGAAACAACAACAACCACTACTACAACCGAGACCACAACCACGACCACGGAAACGACAACTACGACCAGCGAAACCACAACGACTACAACTACCGCGGAGGAAACAACCACTTCCGAGAGCACAACAACCACCACCGAGCCTGAAGCTGGCATCCTCTATGGTGATGTAAACTCTGATGCGACCATCAATATTGTTGACCTGGTACGTCTTGCACGCTACATCTCTCAGGATAATGAACTGAATCCTGCATTCACGGATGCACAGCGCGCAGCTGCTGATATGAACAGCGATACCTTCGTGGATTCGACCGACCTGACACTTCTGAGCAATCGGATTGCCGGTCTTTGATTCCCTGATACACACTTACGAAAGCATCTGTCCCTGATCGGGCAGATGCTTTTTTATATTGCTTTTTGGACTGATTTATGGTACAATATAAAGTAATCTATTTTTGTAAAGGAGGAGACCGTATGCTGGAAAGCATTCCACTTCTGCGTGAGATTTTATGTGCGGTTTCTTTGATCATAATCGACCTGACTGCCCTTGCCGTTCTGCTGAAGGCCCGCAGGGAGTGCGAGGTTGTTTCTAAAGTGTGGGATAAGGCGGGGAGCGAGATGGAGCTTGCTGCAAGTACGCGCGTATATCGCCTTGCGACGGAGGAGATTCTGATCGGACGACATACTGCGGCGGACATTCAGGTGGAGGATATTGCCGTGTCGCGTTATCATGCCTTGCTGACGGTTTCAGACGGAGTCTGGCGGATTACGGATCTGAAATCGGCGGGTGGTACCTATGTCAACGGCAAGCGCATCCGCAGTCATCGTTTGCAGGAGAATGACAGAATCGTGATCGGTGAAACGACGCTTGTTCTTCGGAAACGGAGGGAAAAGCATGTTTAAGAACGGATTATCCTATCGCGGCATCATGATGCTGGTTCTGCTTTCTCATATTTCTCTGCTCGGCATCGTATATTTTCATACCACAGCAGGAGAGTATGAACGCGTCTGGGGCGTTGTTCAGCTCGCTCTGTTCATTTTGGGCTCGGATCTTTTATATTTCCTTACGCTGCGGCTGATGCGGCAGGCGACCTATACCATTGACTTTGTGCTGATTACCATTCTGAATATGAGCACGATTTTTCAGTCCTGTTTTGGCGGAATCGGATTTGTGGCAAAGCATTTTGTGATGTCAGTCGGCTGTTTTATCTGCTGTCAGCTTTCCTATCTTTTTACGCGAAATGCGGAAAAAACAGAACTGCGGAAACCGTGGTTCTATGGTGCGTTCGGACTGCTTGTTCTGTTGATTCTGTTTTGCACAGGCAGCCGCAGTATGTGGATTGATTTCGGATTTATCACAGTGCAGCCGTCGGAGTTTCTCAAGCCTGTTTTTGTTCTGATCTGTGC
>SVNN01000062.1 GCA_015066905.1 Ruminococcus sp.
GTTTTCGTTCTTGTTGCGTGCCGAACTCGCCCATTACAACGGGGATATTCTTGGAGATGAACTTGATGTAGAGCGTGTCCATCAGGTTGTCGATCTCAGTCTTGTCGGAGCTGGAGAAGGTTGCGTAGCTGCCGCTTGCGTCAGCCTCGCTCATAGCGAAGTTGTAGGGGATGTACGCGTGCGTAGAAAGCATCAGACGGTTTGCAACAGTATCCGTCGGCATCTTGAATTCGCTTGCGATTGCAGCCTCTACCTTTGCAGCATAGCCGGGAACCATGATGTAGCGGTTTGCATTATTGCCGCCTGCCGCACGGATCGTATCGACAGCAGCCTGGTTGATCTGGTTGATACAGTCAGCCGCCATCACACATTCAGAAGCGGAGGAGGTGTACCACCATTCATATGTAGAGCCAACCAGACGCGGCTCGTTCATCGTCTCAAAGATCAGATGATCGTCATAATCCGCAAAACGTGTAGAGATCTGCGACCAGATCGTGCTGACATAGTTCTTGGAATTGTCAAGGTGGTCGTAGTCGGGGTACATATATGCAGTCTCGTTGTCGTGGTGGATGTTGAGGATGACATACATATCGTTGTCGATCGCATAATCTACAACGGCCTGTACGCGATCCATCCACTCGTCATAGATCTTCCAGTCGGTGTCGAGATGGTTGTGCCAGGAAACAGGCAGACGGAATGTGTCAAAGCCTGCAGCCTTGATGGTGTCAACAATCTCTTTGGTCGTCTTGGTGCTGACCCATGCGCTTTCGAGATAGGTGTTTGCGTTGTTTGCAGGTGCATTGGTTGCAGTTGCATCAAAGGTGTTGCCGAGGTTGAAGCCGGCACCCATTTCTGCAGTGAACTGGAAGCAGTCCAGGTCCGGGATACCCTTGGACGCAATGTTCAGTTCGGGAATTGTGTAGCTTTCTGCGGATACACTGTTCGCGCCATTCACGGACGGCAGGGATACAGCGGCCATTGCTACTGCGGCAACGGCACTCAGAACGCGCTTTCTCATCATCATTACATACGTATTATCTCCCCTCGGAGATAACATCCTCCTTCTCTTTCATCAATTTGTTCAATTACGTTCGGATTCGTTGTGCATCTTTCACAAAGCCTTGTGATGATCATCCGCGGCCGTCGGAATTTCATGCGGCGTTGTGAAAAGCGACAAAGTCCATGCACACTTTTCGAATCTTCTGATATTATTGTAACAAGGAACCTGTTTGAATGCAAACAATTTGTTCTTTATTCGATTCAAATACGGGTTGTATTCCGGTGCTGCTGTGCTGATTGCATCGGATCTGTAAAAACAACGATATATCGGGCATTATTGGAACAGATACAGCAAAATGTACAAAACGATTCTGCAACCGATTCATGAAAAAAGCGTAAAAATTCCATTAAAAGTTGAATTGGATTCGGAATATACTCTTGAATTCAACTATTAGCTGTGATATAATAAATACTAAAGAGGAGATTGTGTGAATTTCAAATGGAGGGAGTCTACATGATGAATCAGACGGTGTTCGGAAAAAATCTTGCACGGATCCGCAAGTCGGTCGGGATGACACAGGAGCAGCTGGCGCAGAAGATGAAGGTATCACCGCAGGCGGTGTCGAAGTGGGAAAAGACGAGCTATCCGGACGGCGAGTTGCTGCCGCGGCTGGCAAAAACACTGAATACGTCGCTGGATGTGTTGTTCGGTCTGAAGGAAAAGGATGAGGAGATTGACCTCGAACAGCTGATTACGGATGAGATCCATCGCACTGCGCCTGAGGAGCGATGTGATCTGATGATGAAAATGTTCTATTCCGCGCTCTGCGCATATAATAATTACACAGTCACAAAGATGACTCTGCCTGAGCGGCTGGATCTTGAAACATACGCTGAACTAAAGACCAACCAGGAAATTGCGCTGGCACGGCTGAATGATGATCTGCGTTATTTCTGTTTTCTGGACGTGCCCAAGCGCGGTCTGAACAGCTATATCAAGGCGGATCAGAATGAAAATATGGTACGCCTGTTCCGTATGCTCTCTGATGAAGATACGCTCAAGATCATCTATTATCTCGGAAGCGGCGCACGCAATCGTATGCACTCCAAAGAAGTGATTTCCGAGCGTCTGGGTATGCCGATCGAAAGTGTTTCGCGCTCAATGGACAGGCTTGACCGGTTTGGTCTTGTGTGGCGTGTTTCCGCGGAGATCACAAACAATCCGATGATCCTGTACGGATATACATACAGTCTGCCGCTGACGATGATTCTTACGCTGGCAAAGTCACTGACGAATTACATCAGCTTCCGCGAGCCGTTTATTGATCAGTGGACGCAGGGTGCATTCCATTCACCGGGCGGCAGTTCCGATGCGCCGATTCCGCAGGTGTCTGTGTGGGAGCATGATGAACCGCAGGTATAAAAGCCATAGATACATGACGCGCTTTGTGTTCCGAACGGGATATCAGGCGCGTTTTTCTTTGGAAAATCGTTGCACATCGGCTGAAATTATGCTATAATCAAATCATCAACCGAAGAAAGGCGGTGCTGTGGAATGCGGCAACTGGTTCTTGGAATTCTTGCACACGTTGACGCAGGAAAGACAACGCTTTCTGAAGCGATGCTCTATCACACCGGCGCGATCCGCAAGCTCGGACGCGTGGATCATAAAGACACGTTTCTGGATACACACACACTGGAACGCAGCCGCGGGATCACGATCTACTCCAAGCAGGCGCAACTGGCACTGGCGAATACGCAGTTCACCCTGTTGGATACACCCGGACACATTGACTTTTCCGCAGAAACAGAACGCGCTCTGCAGGTTCTGGATTATGCAGTATTGCTCATCAGCGGAACAGACGGTGTGCAGAGTCATACAGAAACACTCTGGCAGCTGCTACGGCGCTATCACGTTCCAACCTTTGCGTTTATCAATAAAATGGATCTTGCCGATTCTACACCGGAAGAACTGATGGCGCGCCTTCAGAAGCAGCTTTCGCCAGCATTTGTGAATTTCAGCACAGATCGCAGCACAGACGCGTTTGCTGAGTCGCTCGCTGTGTGCGGAGAGTCACTGATGACGGAAATACTGGAGCATGGCACATATCAGAAAGAAACGCTGATCCGTGCGATTGCGGATCGCGAGGTCGTGCCGTGCTTTTTCGGATCTGCGCTTCGTCTTAAGGGTGTTGAGGAGCTGCTCGAGGCGTTGGATTCCCTTACCTTGCCGCCGAAGCGGTCGGATGCATTCGGCGCGCGCGTATATAAGGTCGGTGAGGACGAGCAGGGAAACCGTCTGACCTATCTGAAACTGACGGGCGGTCAGCTTGCAGTGCGTGATGTAATCAGCGGAACTGCGCGGGACGGCACTGCGTGGGACGAAAAGGTCAATCAGCTTCGCATTTACGGCGGAGCGAAATATCAGACGATACCGCAGATGACGCCTGGTATGATCTGTGCGGTCACAGGACTGACGCAGACATATGCCGGCATGGGACTTGGCGCAGAAGCGGATGCAGCCGCGCCGGTGCTGGAGCCTGTGCTGAGCTATCGTGTGGAATATCCGCCGGAATATGACGCACACACTGTGCTTGGAAAACTACGGCGGCTGGAGGAGGAAGACCCGCAGCTGCATGCGGTCTGGAATGAACAGCTGGGCGAGATTCATGTATATCTGATGGGTGAGGTGCAGCTGGAGATTTTACAGGCAGTGCTTGCTGAGCGATTCAATCTGTCGGTCAGATTCACGCAGGGGAGTATCGCATATAAAGAAACGATTGCAGCCCCTGTCGAGGGCATCGGCCATTATGAGCCGCTGCGGCATTATGCGGAGGCGCATATTCTGCTGGAGCCGTTGCCGCGCGGATCGGGACTGCGGTTTGCGTCCGACTGTCGAGAAGAGGTGCTGGATAAAAACTGGCAGCGTCTGATTCTGACACATCTGGCGGAGAAAACGCACATCGGTGTGCTGACAGGTGCGCCGATTACAGATATGAAGCTGACCTTAGTGGCGGGCAGGGCGCATCTGAAGCATACGGAAGGCGGTGACTTCCGACAGGCGACCTATCGTGCAGTGCGGCATGGATTGATGCGTGCACAGTCGGTACTGCTGGAGCCTTTGTATCGTTTTAAGCTGACTGTGCCGTCTGATTGCGTGGGGCGCGCGATGCACGATCTGCAGATGATGCACGCAGTATTCTCATCCCCTTTACAGGATAGCGAAACCGCAGAACTAAGTGGTACGGCGCCTGTTTCACAGCTGCGCGGCTATCAGACGACTGTGACGGGATATACCAAAGGCCGCGGACAGCTTGTCTGCATTCCCGAAGGCTATGTGCCGTGTGCGGATCAGGACGAGATTGTTGCACAGATCGGATATCATGCCGAAGCGGACACGGATAATCCGGCGGATTCTGTATTCTGTTCCCACGGGGCAGGTTTTGTGGTAAAGTGGGACGAGGTTGAGCAGTACAAACATGTGGAAAGCGGACGGTTTATCAGCCGTGCGTCAAAACCGGAGGAAACAGAAGCGATCATACCACAGGCGGTGAACGCATATCGTGCCCGTCTTGCTGACGACAAGGAACTGATGGAGATCTTTGAGCGCACCTACGGGAAGATCCGCCGCGATGAACGCTATGCGATGCACAAGGCGCCGGAGCCGGATCACAAAAAGCAAAAGGCGGTGCGACCGATTCCGGATGGGCCGGAATATCTGCTTGTGGACGGATATAATATCATCTATGCGTGGGACAGCCTCAAGAAGCTTGCTGCGGATAATCTGGATCTCGCACGCAGCCAGCTGATACATATACTATGCAACTATCAGGGCTTCAAGCAGTGCGAGCTGATTTTAGTATTTGACGCATATAAGGTCAAGGGCAAAGACCGATCTGTCGAGCAGGTGCATAACATCCATGTGGTATATACGAAAGAGGCAGAAACAGCGGATATGTACATTGAACAGGTGACAAAGGAACTTGGAAAGGATCACCGTGTGCGCGTTGCCACCTCAGACGGAATGGAACAACTGATCATCCTCGGGAGAGGGGCATATCGTATGACGGCCGCCGAACTGGAATCTGAAGTGCGGCAGGTCGAGGAAATGATCCGTACCTATTTAACAGAATGATAAAACAGAAAGGAAGATCACGCGATGGACAGACTGAAATTCAGACGAACCAAGACAATTCTGCTTGGGGCACTTCTTGCAGTGTCGGCACTCCCGGTCAGCGGACTGACAGCCGATGCTGCTGCAACGCCGGATACGGTGGATTATTACGAGGTAGAAACCAACTGGGCGAAGCTGTTGCAGTATTCGCTGTACTTTTATGATGCGAATATGTGTGGAACAGGTGTGTCGGAGCTTGCGGACTATACCTGGCGCGGCGACTGTCACGTTTATGATGCGGCGGTTCCGCTCAACAGTACCGCGACCAATCTCCCTGATGCGTTTATTACGCAGTATGCAGACATTCTCGATCCTGACGGTGACGGCTGTCTGGATGTATCCGGTGGATTTCATGACGCAGGCGACCATGTGAAATTCGGTCTGCCAGAAGCGTATGCCGCATCCACGGTTTCGTGGGGCTATTACGAATTCCGTTCTGCTTATGAAGAAACGGGCCAGGCGGCGCACGCAGAGGTCATCTGCCGCTATTTCTGCGACTACTTTATCCGCTCGACATTTCGGGATGAAAATGGTGATGTGATCGCGTTCTGCTATCAGGTCGGGGATGGTGACATTGATCACGCTTACTGGCAGGCGCCTGAGATTGACGCGATGGATCGACCGGCTTATTTTGCGACCAAGGATCTGCCGACTACGGATGTTGTATCAGAATGTGCGGCAGCACTGGCGATCAACTACTATAATTTCAAGGATACAGATCCGGAATATGCGGAAACCTGTCTGGATTATGCAATTGCACTTTATGACTTTGCGACGGAGAATGAAAAAATCGTCGGACAAGGCGCGGACGGCCCGAAAAGCTACTACACCTCCTCGAAGTGGGAGGATGATTACAGCTTTGCGTCCTGCTGGCTGTATCTGATCACAGAAGATCATGACTATCTGGAGAATTGTCTGGAATATGTAGACTATTACGCTGCGCCGGGCTATGTTCTTTGCTGGAACGATATGTGGAATGGTGTTGATATTCTTCTTGGACGGATTCAGGAGATTTATCCCGAAGTTGCAGAGGAATACCGCACGGCGGCAGGACGGAATCCTTATGAAAAAATTGATTTCTGGTATATGATTGCAAAGGCGCTTCATGCATATATGGATGCAGAAATCGGTACAACGACGGATGCTGGTTATTTCTGGCTGAATACCTGGGGCTCGGCGCGGTATAATACTGCGGCACAGTTCTGTGCGCTGGTGTACGACAAATATAATGACGGCGTTGATCTTTACAAAGAGGACAGCGAGCCATACATCTTCTCGGACTGGGCGCTCGGACAGATGGAATATCTCATCGGCGACAACCCTATCAACCGTTGTTATGTGGTCGGATACAGCGAGGTGGCGGCGAAGTTTCCGCATCATCGTGCGGCGTCGGGACTGACGAAATGCGAGGATACTGATCCGCACAAGCATGTGCTTTACGGCGCACTGGTCGGCGGACCAGACGCGGATGATCAGCATATCGACGTCACAGCGGACTGGATTTATAACGAGGTAACGATCGACTATAATGCCGCTTTCGTTGGTGCATCCGCAGGACTTTACTATTTCTATGGTGATGCATCCATGCAGCCTGATGCAGACTTCCCGCCCGAAGAAGAGATGACTGAGACGGATATCTTTTCAGGAAATAATTTCTGGGTAGAAGGATATTGCGAGGACAAGCCCGAGGATACGGGAGCAGGTGTTACAAAGCTGACCTTCTTCGTAAATACGGACTCCACCACGCCGCATACGGATCTTTCGGTGCGCTATTATTTTGATATTTCCGAATTTGAAAACGACAGCATTCCGAGTTCGTTTGTACTGCAAAAAACATATGACCAGGTGCAGACCGAGGTTTCAGATCGCGCTGCGGTTCTGAGCGCCCCGACGCAGTATGACGGCACGATATATTATGTTGAGATCTCCTGGCCGGATTATGCGATTGCAAATTCCAACAAAAAATATCAGTTTATCATTGGCAATTACTATGGTGAGAACTGGGATCCTTCCAACGACTGGAGCAGGCAGGGAATCAACGACATCGGCACGGATTATGACAATATTGTCGGCGGAACGGAGTACGCACAGAAGTGTGATCATGTTTGTGTATATGCAGGCGGCGTTCTGGTCGGCGGAACAGAACCGGATGGCACCACACCCAAGAAGCAGTATACCGCGGCGCATTATAATCGCCTTGTGCAGCATATCATCAACGAAAAACCGCTGACCTCCGTGGAGGTGGCAGATCAGCTGGATCTGGAGCAGGATACGGTGCTGAATGCCTTTGATGCGGTTCGTATCAAGCGTGCTATGCTGGCGGAATAACCGCTTGCTTCCCGCATACACTACTGCGGGAGGGATGCTTGATGGCAAAACGCAAAAAACAGATCAAACAGGAACAGACCTTCTTCGCGGCTTCTGCTTCAGAATGCACCGGACTGATTCCGGCAGGCACAAAGGCAGAAGCTGAGCTGGAAGCCTACAACGAGATCTTTCCGATCTATCCGGATGCGGACAGCGTCGGAAAGCCATAGTATGAAAAAAACGCACAGTATTTGATTGCTGTGCGTTTTTTCCGTTTTCGGTCGCAATTTCCAAACATATTCGACTGCTTTTGAGTGATACTATTATCACGGCATCGAAATTAGATATATGCAAAGGAGATACTGTTATGAAGGGCGAATTCACTCAGAAGGGTAAGGAAGCAATGGAACGGTTCAAGATGGAGTCTGCTAACGAGGTTGGCGTACACCTGAACCAGGGTTACAATGGCGATCTTACCGCAAGACAGGCAGGTTCGATCGGTGGCCAGATGGTCAAGAAGATGATCGACGCTTATAAGATGCAGTAAGCACCTTGTGCCGGAAAAGGGGAGGACAGCTGTCCTCCCTTTTTCATATTCGTAAAAAGACGCAAATATTGACAAAAACCGAGTTTTATATTATAATAAACAGGTTCGGACGACGGACATGATATACAGAGAAAGGGGACTTTTCTTTATGAACAAAACGAAACTTTCAGCAATTACCACTGCCTTTGCATTTCTGCTCAGCACCGCTGCATTTCTTCCGCAGGAGGCGCTCGTCTTTGCAGAAGGTGAGGAGGCTGTACTGGCGGATGCAGATGAAGACGGACTGTTTGAGATCGGTTCTGCAGAGGAACTGATTCTGTTTGCAGATTATGTTGTCACAGCGGATGCTTCCGCAGGTGCAGAGCTGGTTGCGGATATTGTCTGCAGCGAAGGTACCTTTACATATGTAAACGGCGAGATCCTCTATAATGGTGCAAAGATCAGCACGGTCAATGAACCGCAGAGCTGGACGCCGATTGGTTCTGAGGACGCGCCCTTTATGGGAATTTTCGACGGCGCAGGATATTCTGTCAGCGGTCTGTATTATTCTGATACAGACGCACAAACAGGTCGATGCGCGGGATTTATCAGCTGTCTGGGCGATACGGGATCTGTATATGATCTTACGATTGAAAACAGCTATATTTACGGCGCATATGCAGTCGGTGCAGTCTGCGGTACCAATTACGGCGAGATCACCGGGTGCGCGAGCAGCGCAATTATCCGCAGTGAGGCGGGAACTGATGATGACGGATACACCTACGGTTGTGCTGGCGGCATCAGCGGAAAGAATATGGGAACGCTGACGAATTGTGATAACAGCGGTACAGTATTCGGCGGCGTCATGATCGGCGGCATCTGCGGTATGACAGGCGCAGTCAGCGGCTGTCAGAACAGCGGTACTGTCATCGGTACTGATCTGGTGGGCGGCATCTGCGGACAGAGTTCGGGCGCGGTTTCTGCGTGTAACAACGGCGGAGCAGTATCTGGCTCCACTAATGTTGCCGGTATCTGCGGCAGTGCAAGCCAGGGCATCAGCAATTGCACGAATTACGGTAACATCGAAGGCCACAGCGTGGTGGCAGGTATCTGTGCTGTGCAGGCGGCATATTCAGTCATTTCAAATTGCTGCAACAGCTATATCTCTGTTGACACATTATATGATACAGCAGGCGGAATCTGTGCAATAAATAATGGCGTTGTCAGCACTTGCTACAATTTCGGCACCATTTCTAATGAAGGAAATACGGTAGGTGGTATCTGTGGTTTGATCGGTGCGAACGGCGCGACAGATAACTGCTTTAATCTGGGTGCAGTAACGG
Organism: Ruminococcus sp.; assembly: GCA_015066905.1. Lineage (GTDB taxonomy): Bacteria > Bacillota > Clostridia > Oscillospirales > Ruminococcaceae > Ruminococcus_F. The sequence goes on from SVNN01000062.1 coordinate 9,350, forward strand.
GTGATGATATGGTCGGCGGTATCTGTGGCGTGACCGGTCTGAATGCCAAGGTGGTAAACTGCTTCAATATCGGCGCTGTCACCGCGGATCATACGGTTGTTGGTGCAGTTTGCGGTGCGAACAGCGGTGCAAAAGCAACCATCAGCGGATGCAGTTATAATCTGGATACGAGCATGTGCGAGAGCGGTATCGGTCAGAATGAATCCACTGTTGAAGCGGACTGTGCATCGCTGACCAGTTATGAGATGATTGGTGTATCTGCACGTTTTTATATGGATGAACTGGATTATGACTCTGTCTGGGATATTCGTACTGAGCTGGATGAAAACGGCGAGATCATTGCCTTTTATCCGTATCTGCAGGCCTTCGGCGATGCCTATGCGGTTGGTATCAGGACGGAGTTTGTACACGGCACCACGCTCGGCGGCGGTGTATCGGTTGTGAATGCAAACGATGCTACCAAGGTGCTTCAGATTTATTCCGCAACGCTCGTCGGAAGGATGCCTGATCTGGATCCTGCGATTCTGCTTTGCGCGGATTATAACATCGACGGCGCTGTAAACACAGATGACGCAGTGCTGATCCTCAAGGATTACGCAAATGCGATGCTTGGGGCGCAGGGCTGATCGTCCTTTTGGTGCATATCAGAAATATAAAAAACCGGACTGTAAATCAATACAGTCCGGTTTTTTGATCAGAATTTATCCTTCAGTCCGCCGAGCAGTCCGCCGATCTTGTCACCGATGTCATCAACAGAGATCTTTGCTTTTACACCGTCGATTACCTTGTTGACAGTATCATCGGGGAGATCAACACCGATTACCTTTTCTACAGCAGATACGGGGTTTGCCTTGAAGTCCTTGGCAAAATCCGGATCGCTCTTGACCTTGGAAACGATTTCTTCAATTTTTGCTTTGATGTCCATTTGTGATACAACTCCTTTTCGGTTTGGCATTTTGCCTTGTTTATATAATACCATATTTTCTGGAGATTTGCAAGGAGTTTACTGCAAATTCTACAAAATTTATTCCGCAGGCTCTTCGGTGTTTGTCTGATCCGCTTTTTTGCTTGCAGCAGCAGTGATCGCATAGACATTGATCAGGATCACGCCGATTACGAGAGAAATCACGAACATCAGGAGCATACCGTTTGTCAGCTTGTTGAGTGAGCCGGTCACAGCGGCATAGATTCGCGCCGATTTGATGACGAAGGCAGAGAAATAATCGGTTGCCTTTATGTAAATCAGCGGGATCAGCGGGAGCACAGAGGAAACTGTCAGCGCACAGCCGTACCAGTACAGGAGTACGCGGGGGGCTTTGCGGTTGATCAGTAAAAGGATCAGGCAAAGCAGTATACTGAGTACCACACAGCCGATCGTTGCAGTGTCCAGATAAGGAATCAGACGGCGTGCGGTCTTGAAGAGTCCTGCCTGATTCAGCGTCTGGAATTTGAATACGTCAGCCTGGGCGAGGATCTCCTTTTCCGCCACAGAGATGGTTGCCTTTACTTTTTTATCATATGTCTCGTCCTTTTCATAGTCGATAGATGCGGCATAGTCCGAAAAGAATTGCTCTACGTTCTGTTCCAGTTCAGTGAAGTCCATTTCCGTTTTGAGAGAATCGGTTCTGCCGAAGAGATAATCGAACGCATTTGTGATATTCGCACAGATTGCGTCATGAATTTCCTCGTCGGTGATCGTACTGAGATATACATCCGCGGGAATACTTGTGGTGGATTCCTGCGTGGTGAAATATTCCGTCAGGCTGTCCTGCACACGGGCGGAGATATTTTGCTCTTCCATGATGGTGAGATAGGTCTGATCGTTCAGCGCGAACAGGCGCACGAAACAGGTGATCTCTGTCGCCAGAAGAAGCAGTACCAGCAGGGTACTGAGCAGACAGTTCGGGAGAAAATGCTTGTTTCCGATCATTCTGTCTCGCCTCCCTCGCTCTGCGGAGTTTCATAGAACTGCTTGTCAGTTACATCGCAAAGTACTGCAACTCGTTCCGAGGAGGAGCCGAGCACATCTGCTACGCAGGTATAAAGTGTAAGACGCTCACCTGTTTTCAAAGGGAGTACATAGGTCTTATCGTTTTTATCAAAGTAAACAATCTCTTTTACGGTGTAGGTAAAGGTGCCGTAGTCGGTATATGCTTCCACAGTGTCTCCGGGTTTTAGTTTTGCAAGATCGGCGAAAAAGGTGTTGACGTGCGCGTCAATGACCGCATTGCCCTGTGCACCGACCAGAGAAGATCCGGACGGCTGGCAGGCGCCTTTTTTCAGCAGGGTTGCATTAGACCCCCAGTACACGGGGACATTGAGGGAGATTGCTTCGCTTTTGAGTACGGCATACTGTTCGCCGAAGGACGGGTAGATGACAGAGCCTTCTGCGGAGGTATTGCCCTGATAATCCGTGTTGATGTCCTTGTCCTTGATGATCAGTCCTGCGTTGGGATCCTGGATTTTTTGTGTGTCCATGAAAACGATGTTGAGATAGGTCGTCAGTTTTTCATAGGGCTTGATCGCGCAGAGAACCAACAGAGCACCGCAGAACAGAAGCATCAGGACAGGGGCAAGCACGACTGCCGCTTTCTGCCATCTGTTATGAGTCTGCTCAGCCATTCTGCGCTCCCTTCTTCAGCTTGCGTGCGAGAACAGTGATGCCTGCACCTGCTGCGAGCATCAGTCCGAC
>SVNN01000063.1 GCA_015066905.1 Ruminococcus sp.
AGGTGGGAGGGCTCTCGAAAATATATCACCTACACCTGTCCCAATGGTAAACGATGCCGTGACAACAGACTGCACGAATCAAGATACAGCAAGGAGATGATGTGTAATGAATTCAAAATTAGAGCAGATGAAATCGGCTTCGAAATCAAATCTGGAAGAAGCGATGAACACACCGCAGGCGACATTCGTTCTCGACAGCAACTGGAGAGCAGTGATCGCTCAGCTTACGTTACTCACCCAAGCGATAGAACAGGTCAGCGAGAAAGCAAGCCAGGCTATGACTGCGGAGCAGATGAATTATCACTTGGAAAATCAGCAGGTAATTTTCAATCAGGTGAAAGCAGAATGCAGACACATTCAGCAAACGACAGCGGAGCAGACAACGAACTCCCTGACAAGCTTAATCAGTCAGTCGGAGAAGCTGTCGTTACAGGCTGGGAAACTGAGCGAAGAATATTGCTCCAAGCTGAAAAGCTTAGAAGAATGGAAGCACAAAACGCAATTGAAAACGCTCAGGGCGATTGTGATTTCGCAGTCGGTGCTGTTGATCTTGTCTCTGGTATTGCAGATATGGCTTCGATAATTGACGAGTCAGAGGAAGATGAGGACATCGAACGGCACAGTGACAGTAAGATTCTGGCGGAAGAGATCCGAAAAAAAGAATCCCTTGGCATGAAGATGGAATGATTGAACCTGCACAAATCCTAAGCGCTGAATTTATGTCCATTGATGATTCTATTCTGAGCGGAAATATGATATCCTTGTTGATGAATAAAACCCAGAAAGGAGGGCGCAAACATGCATACAAACCCGACAAGACGTCAAGGCTTACAGCAAAGGAGATGTTGCTGAATTGGAAATTTACGTCAGAGATGACGAGCGCATGGTGGAAATCTGGCTGAACCGACAGGAGCAGCAGGATGCAGGTACGGATGCTTGTGTCCGGAATGCCGCAAAGGATTATCACAAAAAGCACTACAAGGTTGCGGTGTTCCGTTCGGGGAATGCCGACCTGTTTGCCTGCACGGACGGTCTGCTCAAAGCCAACCTGCGCCTTTGATCTCACGGTGCGGACACCGCACCGATACATAGTTTCCAACATTTATATGTTGATGTGAAACCTCGGAATATGCTACAATCATAACGAATCCAACTTACAGCAAGATGAATCACATTTAAAATGGGAAAGGAGAACCTATGCACATTGCTTACAGCATTGCGGGCTACTGCCGTATCTCGGTGGACGAGGAGCTGGACAGGGACAACACATCAATCGAGAACCAGAAGTCTATGATTGCGGATTTTGTAAAACGGAAATTCCCCGACTGCACACTGGATTTTTACGAAGACCGTGACCGAAGCGGCTACACCTTTGAACAGCGTGAGGGATATCAGGCGCTGCGGAAAAAGATGCTGATGAAGGAATATGACATCCTCATCGTCAAGGATTTTTCCCGCTTCTCCCGCCGCAACAGCAAGGGGCTTGTGGAGCTGGAGGACTTGCGCGATGCAGGCATGCGGATCATCTCCATCGGCGACAGCATCGACTACCCGACTTATGACGACTGGACTGCGATCCAGTTCCGCTTCCTGATCAACGAAATGCCCGTCACGGATACGTCCAAAAAGGTCAAATCCGTCATCAAACGCAGACAGGAGGAGGGACGGTGGATCTGCGCTGTCCCCTACGGCTATGTCATGACAAATCACAAGACCATGCAGTTTGAGGTGGACGAGCCTGCGGCAGAGGTGGTGCGTGAAATTTTCCGCCTGTACAACGCGGGCTGGGGCTATAAGAAAATCGCCAATCACCTGACCGATCAGCACATTCCTACACCGCGTATGGCAGAGAAGATGCGCCGCGAACAAAACGGCGAAGCATGCAAACTGAAAGTCAAACGTGAATGGAGTATCATCACCATCAGCGAGATTTTACAGAATGATTTTTATATCGGCACGCTCCGCCAGGGCAAGTATAAGCGGAAGAAAATCAATGGCAGTGAACAGCGTCAGCATGAAACCGACCATATCGTATTTGAGAAAAATCATACTGCAATTGTTGAGGAACGCGTATTCGCACAGGCACAGGAACAGCTGAAACACAGAAGCACCGCCCATTACAGAGGCGTGCGGAAGTTCGAGAATGTATATTCAGGCTACCTGTTCTGCGGTGACTGCGGATCGCCCATGTTCTCGATGAGCCGGAGCAACCTTGCGCCCGCCTACACCTGCGGCACCTATCACAAGCGCGGTACCAAGGGATGCACCTCCCACCACACGAGAGTGGATATGCTGGACGAGCTGCTGAAAAATTACCTGCGAACCGTGCGCGACCATGCAGCAGAGATGATCGGACAGCTGCAGGAATCCATCTCAAAGGAGAAAACGGAAACGAAAACAAGCAAATCCGTGATCGAAACGCTGGAACAGCAGATTGAAGATGCGCGGACGGAGATCAAGCTCCTCACCAGACAGCAGGCAAGAGATCTCATGAAGCATCCCGAACGTGCAGAGATTCTGGAGGAAATTTATGCCGAACAGATCGACGACCTGACACTGCGGATCGAGGGACTGCGGAACCAATTGCAAATGGCGGCGGACAGCCAGAACACCATCATCCGTGTAAACCGCACAGCCAAAACAGTGCTGGAAGTGTTTGACAACATCCTGAACAAGAACACCCTCACCAAGAGCGACATCGACTTCATCATCCAGAAGATCATGGTGTATACCGACCGCGTAGAGATTTTCCTCAAGCCTGACATCGATAAGCTGCTGCAGTGCGGCATTGCAATGGCACAGCAGGAGGATGCCGCAAATTTTAAGCAAGGCACTGAGAATCCCGAATATACGCCGAACATCGCCCGGATCCAAAACAGCAAGGGCGATCTTCTCAGTGTCAACGTTATCAGTGACGGCGACCCCCTTGAAATCTATACAAGCAACGACGGAGAAGTAATCTTCAAGAAATATTCCGCAATCAGCGAGATCAGCGAAAACGCGGCGCAGGTAGCGGAGATTATGAACAAGCTTGCCGGCTGTCCCGTGGTCGTGTTTGACCGCGATCACGTTGTGGCAACCTCGGGCGTGGCGAAGAAGGAATTCAGCGAGCGCAGAGTATCCAACGCGCTGGAGGAGCTGATGGAGCACCGTACCGCCCATATGGCAAAACCGGACGGACAGACGCTGTATGCGGTGGAGGGCATCGACAAGCCGGCAATCGCCTGCCAGCCGATCCTTTCTGCGGGCGATGTCACAGGTGCAGTCGCATTCTTAGGCGACGCCAAGGAGCCGACTGAACTGCAGACCTCTCTGATCACCGCAGCAGCACAGTTTCTCGGCAGACAGATCGAAAGCTGATCCGCACACGCACCCCGATTCGTACCTGTCCGGACGGATCGGGGATTTTTGTTTTGGCGAAACCCTTGCAAATATGCGCCGTTTGTGCTATACTAATTCAGTACGCGGTTTCTGCGATGTTTTGTTTTAAGCATGAAAATTCTGTGCGCGGGGTTCCGCGCTGATTGAAAGGGACGGAGTTATGTTTGGTCGAGTGAAGAATTTCATCTTCTCGAAAGTCGATTACGTTTACAGATGGGTGATCACGCACGCGATGGTCAATGCGATGCAGGAAAACAACGAGCGTAACAAGGTCATCACCTGTGACTTTATTCTGGAAGCAGACACCTCGCCGCAGGACGAGTTTGCTTTGTTTCAATATCTCTACGAACAGAAGAACGAGCATTTCATTCCCTACTATATCATCAACGAGCATTGCGCGGCATATCCGGAAATCAAGGAGAAATACGGCGACAACATCATCCCCTACTCTGCGGAAAATCTGGTGAAGTTTTCGTTCCGTCTGCGCGATCTGATGAAAACCACAAAGTTCATCTGCGGTGGATTTCAGGTGCTGCACGCGCTGAATATCGGCATCACCGACGCGGTAAAGCGCAGCCCCTACGTCTACTCCTTCTTCACCCAGCACGGCGTGAATTTCTTTAAGGATGACTTCATCTCGCAGGCGTCATACAGCTCATTTTTGTTTGATAAGATTATGATCAGCAATGAGTTTGAACGCAATCTGTTCATCGAACGCGGCTGCTACGAAGAAAAGAATCTCGTGAAAAATGGTCTGTTCCGCTGGGATCTGCTCTCCGCGGACAACGCAACCTCACAAAAGAGCATCTTCATCTACTTCACACACCGCCGCTATCTGCGGAATATTGAAGACATTCAGGACACGGTCTACGTCAGAACCATTCTCTCCCTGCTCCGCAATCACGAGTTCAACCGCCTGATCGAAGAAAACGGATATACCGTTAAGGTTGCGCTCCACCACACGGTACTGCAGGTCTGCGGTCCCGATATTTTAGAGGGGATCGAAATTCTCACGGATGAAGAAATTGCAGACGCAAAGAAAAATTCCGCACTGCTGATCACCGACTACTCCTCGATGTGCTTTGAGATGTGGTTCCAGCACAAGCCCGTCATCTTCCTCAATATCCCCGACGCAGAGGATTGTATCGCCCATCACCATAAGACAGACCTTCCCACGCCGTATCTCGGCAAAGAAGATTACATCTTCAACGTGGTGGATTCGGTCGAGGAATGTGTGGACATGCTCGGCGGATATTTCAAAAACAATTTCGCATTCAGCGCGGAGGAAAAGAAAAAGCGCGACCGCTTCTTCTACTATAACAACAATTTCCGCGAACGGTTCTATCAATATCTCATCAGCACGAAACATGACACCAAAACGCTCTACCATATGCCCGTCGGCACGTTTGTAGATTTTGCACGCTATCCGGATCTCAATACATACGCGATTGAGATGCCGAAGCCCGACGGAAGATGGATCGTCCGCAAGAAGGGACATTTCAGTTTCTTTGTACCCGACAACACCAAGGATCTCGCAATTCAGGTGCAGTTCCGCCCCTATCTGCGCTATAAGCAGTATCACTTCTTCGCAAAGACCTATCTGAACGGAAAGAAGATGGACTACCGTGAAGTATATAACCGCGGACTCAAAACCGTTTATATGGACGTGCCGAAGTCGATGATCCCGCGCGACGGAAAGATTGAGATCAGCTTCAAGGTATCCAAGGTCTTCAAGAGAAAGGAACTCAAGGTCGCGCCGCACGACAACCGCTATCTTGCAATCCGACTGATCAGTATGGATGTCCTTGCGCGCGATTACAGCTTTGAAACGGCGGAAGAACAGCTCCGTGCGCTGAATGAACAGCGTGCGCTCGCCCGTCAGGAGGCACTGCTCGCCGCAGAATTTGCCGAAGAGCCAGAGCCGAATCTGGAGCCGCAGGTGAATCACGGCGATCAATAAAGATATTAAAAAGGTCTGTGTCAAAACCACAGACCTTTTTCTTATGCGCCGAAAAATTCATAGGCGAAATCCGCAAGCGCATTTACATTCTCCTCGCTGTATTCTACTTCCTTCGAGAGATTCTTTGCAATCTCCGCGCAGTCTTCACAAGTAAGCGCTCCTGTTTCCAGCCAGTGACAGATCAGCTGATAGCCGATCACGGAAACACAGGCGCAGGCAAGGAACACGCGCGAGTAAAACTCCTCCTCAAACACGCCGCCAAGGAAGTGCCGCCACAGAAAATAGAGCGCGATATTCCGCAGATATCGCGGCACATCCGGATTTTCGCGGAGGAAGTCCTCCATATTTTTGCTCACACGCTCCCGCTGTGTGATCTGCTCGCACAGCTGCATCTGCCACGCAGGATCCAGCGGCTCTAATGTAGTGAAAAACGAAAGCAATGCCGAAAACGCGGCAGGCTCTGAACACGGTGCCGCGCAAATTGACGGAACGGAATACACCTGATGATCCGCCTGTTTCTGGAGCGTGCGCGCAAAGGCCAGCACATCGCAAAGCTGCTGTCCGAGGGGGAGCTGATCGTTTTGCAGATAAGCGAACATTTGTTCTCTCGCGCCAATCAGACAGTCAAACAGTAAGTCTGAATATTCTTCGCAGGATTCACGCGGAATTTCGGTTTCGATCACCGAAAACGGCGCGGTCTGATTCAGAATCAGCTGTGCCGCCGCCTCACAGCAAAGCCCGACACCGCCCTCCTTGACGCCATCGAACCATGCGAAATATCTGGGGTGATCGGTGCAGATCTGACACAGATGCGCCTCCCCCAGCTCCGTATAAATATCACAGAGATTGTTCTGATTCAAAAACGGACAACGCTCCTGTTCGCCCAAGCGGAACGCGCCGTCAGTGATATTTTCACGCAGACGTGCACCGAATGCACCACCGACGCTGTCGTAATATGCCTGTGTCTGCGCGTCAATATCAATCTCCCAGCCAATGCAACAATTGTCCTTACACGCTGCGGCAGTGCAGCGGAATTTTTCGTAATAGGACGGTACTCTGAAAATCATACATCCTCCCTTATCCTTCAAAAAAGAAACGGATATCCCGAATGCGATATCCGTTTCTTATCACGCTCAGAAAATCTAATGCACAACTGCAGTCTGGATTCATACAGTTGATCCGGGTTCCTTTATCATGTCGTTCGAGAGGAAAATAAAAAAGCAGGTTACGAAACGAAAATCGTAACCTGCTTGGTATGGCAGGGGCAGTAAGATTCGAACTCACGACACGCGGTTTTGGAGACCGCTGCTCTACCAACTGAGCTATACCCCTATCGTGGGCACACGACTGCGTACCCAACGAATGATATTATACCACATTGCGCAGGATTTGTCAAGCATTTTTTTGCATCTGCACAGAAAAATTTTTGAGATCAATATTCTACCTTTACGGCGATGTAATCATACGGCGCAATTGTAATCTCTTTGCCGCCGTCGTATTCACCGCGGTCGCAACGGGTGATGCTGTACTGTTCTGTGATGTCAGTCGCGATGTTGATTTTTTTCGGCTCAGCTGAGCGGTTCAGACCAATGATCATCGCCTTATTACTGGTTGTACGGTAACGTGCAAACAAAATGACGTCATCGTCAATCATGAGGAACTTCAGTTTTCCGTCGTGGAACACCTTGGTGCTCTTGCGGATTGCAGAAAGACCTGCGGTGAAGTCAATCAGCTCGTGATCCTCATTTCCCCACGGATAGCAGCGGCGGTTGAAGGGATCCTTATATCCCTGCATACCTGCCTCATCGCCGTAGTAGATACTCGGCACGCCCGGCAGGAAGAACTGCAGCACCATCGCGCATTTCAGCAGATTCTTGCCGCGTCTGTATTCGTCCTCTGTCAGCCACTTTTCCGCCATCCAGTCCTTGGATTTCCCCTCGCAGCTTTCACCGCCGAGAATGTTGATCGCACGTTCCACGTCGTGGGTGGAAACGAAGTTCATCATCACGTCGATCGCAGGCTTGGGGTAATTCTCCAGAATGGTCATAATGCGGTTACGGAAATCGAACGGACTTCCGCCGCGGACATAGTCGAGAATTGCCGAACGGAACGGATAGTTCATGACGGAGTCCAGCTGAGAGCCGAGGAGGTAGCGGCGCAGAACGCCGTATGCCTCCTTGTTGGAAGCATCCTCCCACACCTCGCCGATGAGGAGATTGTTCGGGTTTTCATTTTTGACTGCCTTGCGCAGATTCTCTAAAAACTGATCCGGCAGCTCGTCGGCAACATCCAGACGGAATCCGGACGCGCCCTGTTTCAGCCAGGAGTCGATTACGCCGTCCTCGCCGCAGATATATTCTGTATATTCGGGATTGTTCTCGTTGACATTCGGCAGCGTGTCAATTCCCCACCAAGCTTCATAGCCGTTCGGATAATCCGTGAAGCTGTACCACGGGTAGTAGGGACTTTCCTTGGAATTATATGCACCCACGGAATCATACCGGTTGAATTTGTTGAAGTAGATGCTGTCCGCGCCTGTGTGAGAGAATACACCGTCTAAAATTACTGCCATTCCCATCTTCCGCGCCTCTGCACAAAGACGGGAAAAGTCCTTGTTTGTGCCGAGCATCGGATCGACATTGCGGTAATTTGCCGTATTATAACGGTGGTTTTCATGCGACTCGAAAATCGGGTTCAGGTAGATACAGGTCACACCGAGGCTCTTGAGATAGGAAAGCTTCTGGCGGATGCCGTCCAGATCGCCGCCGAAGTAGTCATTGTTCCAGACGTGCCCGTTTTCATCCGGCTTGTAGTAGGGTGTACCGCCCCAGTCCTCACGCATCACGCGGTCGGTCGGTACGCCTTCATGCTCCACGCCGCTCTTGAAAAAGCGGTCAGGGAAGATCTGATACATCACGCCGCCCTGAATCCACTTCGGGGTCTCAAAGTCGTCGTCATAGATCGTCAGCTGATAAAGTCCGCCGTCATTGATCGCGCACTGATCCGCTGTGCCGCGCTTGACAAAATAGCGCACGCCGCCGCTGATATAGGAGAAGTAGTAGTAGTGTACGCCCGAATATTTCGCGGAATAGGTGGCGGAATATGCGGTGCAGTCCTTCTCCTTTTCTACGGAATTCATGCTGATAAAGCGTTCCTTGAAGCCTGTGCGGAACAGCACCATAATCGGATTCCCGTCCAGCTTGATATGGTCGGGAATCCGCAGAGTAAAGGTGCAGGGCTCGTTGCGCTTGATCGCGCCGAATTTGCTTTTATACCGCTTGTTCCAGCTGTTGTACATTCGTTCCATTGATGCATCAGCTCCTTATTTCTACGGTAATGGGACCGGAATTAAAGTCCCCAGATATCTCTTGCGTAGTCGTTGACTGCACGGTCTGCAGAGAATACGCCTGCGCCTGCGATGTTGTTGAGGGACATCTTTGCCCAGCGCATCTGATCGTTGTAGCACTCAGAGGAGAACTGCTGTGCCTTGCGGTAGGAATCGAAGTCTGCGAGCACCATGTAGGGATCGCGCTCCTTGAGGGAGTTTGCAACATCGTTGAAGGTGCAGCCGTTGATTCCGCCGTACATTCTGTTGAGGCAGGCAGTGATTACAGGATCATTTGCTGCATACTGCGCAGGATTGTAGCCGTTCTGCTTGAGCGCATTCACCTCGTCGGTCTTCATACCGAAGATGATGATGTTCTCATCACCGACTGCGTCACGGATCTCCACGTTTGCGCCATCGAGCGTGCCGAGGGTGATCGCACCGTTGAGCATCAGCTTCATGTTGCCGGTGCCGGATGCCTCTGTGCCTGCCAGGGAGATCTGCTCGGAGATGTCACTTGCGGGCATCAGCAGCTCAGACAGGGTCACGCGGTAATCCTCAAGGAAGTAAACCGACAGCTTCTCAGAAATCTTCGGGTTCTTTCTGATCTCCTCAGAAATTGCCCAGATCAGCTTGATGATCTGCTTTGCGAGGTAGTAGCCCGGAGCCGCCTTTGCCGCGAAGATATAGGTCTTGGGGGTGAAGTCGGCATTCGGATTCTCGAGCAGGTAGTTATATTCTGCGAGAATGTTCATCACGTTGAGGTGCTGACGCTTATATTCGTGCAGACGCTTGACCTGTACGTCAAAGATGCTGTCGGGGTTGATCATAATCTTGCTGTTCTGTGCAACATAGTTGCAGAAACGCTCCTTGTTTTCGCGCTTGATCTTGATCAGCTCTTCAAGCACTGCCTTGTCGTCTTCAAATACACACAGCTTCTTCAGCTCGGCGCCGTCCTTCAAGAACTTCGGACCGATCTTCTTCTTCAGGAAGCTGGTCAGACCGGGGTTGGACTGATACAGCCAGCGGCGGTATGCAATACCGTTGGTAACGTTCTTGAACTTTCTGGGTGTATCGGTATATTCGTTATTGAACACAGACTGTTTGATGATCTCAGAGTGCAGCTTGGAAACGCCGTTGACGCTGTGGGATGCTGCAACGCAGAGGGTCGCCATGTGAATCTGATTGTCCTTGATGATAGACATCGAGGTGGTCTTTGCGCTGTTGCCGCCGTTGCGGTCCATCAGGGACTGGCAGTAGCGGTTGTTGATCTCTACAATAATGGAGAATACACGCGGAATTACGTGCTTGACAAGGTTGACATCCCACTTCTCCAGCGCCTCAGCCATAACGGTGTGGTTGGTGTAAGCGAAGGTGTTGGATACGATGTGCCAGGCCTTATCCCATGCGTAGCCGCAGTCATCCAGGAGAATACGCATCAGCTCCGGGATCGCCAGCGTCGGATGGGTATCGTTGATGTGAATCGCAACCTTCTCATGCAGGTTGTCAAGCGTGCCGTATACGCTCATGTGGTTGTTGACGATATCGCCGACGGATGCCGCACAGAGGAAATACTGCTGACGCAGACGAAGGCTCTTGCCCTCGAGGTGATTGTCGTTCGGGTACAGCACCTTGGAGATTGCGTTTGCAATTGAGTTCTGTCCGAGCGCCTTGGCGTAGTCGCCCTGGTTGAACATCTGCATATCGAAGCTGGGTGCCTTTGCGCTCCACAGACGGAGAACGGATACACCCTCGCTGCCGTAGCCGGATACATACATATCATACGGGATCGCGCAGACAGTGTTGTAGTTTACGTGAGAGATGTGGTGATACTGGTTATCCCAGTATTCCTGCAGGTCGCCCTCGAAGTGAACGTCAATCGCCATCTCAGGACGGGGATCCAGCCAGACAGAACCGCCCGGCAGCCAGTTGTCGGGAAGCTCGGTCTGCCAGCCGTCTTCGAGCTTCTGCTTGAAGATGCCGTACTCGTAGCAGATGGAGTAGCCCATTGCAGGATGTGCCTGTGTTGCCAGCGCGTCCATATAGCAAGCTGCGAGTCTGCCCAGACCGCCGTTGCCCAGACCTGCGTCCGGCTCATATTCATAAATCTTTTCAAGATTGATGTCGTAAGACTTGAGCATCTTTGCAATATCATCCACCATCTCAAGGTTGTAAAGAGAAGTCTTGAGAGAACGCCCCATCAGAAATTCCATAGAGAGGTAATAAACCTGTTTCTTGCCGTCGGAGTATGCCTTGTTGATGAACTTCTGACGCTTTGCGCGCAGCAGATCCACAACGATTGCGGACAGTGCCTGATATACCTGCTTGTCAGATGCTTCATCGGGAGATACGTTGAACTGCGACTCCAGACGGTTGATGAAGTCCTGTTTAATCGATTCGATGGAATACTGTTTTGCCATTTGCTTTGCCCCATTTCTCCGACGCTTCAAGAAATTGATGGACGGCCGCGCCGGTGACCGTTTGTAAACTAACCTATATTATACCCGATTTTCCTTTTTTGTTCAATAGCGAATCTGTAAATTTTAATTGAATACTGCGAGTAGAATAGATAAATTTCGACGAAAAGTTTATACACTCTGTACAGTAGGCAAAAATTATCACGTTTTTGTTTGTGAAAATTCACAAAAATTTTTGATGTGATTGACTTTGCGCGGCAAATGCGGTATACTGTAAAGGCATTCTACTTTACACACAGGGGAGGCAGATGCAAAAATGGCGAAAAATCTGAGTTATGCACTGCTGCTTGACCTCTACGGTGTGATGCTTACAGAAAAACAGCGTAAAACGCTGGAGCTTTACTACTTTGAGGATCTTTCCCTCGCGGAGATTGCCGCAGGCGACGGGATCTCACGGCAGGCCGTGCGCGACCTCATCAAGCGCGGCGAACAGCTGCTCACACAGCTGGAAGAAAAGCTTGGATTTCTGAGCCGTCTGGGACGCTGCAACGATTCCCTCGACCGGCTTTCCTCCACGCTTGCGGGATCCGGACTTTCCGAAACCGAAAAGCAGGAGATCCGACAAGCAGTGGACGAATGCAGACACGCTGTCAGACTTTATACAGAATGAGATACCTATTATAATAGAAAGGCGGGATATGAATCATGGCATTTGAAGGATTGTCCGACAAACTGAATCACGTTTTCAAAAAACTGAAATCCCGCGGAAAGCTGACCGAGTCCGATGTCAAGGAAGCAATGAGCGAGGTCAGAATGGCGCTCCTCGAAGCGGAC
>SVNN01000064.1 GCA_015066905.1 Ruminococcus sp.
GATTCCGCTGTGCTGCATCAGCGATGCGCCGAATGCAAGACGTTCTGCGCCGTCGTGGTTGCCGCTGATGATGAATGCCTTTTGCTTCAGCTCTGACAGCGCGGCGAGAAAGTGATCAAACAGCGTGACAGCCTCGGCGGAGGGGACGGATTTGTCGTATACGTCCCCCGCAATCAGGATTCCGTCGGGCTGTTCTTCCTTGACGATATGCAGAATCTCGTTGAGTATATGCTCCTGTTCTTCGATCATCGAAAAGCCATTCACGCGCTTTCCGAGATGCAGATCGGATAAATGGATCAGTTTCATGCTAAACCCTCCTTTGTGACATCTATTATATCATATTTTTTGTCACAAAGAAAGAGCGTATCAAAGAAATAAATGCGCCGCAGCGTTGATGAGCATACAGCCGAATATGCCGAATATTGTGGGAAGAGCGAGGGAGAGCAGCGTCCATTTCCAGCTGCCTGTTTCTTTTCTGATTGTCATCAGTGTGGTGGAACAGGGCCAGTGCATCAGCGAAAACAGAATCATACAGATTGCTGTTGTTTGTGTCCAGCCGTTTTCAACAAGCAGCTGCCGCATCTGCGAAAGCGAATCCATTTCAATCAGTTCTCCCTGCGCAAGATAGCCCATCAGAAGAATCGGTACAACAATCTCATTCGCAGGCAGACCAAGCAGAAATGCCATCAGAATCATGCCGTCGAGTCCCATCAGCTGTGCGAACGGATCCAGAAACGCGGCGCAGTGCGAGAGCAGGCTGGTACCGGAGATGGTGATATTGGCGGACAGCCAGATAATGAGTCCTGCCGGAATGGCGATCATTGCCGCACGTCCCAGTACAAAGAGTGTACGGTCGAGCAGAGAGCGGATCAGTACCTTACCGATCTGTGGTTTGCGATAGGAGGGGAGTTCCAGCGTATAGGCGGACGGTACACCTTTGAGTACCGTTGCTGAGAGCAGTCTTGTTGCGGCAAAGGTCATTGCAATTCCAAGCAGGATGACCAGAGTGAGAAACAGTGCCGAGCTGAATGAGGCACAAAGACCGCCTTCTGTGCCGATAAAGAACATCGTGATAATCGCAAGGATTGTCGGGAAGCGTCCGTTGCAGGGGACAAAGCTGTTGGTCAGAATGGCGAGCAGACGTTCACGGGGCGAATCAATGATGCGACAGCCTGTTACGCCTGCCGCGTTGCAGCCGAAGCCCATCGCCATTGTCAGCGACTGTTTGCCGCAGGCTTTGCAACGATGAAACGGTTTGTCGAGATTATATGCCACACGCGGCAGATAGCCTGCGTCTTCGAGCAGGGTGAACAGGGGGAAAAAGATCGCCATCGGCGGCAGCATCACAGAGACGACCCATGCAAGAACACGGTACACACCGCGTATCAGCACATCATGGAGCAGCGTGGGGGCGCCCCATTGTATAAACTGTTCCGACAACAGATCCTGAACGCCAAAGAGTAGATCTGAGAGCAGCTGGGAGGGATAATTCGCGCCTGCAATCGTGATCCAGAACACACCGAGCAAAAGAAGCAGCATCAACGGATACCCCGTCGCCTTGCTGGTGAGAATGCGGTCAATGCGGCGATCGGTGCGGTTGTAATCGTGTCGCTGATATGTGATTGTGCGCTCAGCCAGTTGTTCTGCAGTCTGCACGATTGCAGGCACTGTGTGCTGCTTCAGCTGTGTGGTGCCGATACCGTGAATTGTCAGATGCATCTGTGCCGTGCGGAGCATTGCGCGGACGTGTTCTTCATCTTCAACTGCTGTACCGAGAAAACGCTCTGCTTCACAAAGCAATGTGCTGTCATGCTCCAGGAGCTTCAGGCTCAGCCATCTAGGGTTGATCTGTTTTGCAACCGACTGATTCAGTGCTGATTCCACCAGTGCAATACTTTCTTCGATCGCTTGTGGATAGCGAACAGGCGGTTCTTTGCGACAGCGCGGTTGGTCTATTGTCTGATCCAGCGTACCGAGCAGATGAAGCAGCGTTTTTTTATCCTGCGCTGTTGTTCCAACCACAGGGACGCCGAGTGCTTCTGACAATGCAGATAGATCGGGAGAGATTCCCTTGCGCTTTGCCTCGTCCATAAGATTTACACAGACAATTACGCGATCTGCTATCTCCATAGTCTGCAGTACCAGATTCAGATTCCGCTCCAGACAGGTTGCATCACATACGACGATGACTGCGTCCGGCTTTCCGAAGCAGATGAAATTCCGCGCGACCTCTTCCTCTGCGGAGTGAGCCAGGAGCGAGTATGTACCGGGGATATCCACCAGCACATAGCCGTGCGCTTCAGTCGAGCAATACCCCTGTGCGGCAGTTACTGTCTTTCCGGTCCAGTTTCCGGTGTGCTGGTGCATCCCCGTCAGCGCATTGAAGATTGTGCTTTTTCCCACATTCGGATTTCCCGCAAGAGCGATGACTTTGTCATCAGGGTTTCGTTTTTCTATGATCAGTCCTGTGTCATATGCGCCGAATCCGACCGCGTTTGCCGTCAGTCCCATTTTACTCATCCTCCCCACAGAGCGCGAGTGTAATCTCTGCACAGTTTACCGCGCGGATCGCGATGACAGCACCGCGGATGAGATAGGCGGATGGATCACCGCCCGGACTTTTTCCGACACAGGAGATTTTTGTCCCCGGGATCAGCCCGATGTCGAGGAATCGGCGTTCCATCTCTTCGTCTGCAGAAACCGTTTTGACAATACCGTTTTGCCCGGGCAGAATCTGATGCATTCTGACTGTATGTTCCATCTTTTGCTCCTCCTGATATGAATTGCTGTTAGTACTATATGCCGCAGGAGGGAAGTGGTGAAAAAGAAAAAGCACAGTCCCGTTTGAGACTGTGCTTTGTTGGTGCAATCAGAAATTGCTGTTGGAATCAGCGTGGAAGAACTGGTTGCTGCTTTCGGTGTAGTAGTCGTTCTCTTCGAGCGAGGTCAGATCCTCGTCGTCAACGTCAGGCAGACGCGCACCGCAGACACCGCAGAACATATACTTGTCGCTGTTCTCCGCGTCGCACTTCGGGCACATCTTATATCCGCGCAGTGTGTTCAGTTCAAAGCGCATCTTCTTGATTCTGCGGCGGCGCGTGTCAATATCATCGCAAAGCGCACGCAGAACAGCAGGATCTTCATCCTGATTCTTGTAGTACTTCTTGCCGATATCAGCGAAGATCTCGACAATGCGTTCTTCCTCGTAAAGAATCTTTCTTCTGAGGTTGTTCAGTTCAGAATAGCTCTGAACCTTTCCGCTGACACCCTTACCTGCGTCGCTTACTTTGTCCAAAAAGCTCATGCTTATTCACTCCCGTAGATAAATAATTGCATAAAATTATGCACGATTGTACGATACAACAATATTATACATCATTTCGGCATCTTTTGTCAAGATAAAAAATAC
This sequence comes from Ruminococcus sp., assembly GCA_015066905.1. GTDB lineage: Bacteria > Bacillota > Clostridia > Oscillospirales > Ruminococcaceae > Ruminococcus_F. Next base: position 3,410 of record SVNN01000064.1, read on the forward strand.
AAATCTTTGTATATCATTGCGAAAAATTTTGTCAAACTATAAAAATGCGGGATAATCGGCGATGATTTGGCAGAGATTATGCCTCTTCGTAGACATCCTCAGGCGAAAGAAGCTTCACGCCCTGATCAGAAAGCAGTGCTTCAGCACGCTTGTTGTCATCTGCACGGAGAATGACATATGCAGTATCTGCAGTGCGGCTGACATAGGAATACATATACTCAACGCCGATCTTGTTTTCAACGAGCATCTCCAGTACATTGGCAAGTCCGCCGGGACGATCCTCCACAGCGATTGCGATGACATGATTGACGCGGATCATGCAGTTTGCCTCGGCAAGAGCCTCCTTGGCTTTGTCGGGGTTGGATACGATCAGACGCACGATGCCGAAGTCTTTGGTATCAGCAATTGAGAGTGCACGAATGTCGATGCCTGCTTCACTCAGACTGCGGGTGACGGCAGTCAGACGGCCGGGCTTATTCTCTAAGAAGATGGAAAGCTGTTTGATTAACATAGAAAAACCTCCTTATTTCTTAGTCATGCAGTTTGCGGTTATCCTGAACGTGGACTGCCTTGCCTTCGGTACGCGGCAGGCTCTTCGGTTCAACCAGCGTGATCTTTGCAGAGATGCCGAGTGTGGATTCAACTGCCTGCTTGATTGCACGGGACTGATCCTCCAGGCTCTTGACGGTATCAGAGAACATCTCAGGTGTGATCTCGACCTTGATCTCAAGTGTATCAGTATTGTTTACGCGGTCAACGACCAGGAGATAATACGGTGCGGTATTTCCCAGCTGGAGCAGGACGCTCTCGACCTGAGAGGGGAATACGTTGACGCCGCGGATGATGAGCATATCGTCCGAACGGCCTGCAGGCTTTTTCATCTTGATGAAGGTTCTGCCGCAGGAGCACTTCTCGCGGCTTAAAACTGCGATATCGCGTGTGCGGTAACGCAGAAGCGGGAAGCCTTCCTTGGTGATACAGGAGAATACGGTTTCGCCCTGTGAACCTTCGGGGAGAACCTCACCTGTGTCAGGATCGATTGTTTCTACGATAAAGTGGTCTTCGTTGATGTGCATACCGTTCTGCTCTTCGCACTCAAATGCTACACCGGGTCCGATGATCTCGGTCAGACCGTAGATGTCAAGTGCCTTCAGACCGAGCTTATCCTCGATCTCGCGGCGCATTTCTTCCGTCCACGGCTCTGCGCCGAACAGACCGGCCTTGAGCTTGATTTCGCTCTTGTCGATGCCCATTTCTTTCATGGTTTCAGCGAGGAAGAGCGCGTAGGAAGGCGTGCAGCAGATAAAGGTGGAACCGAAGTCGCGGAGAATATTGATCTGACGTGCAGTATTACCGGTCGAAACAGGAATTACGGTCATGCCGAGCTTTTCTGCACCGCCGTGAAGTCCGAGACCGCCGGTGAACAGACCGTAGCCGTAGGAAACGTGCATCAGGTCGTGCTTGGTTGCACCTGCAGCGGTAAGCGCTCTTGCACAGCAGTCTGACCAGACATCAAGATCGTTTCTGGTATAACCGACGACGATCTGCTTGCCGGTGGTACCGCTGGATGCGTGCAGACGCACGATCTCTTTCATCGGAACCGCAAACATACCATAGGGGTATGTATCACGCAGATCCTGTTTGTAGGTGAACGGCAGCTTTTTCAGATCATCCACACTGCGGATGTCTTCCGGCTTGACGCCCAGCTCATCCATTCTCTGACGATAAAGCGGAACATTTTCATATACACGCTTTACAGTCTGTGCCAGACGGTAGCTCTGGAGCGCACGGAGCGCGTCCAGACTGCAGCATTCGACTTCTTTGTTCCAATACATTTTGAAACACTCCTTTAATTAAAATTGATTGGTTCTTGTACGAACGCAAACAAACCAATAAATTGGAAACACAAAGATATTGCACATATAAAGCAGAACACACCAAAGGAACAGCATACCACCCTTGCTGTGCTTGACAGCGTCGATCATCATCGTGATGATGTAGAACCAGCAGAGTCCTACGGCGAGAAATGCGATCAGTACAAAGGGCAGTCCGACGATTACCGGAATGGATTCATCGCCCATCAGCGTCATGATGAAAGCAACAACGACTGTGAAAACCAGCAGTATGCCCGGCAGAAAACTGCCGATGCCGTACCACAGGCTTTGTACCATTTTATTCATGCAATTACCTCACGGCCGAGCGCAAAAGCTTTTTTGTTCAGCTCCAGGAATTTTTCGGGTACACAAGCGGTGAGTGCGTCGATCCAGACCTGTTCATCAAAGCTCATCTTCTTGGACAGAACGCCCATCAGAACCACGTTGGATGCCTTGGCGGTTCCAGCCTGTTCAGCGAGTTCCAGCGCATTCACTGCAGTGACGTCGATACCGAGCCCGGTCAGGGTATCCACGATATTTGCAGGGTACTGCATTGCACCGGTGATGACGGGCATCGGATCCAGCTGCTGGTTGGATACGACCAGGTGACCGCCCTTTTTGAGGAAGGATACCCAGCGTGCTGCTTCCAGCAGCTCAAAGGATACAATCAGATCTGCCTCGCCCTCTGTAACGACAGGAGAGTTGACCTGTTCGCCGTATTTGACATAAGTGACAACGGAGCCGCCGCGCTGGGACATGCCGTGTACCTCGCTGACCTTGACATCATAGCCCTGCGAGAGCAAAACTGTGCCAAGAATGCGGGATGCAAGCAGACTGCCCTGTCCGCCGACGCCGACAATCATAATAGATTTCGTTTCCATAGTACGTTACCTCCTCGATTACTCGCAGATCGCGCCGAATTTGCACTGCTCCATGCAGATGCCGCAGCCGACGCACTGGGTATGGTCGATCACAGCCTTGCCGTCGCGCATAGAGATTGCAGGACAGCCCAGCTTCAGACAGAGTTTGCAGGACTTGCACTGATCCGCATTCACCTTCAGCGCGGGCTTGTGCTTGACATGCTTGAGCAGTGCACAGGGACGGCGGGAGATGATGACGGACGGTTCTTCGATGCTCAGTTCTTCGAGAATCGCCTGTTCAGTTTCAGCGAGGTGATAGGGATCTACCACGCGGACGCGGTTGATGCCGATCGCCTTGCAGAGTGTCTCCAGATCGACCTTTGCAGCAACATCGCCCTTGAGATTTTTACCTGTGGTCGGGTTCTGCTGATGACCGGTCATACCGGTGATCGAGTTGTCTAAGATGATGACGGTGGAGTTGGTTGCGTTGTAAGCAATATTCACCAGACCGGTCATACCGCTGTGCATGAAGGTAGAGTCGCCGATGACAGCAACCGCCTTCTGCTCGCTTTCTGCACCGCGTGCCTTGTTAAAGCCGTGCAGACCGGAGATCGACGCGCCCATGCAGATGGTAGAATCCATCGCGCAGAGCGGTGCAGCAGCGCCGAGTGTATAGCATCCGATATCGCCCGAAACGATACACTTGTTCTTGGAGAGTGCGTAGAATACGCCTCTGTGCGGACATCCTGCGCACATTACCGGCGGGCGGATGGGGAGTTCTTCGGGATATGTAACGGTTTCTGCGGTCTTGCCGAGGATCTTTTCAGCGATGATCTTCTGTGACAGCTCGCCGATGAAGCCGAACAGCTCCTTGCCGATGACATTCACGCCAAGCTTTTTGCAGTGTGTCTCGATGATGTCGTCGAGTTCTTCGATCACATAAACCGTATCACATTTTGCGGCAAAGTCGGTGATCAGCTTTGCGGGAAGCGGATTTACCATGCCGAGCTTGAGGTAGGAAACCGTGTTGCCGAGTGCTTCCTTTGCGTACTGATAGGAGATACCGCTGGTGATGACGCCGATCTTGCTGTCGTTCATCTCCACACGGTTAATCGGAGCGGTTTCTGCATAAGCAATCAGCTTTTCGGTGCGTTCTTCCACAACAACATGACGCTTCTTTGCAAATGCGGGCATCATGACGAACTTGGCGGGATTCTTTTCATATGCCTTCAGTCCGTTATCCTCACGGTCGCAAAGCTCCACAGCGCTCTGGGAGTGTGCAACACGGGTAGAGGTGCGGATGATGACGGGTGCGTCAAATTCCTCGGAGATGGTGTATGCGAGCTTTGCAAAGTCGCGGCATTCCGCAGAATCGGACGGTTCGAGCATCGGAACCTTTGCCGCGATCGCGTGATGACGGCTGTCCTGCTCGTTCTGTGAAGAGTGCATACCGGGGTCGTCAGCAACAGCGATGACCAGACCGCCGTTGACGCCGGTATATGCAGCAGTATAAAGCGGATCGGCAGCGACGTTCAGACCAACGTGCTTCATCGCACAGAAGCTGCGCGCACCTGCGATGGATGCACCGATTGCAACTTCCATTGCAACCTTTTCGTTCGGCGCCCACTCCGCGTAGACCTCATCGTATTTTGCAATTGCTTCGGTAATTTCCGTAGACGGTGTACCGGGGTAGCTGGATGCAATTTTGCAGCCGCCTTCGTACAGACCGCGTGCAAAAGCGTCATTTCCAAGCATGAGCTTTTTCATAGCCAGTTTGCTCCTTCCGAAATAATAATGTGATAAAAGTGGTTATAGATCCATGTCGGGACTGCGTCCTGTTCGTTGGAACCAATCACGCTGTCCGCACGTTCGCGGACGGCTTTCTGCGCATTGGATACCGCGTAGCATGCATCGCAGGCGTCGAACATGGGAAGATCATTCATATTGTCGCCGAATCCGATGACCTGGTCGAATCCGCCGTATTCCCGCAGGAAATTCACTGCGTGGAATTTGGATGCGTTTTCGCCGCAGATCTCGAGATACCAGTCATCCTCGCTGTAAACGTCCTTGTAATATGCCAGCTGGAGTCCGGGGATCTGCTTTGCTGCATTGTAAAACGGTTCAATCTCTTCCCGGCGGCGCACCATTGTGATATATACGGTGTTTTCATCCACCGCATCACGCAGGGAAGGCACTTCGATGAACGGTTTATTATAGCGCTCCTTGCGTTCTTCCATAAACTGCGTCATAGATTCGGTGCAGAGCTTAGGGTGATAGCAGTCCATTGCTGTGTCGTCAATGCGGTATAAAAATGCAGGCAGCTGATAAGTGTCCAGAAGCGCTGCAATCTGCATTGCCGCCTCGGGCGCAATGGTTTCGCGCCGTATGTATTTTTTCTGCTGGGTGTCATAAATACAGACACCGTTCATCAGCACAAGGGGAAGTTGGAATTTCAGTCCGTTCAGAATCGGGGCGACTGAAGCAAGCGAACGCGCGGTAGCACAGGTGATATTAGCATTGTCCTGCAGAAGTTCAGTGAGAATCACTTTTGCGCGTGGTGTCAATACGGCACGTTTGTCCAGCATGGTACCATCCAGGTCGGATATATACAGCGTTTTCATCCGCATCCTCCTTACGCCCGAGGGGTCGGGCCGTTCTTATTTTCCTGCCTTGATTGCCTTGAAATAGCGCTTGAGATGGTGATAATAGCGTTTGGTATCCGCACTGCGGATCTGGTTCTGGAGCGCGTTGTGGAACTCACTCTCTGTGCGGCTTTCCTTCATACAGGAGAGGATCTCAGCCGCAAGATCCTTCGGTACAGGCGGATCCATCTGTGCGAGCAGCTCCTCCGGTCCGATCATACGGGTGTCAGACTTGGGCTGCCGCTGTACCGCAACCGGTTTTTTCTTTACGGGAATCGGCGTCTTGCCGGCAATTGCCGACTTGATCGAGGGTTTCATCTGTACCTTTGCACCGAATTGTTTTTTACAGAAATCCAGTGCCGCACAGTAGCCGGTATCCTTGGAGATGATGTAATACTCTTTCGCTTCCTGCTTTGCAATCAGGTAGCCGAGGTAGGTCACCAGCTGGAAATCCAGCGCATTTTTTCCTGAAGAATTCAGATTCAGCCGCTCAAAGGCAACGCGGGAGTTGATGAGTTCATCGTAGACATCAAAGCTGATCGTGTTGGCGGACGCACTGTAAAAGAGAATCACGCGGTCGCGCTGTGTCAGCATGGAGATGCCGTCGAGTCCGGCTGAATTTACATTTTCGTAGTCAATTAAAAACAGTCTCATAAGCGTTTGTGCGTATGCCGCACGCCTTTCTGCATTCTGCCGCGAGTGCGGGTATCATTCACAGCGGATAATGCGGTATCCGCGCAGTTCAATATCCTTGGTAAGGTAGTTGTCGCGCATCTCATGCTGTTCGGCGTAGTCTGTGGAAAGATACTTTTTGTTGTCATCCGCAAAGACGGTGGTGATGACAGCATCCGGGCCGAGCAGATCGCCGGCCTTCAGACAGCCGAGGAGATTTGCACCCGAGGAGATGCCTACGCCGAGACCAAGCTCGCGTGAAAGCTTCTGCGCGATGAGGATCGAGTCGGTGTCATCCACAGAGATGACGCTGTCAGTTTCATCCAGCTTGAGGATCGGCGGAATAAACTCGTCGGAGATGCCCTGAATCTTGTGGCTGCCGACCTTGAAGCCTGTTGAGAGCGTCGGAGAGCTTTCCGGCTCCAGCGGATAGATCTTGCAGTCGGGATTCGCCTCGCGCAGCCGTCTGCCGATGCCCATTACGGTGCCGCCGGTGCCGACGCCTGCAACCACCGCGTCTGCGCGTTTGCCGATTGAGGCAAGCTGATTGACGATCTCGGTGCCGGTTGTGCGCGAATGCGCTTCACAGTTCAGTTCATTTGAGAACTGGCAGGGGAGGAAAATGCCGCCCTGCATTGCCAGCTCCTCAGTCATCTGGATTGAGCCTAAGAATCCGCCTTCATCCTTCGAAACCAGACGAACCTCAGCACCGTAGCTTTTCATCAGAACCTGACGTTCACGGCTCATCCAGTCGGGCATAAAGATGATTACGCGGTGCCCGAGGTAGCGTCCCACAGCGGAAAAGGCAATGCCTGTATTTCCGCTTGTCGCCTCTACGATGATGTCATCGGGGTGGATGCCGCCTGTTTCATAGGCGTGCCGCAGGACATAATATGCCACGCGGTCCTTGATGCTTCCGCTGAGGTTGTAGGATTCGAGCTTTGCGTAGACTTTGCGCTTTTCGCCCTTATAGCGGAGCTTTAGCTCCAGCAGGGGCGTTTTTCCGATCAGTTTTTCGATCTGGTCAAATCTGTTTTTGGGGTCGGTATTCATTCTGCACCTCGTGGAATTTACTCAACCACAGTCATCTTGCGGATGACCTGAGGTGTCTTGGGCTTGTCGTTGTAGTCGGTAGCAACCGCTGCAATCTCGTCGATGACTTCCAGTCCCTTGATTACCTTGCCGAATGCGGCATACTGACCGTCGAGGTGCGGTGCGTCATCGTGCATCAGGAAGAACTGGGAGCCAGCGGAATCCGGATGACCGGAACGTGCCATCGAGAGGACGCCGCGGGTGTGCTTGAGATCATTCTGTACACCGTTCATTGCAAACTCGCCCTTGATGTGCCAGCCGGGGCCGCCCATGCCGGTGCCGTCGGGACATCCGCCCTGGATCATAAAGCCCGGGATCACGCGGTGGAAGGTCAGGCCATCATAAAAGCCCTGACGAACCAGCTTCTCAAAGTTTTCACAGGAGATCGGTGCGATTTCGGGATAAAGCTCAATCTCCATCTGTTTTCCGTTTTCCATTTCAATCAGAATCATAAGTAATCCTCCAGCATTTTTCAGACGCCTGTGCAGCGGCGTCCTGATTTCGTATTGTCGCAGATTCTGACAGTATTCTGCCAGAAACATATACACTTTATTATAGCACGAATATCCACTGATTGCAAGATGCCGACGCCATTTTTTGAAAAAGAATGAGCCGCTTCTGATTGTGGTCAGAAACGGCTCTTGATTCGGTTTTATCGGGGGACGAACTACTCGTTGGTCATCATACCTGCAAGATAGAGTGAGATGAACGAAACATCGTCTGCGCCGAGTGCGCCGTCGCTGTTGCAGTCTGCATTCTTCGTCTGCTGTGCGGTGAAGGTACTGATATCCTTGTCCTGTGCAACATAGCGTGCGAGCAGAACGAGGTCGCTGACGCTTACGGTGTTGTCGAGGTTGACGTCACCATAAAGTGTATTTTCCACAGGAGCAGTAGATCGGAAGA
>SVNN01000065.1 GCA_015066905.1 Ruminococcus sp.
TCACCGCGCGCGCCAGCATCTGTGCATCCCCGCTCTGATACGGAATCGGCTGCACCAGATCCAGCTTTCGCACCAGGCGGTCGAGCTGCTCCACAGCACTTTGCTGCGAATCGCATCCAAGGGCTGCTGCAATCTGATCCAGCTGTCCGGACAGATAGTCCGCGCCGCGCGGATCAACGCAAGCGTCGGCATTCTGAATCATCCACGCCCACACGCGCACCAGCGCCAGCGCAACGGACTGCCCGTGCGGAAAGCCGTAGCACTTCGTCAGCTTATAGCTCATCGCGTGCGGTGCAGTCGTGCGTGTAAGATGAATCGCCTGTCCGGCAATATTCGCTGCAATCAGCATTTTTTCATTACCATCCGCAGTGTTGTTCAGATAGCCGTCCATCGCAGTGCAGATGCTGCGGATCGCCTGCTCCGCCAGAGCGATGCTCTCTTGCGTGGCATGCACCGACCACCACGACTCAATCGCCTGACAGAGCGCGTCGAGCATCGTGCAGGCTTTCTGAAAGAATGGGAGCGTAGACAGAAACGACGCATCTAAAATCACATCCGACGGCAAAGCAAGTGCGCCGTCTACCGACTGCTTTTCTCCATCGCGATAAATCACCGCAAACCGTGTGGATTCACTTCCTGTTCCTGCTGTGGTCGGCACGGCAATCAGCGGCACACAAACTTCGGGATAAGCCTGCTGCAGATAGTCCGCACCCTGCGGCATCTGTGAAAACAGACGGATGCACTTTGCGGTATCCATCGCACTTCCGCCGCCGCAGGCGAGAATCAGATCGCAGTCATTTGCGAGGAATAACGCGGTTCCCGCACAGAGCTCTTCATAATTCGGATTCACCGAAAAGCGGTCAAACAGCGTGATCGGAACCCCCGTATTTCGCAAAATCCCCATCGCCGCGGTGCGCTGAAAGGACTTGCCGCACACAAGGAAAATCCGCTTTGTGCGGTAGGATTCCAGCAGTTCGGTGATTCTTGAAAAACTGCCCGTACCGCTGATGATATGCTGTGTGTTCATATTACTCCTCCGGAATCAGATTCAGAATCTGCTGAATCGGCATACAATACTGTTCATCCGCCTCTTTCGCACGGTGATGTGTGAGGATGGATTCCGCTGTTTTCTGCATCGCGGGAAAACCGCTCCGCGTGAGGTGGTTCGCGTAGATCACAATGTTCACACCGATGCGTGCAAACTCCTCCTCTGTCACCTGATTGAAGGAGGTCGGCACAACGATAAGCGGTGTGGTACTGTCCTGTGCACGAAATTTTCCGACAAACTCAAAGATTTCATCCGGCGACTTCCTGCGGCTGTGGATCATGATGCCGTCCGCGCCTGCCGCTGTAAAAGCAAAGGCACGCTGCAGCGCATCGTCCATACCGCGCTCCAGAATCAGACTCTCAATCCGCGCGATGATCATAAATTCGCGCGTTTTCTGTGCCTGCTTGCCGGCGCGGATCTTCTCCGAAAAGTTCTCGATGCTGTCCTGGGTCTGCTCCACCTCGGTGCCGAACAGGGAATTCTTCTTCAGCCCCGTCTTGTCCTCGATGATGACCGCCGAAACGCCCATACGCTCCAGCGTGCGGACGGTATATACGAAATGCTCCGTCAGTCCGCCCGTGTCGCCGTCCAGAATGATTGGCTTGGTCGTGACTTCCATAATATCGTCAATTGTGCGGAATCGGCTGGACATATCCACCAGCTCAATATCAGGTTTGCCCTTCGACGTCGAATCGCAGAGCGAGGACACCCACATACCGTCGAACTGATGCGCCGCGCCGTTTTCATATACCACTGTGTTTTCAGCAATCAGTCCTGTGATACCACTGTGCGCCTCGATCACCGTCACAAGCGGCTTCATCGAAAGAAGCCTGCGCAGTCTGCCGCGGCGCAGATCGGGCAGAGAAAGCTGCTGGCGCATCGCCTGCTCCAGCGCAGCATACTGCGGATTTGCCGTATAGGGATATTCCACCAGAGCACCACCATATGCGGACAATTCGCGCAGCACCTCATCGCGCACGGGATGCTGGAAATCCGTTCTCCAGTTGTCGCCATGCACGACATAATCAGGACGCAGATCACGCAGAACCGCCGTATAGCTGAGCATATCCTGCACAATCACTTCATCCACACCGCTGATATTACGCAGCAGCAATCTGCGTTCTTCACACGGCAGAAGCGGAAAACGGCGGTATCCTGCAACTGCCTCATCCGACAATACACCGACCACCAGCCGTCCGAGACGCGCCGCCTTGCGGATGATGGCAATATGTCCGCCGTGCAGCACATCGCTTGCAAAACAGAGATATACGGTCTTTTTTGACAGTGCAGTCAGCTTATCGTTCATTACGCTCAGATCTTCGGGTGTATCCACCTCAGCACAAAGCCGGTCCTTCACATCCAGAGGCATCAGCTGCATATCTGCCGAAACCTCATTCAACGCATGTTCCGCGTAACAGCTATCCTCGCCGCGTTCGCAAAAACGGACGATTTCATCCAGCCATACCGTCCAGTCCTGCTGTTTCAGCAGATAGATCGGCTGTGCGGCAACTGCATGCTCAAAAAACGAGATGCCAACCGCACGAATGTGCCCCTCTGTGACCACTGCCTTGAAATCCTTTTCAGGGAGCGGAACTGTCGTGCTGACCGCCATTGCGCTCGTTTCGCCTGCAAGCAGATCGCACAGTACACTATCCTCAAAAACAAGATCACCGTGCAGAAGAAGGATATCGTCCGACAGCACATCCCTTGCACAGTAGATCGAATAGATATAGTTCGTCTGTGCATAACGCACATTCTTCACAAACGTATACTGCAGCGGCAGATCCAGTCCACAGCAGTAGGTACGGATCTCTTCATCAAATTTCCCTGTTGTGATCACGACTTCTGTGATGCCGAACGCACAAAGCTGGATCAGCTGGCGCGAAAGGATCGTTTCACCGCCCGCAAGCGGCGTCATGCACTTCGGCTGCCCGGCGGTCATCGCACCCATACGGCTGCCTGTGCCGGAATTGAGTATCAGCGCCTTCATCTCGTCATCTCCGTTTCTTCGGTAATCTCCGCAATGTGTTCAGGATGCCGCTTGTCCTCGGGCGGCAGCTGCATATAATCGCCGTACAGACACCGCAGCAGTGCATCATATCCTGCGGGCGCAGGAAATGCCCGTCCGTTGAAGGAGAGTGTCGTATGTTCTGAAAACCACGCCGCTTCATAGGTCTTCGGCAGATAATACGGAACAGCATTGGAAAGAAAAACCGTGTCCGACTTTTCTTTTCCCCATCGGCTCACACGATTGTACCAGGCACAGACGCGGCGGAGTCCGAACCGTCTGCCCAAAAAAGGAAGAACAGACGCACCGAGCCGCACCAGACCGGAATACTGCGCGGTATCCACATCACGGCGGAAACCCATTGCCATGCCGTAGCATACGCGGAGCATCAGGAGCTGTATGTTCCGCATCAGCCCGCTGCATGCTTTGTCCATCACAAAAATATCCAGTCCCGGATGATCCAGCAAGCCGCCGTACCAGCTGTGGATCGAACGGATGGTCAGCCGCAGACTGGAAAAACGCGGAATGAAGTCTAAAAACATTCCCTCATACTGCATCGGTGCATAGGAAAATCCATCCGGCACGCAGTCAGGCAGAATGGCAAGCAGGCGGTCATAATCCGCGCGCGGCATGATCAGGTCAATGTCATCATCCCACGGAATGAATCCGCCGTGACGCACCGCACCGAGGAGGGTACCGTAGTGCAGCTCGTAATGCAAATCATGCGCACGGCAAAGATCATCAAAGGCACAGAGCGCGTCATATGCTGCGTTCTGGATTTTTCCGAGCGAACGCTGCTCCGCTTCGGTCATGTTGCTTCCTCCTCTCCGCTTTGTGTTCTGAGCGCATGGATTCCAAGCAGGATGCCTGTTCCAAGCCGCACCAGATTGGCGATCAGAAACGCCGCCGAGAACCCTTCAATGCCGCCCTGCAGCGTCATCGGCACAGCGCAGGCAACGAAGGAGATTCCGAAACAAAGGTTGATATAAAGCTGATAGCGCTGCGCCGAAAAACGGAGCAGAACAACCGTCAGCACATTCGTCAGAAAATAGATCACCTGCGACACGCTGGCAATCAGGATCAGCGGCTTTACCGCCGCGTAATTGTCGGGATAGAGCAGACGGATCACGATATGTGTCGCGACCGTGCAGCCGACCGTGGCACAAACGAACAGCGCCAGCAGAATCAACAGCAAAGCACGGTACATCTTCCATGTCGCCTTGCCCTGATACCGCGCGAGATAACCCATAATCACACTGTTGAGCGGCGTGGTGACAAGCGACATTGCCTTGCCGATCAGCGTCGCGAGGTAATAGACCGTTACCGCTGTTCCGTCGATGAGATGGCGCAGCAGAAGGCGGTCAGCGTTGAAGATCAGATTGGAGATCAGATTTGTTGCAAGCAAAATTGAAGTGCTTTTCATACATCCGCGCAGTGCACTGCTGGTTTTGAAAAAGCCTGTGCGGATTGTGGTGCCGCGGATCAGCACAAAGGCGAGTCCCAGCGCTTCTCCGAGCAGCATTGCGCTCTCCCAGTATCCGCTCTTTCTGCTGAGCCATACGCCAAGCAGGTATCCCAGACCAATGAGCAGATAATAAACGCAGTAGCCCTTGTAGTTGATATGCAGACGATACTCCACATCTGCGTAATAGCGGATCATCGTCAGGCACAGCAGCGGAAAGAACAGAAAAAACGAGGTGCCGTTATGCAGCAGCGTGACCGCCAGACTGTATGGCACCGCAATCAGGCACAGCACCAGCCACACAGCATTATAATCGCCGTTTTTGGTTTCGCCGCGTACACTTGCGACCATGCGGGCATAGTTGAGCGCCGTACCACAGGACACCGCCGGAATGTTGATATAGGACAGCAAATAGAGGATATTGCCGTATTCCTCTGTGCCGAATGTGCGTGACCAGGAAGGAAACAGAACGAACTGCATCGCGGCGTTCATCATCACCAGACCGAAGATACTGAAAAAAGAATCCCCCAGAATACGCCTTGCTTTGGTTTTCTGCGCCACACTGCCGCCCCCTTTCCGAACATACTTCTAAACCTTTTTAGTATAGCACTTCTCGGAGCGGTTTGTCAACTTCGGAAGATACAAAAAGGGCGTTCCCACTATATAAGCAGGAACGCCCGTGTGATCAGTCAGATCTTCTCCGCAGTGCACGTAATACAGCATCCACGCTTTTTTCCTCCGCCTCGAGGAAATGCTCCGGCTCATGAATATGCTGGAGATAATGCGCGTCAGAATCGGTAATCATATTGCAGCTGAGCAGAAACGGATGTGCCTCTTCCAGCTCCTCCCGCTTTTCAGGATGCGCCAGCTCATAACAGACAAAACGGCTGTCCTGCGGAATGATACCCAGATTGGAAAGCAGGCTGTTGCTTGCCTTGTCAATATGTGCGGGGATCATGATTCCGCCCAGCGGAGCAACCAGATCATGTACATCGTCAAAGCGGATCGCCGCCGCGTTGACAAGCAGATACGGCGCTTCTCCAACAACAGTATCGTCGCAGTCCACAATCTGCTGTTTGCCGAAAATATCCGCGCGGTTCGGGATCGGCGGCAGCGCTTTTTCCACATATGATTCAAATTCCTCCGCCGCTTCCAGAGACGGAAACAGACAGACCACATGGACTTCTTCCTCTGTACACAGCTCCATGCCGGGGATTGCAAGCACGCCGTAGGCTTCTGCAAGCTGCATGAGCGCCGCGCAGTTTCTGCATGTGTTGTGATCAGTCAGCGCGATCACATCCAGTCCCTTGAGCGCCGCCATGCCCACGATATTCGACGGAAGCATATCGTCGTCGCCGCAGGGGGACAGGCAGGAGTGCAGATGCAGATCATAGCTCAGCTTCACGGTGTGTTCAGCGAATCAATGCGCTTCGCCGCCTCAAAGATCGGAAGCTCAGTGCGGAATACTGCAACGCCCTGCTGCTTCGCCTTTTCCAGTGCAGCATCGTCCAGCGGTGTATTCTCCGCGAGGATGATGCACGCCGCTTCTGTCAGTACAGCAACCGCTACGGCATTCACATTTCCCATCACCGTCACCCATGCGTTCGCCGCATTCAGATGACTCATGCACACGCTGAGCAGATCACAGCAGAACACGCCGCTGATCTGTGTATCAGGCGCTTCTCCCTCGCTCAGCACCTGAAATCCGGTCTGAGCCGCCAGTTCCGATATCGTCATCAAGACTCCTCCTTTTCCGCTTCGCTGAAGCGCACCATTGTTTCGCGGTATTCGCGGCGCAGTGCAATGCAGTCCTGCTCGGACGCGTCACCGCGGACGATATCCTCCGCAAGCGCCTTGCAGGTCGGCGCACCGCATGATCCGCAGTCCAGCCCGGGGAATATTTCGCACAGCCGCTCAATCTGCGCCATTTTATCCAGACTCTCGGCAAAATTGGTACCCAGACGGAATACGGGTTTATATTCCACACTGCTTTCTAAAAATGCGTTCTGCTCATATGTGCCGCCGAGGTGATGCCTCGAAACGGGAAGATATTTGCAAAGCCGCTTTAATTTTGCCTGTGCGACATAAGGATTCTCCACGGTCAGCACACCGCCGACGCAGCCGCCGCTGCAGGCATTCAGCTCGACAAATTCCAGATCAGAGAAACGCTCGTCCTCCAGATCCTCCAGCACGCGGATGACGTTTTCGATTCCGTCTGCCGCCAGATAGCTGTCTGTGAGCATACCGCCCGCCTCACCGCCGCTGTTGCCCCAGCCAACGCCGATGCGTCCCGAGGTTGCCAGCTCGGTGATGTCAGACGCGCTTTCCTTCATATACGGCAGCAGGCGCGGATAGACATCCCGGATCGCCAGTACCGCGTCTACATCCGACTTCCCGTGACCGATCGGCGATTTGACCGCTGTAACCTTCGCAGGGCACGGTCCGATAAAGATGATGCCGATCTTTTCGGACGGAAGTCCTGTTTCTGCCATCGCTTTTTCACGCGCCTGCCTTGCGGCAAGATCCATCGGTGCGGCAAAGGGAAGCAGGTTCGGAATCAGACTCGGGAAGCGCACGCGGATCAGACGCACGACCGTCGGACAGGCAGAATTGATGAAGGGCGCTTTGTCGCGATGCTCCTCTACATAATGCCGTGCCATTTCGGAGATCTGCTCTGCCGCGCTGCTGACCTCATATACCGCGTCAAAGCCCATTGCAAGCAGACCGCGGAGTACGATGTTGATGTCGTCGAGATGGTTGAACTGCGCGTAAAGCGAAGGTGCGGGCAGCGCAACCGTATATGCAAAGCGGTCCAGTACACTCAGATCGTCAAAGGTCGCCTGTTTTGCGTGATAAGGACAGATCCGAATGCACTCGCCGCAGTCGATGCAGAATTCGTTGATGATCACTGCCTTGCCGCCGCGCACGCGGATCGCCTGTGTCGGGCATCGCTTGATGCAGTTGATGCAGCCCTTGCAGAGCGACTGATTCAGCTTTACGGAGTGATAAAACTCGTTTGTTCCGTTCATGTCGGAAGGAACACCTCTTTTCTCGTTTTGCCGTTTATGATTCGATCAGAACCTTCATCACAACCGTCGTTCCGACGCCCGGCTTTGTTTCGATCGTCATTTCGTCGGAATTCTTTTTCATATTCGGCAGACCCATTCCTGCGCCGAAGCCAAGACTGCGGATGTTGTCGGGGGCAGTGGAATATCCCGCCTGCATACATTTTTCAACATCCTGCATACCCGGACCGTGGTCCGCAAGCGTCATCGTGATGTCGTTCTGCGTAATCTCCACCGTGATCTCTCCGCCGTTTGCGTGGATTACCATATTGATCTCCCCTTCATACATCGCGATTGCGACCTTGCGGATTGCAGCGGGAGATACGTTCATTTTCTTGAGTTTGCGCTTGACGTCGCCCGACGCCTCACCGGCACGGGTGAAATCCTCGGTGGTTACTGTGTAACGCAGCGTAATCTTGTCGGACATATGCGTCACCCCCGTATTCCGTGGTCGTAAAGATAGCCGCACGCGGTGAACATTCTGTGCTGTGAAACCAGCAGCGGAATACCGCGCTCCTGCGCCAGTTCCAGCATCGACTCATCCGGACGCTTACCGCGCACGAAAACGATACAGACAATATCCATCATCTCAGCGGTGCGGATCACCTGCGGATTGCACAGTCCGGTCAGAAGAATAGACTGATCCTTCATAAAAGCAAGTACATCGCTCATCATATCAGAACCACAGGCGGTATGCACCTCACGGTCAGCCGCCTCCTCGCAGCATAGAATCTCAGCATCCAGAATTTTTGCAGCATCAGCAACAGTCATATAAGTACCTCCAGATTGATAGTATGGAAATCCCGTGCATATATTGAAATACGGACAATATATATGAGTGATTATAACACATTTTCTCCACGATGTAAATACATTCTTGTCGCTTTATAAATAAGCCTGCAAAGTTCATTTTTTCCATATTGCACAGGCGGCGCAGCTCACAGCGTGCCAGGATATGCAAATTCAACAATAATCCACTCGTTTTTTAGTGCTATATGTCGAATAGCTTTTTACGACTCTGTGTGCTATAATGTTTTGTATAGTGTTATTATAAACATTATGTATGTTGTACTGATTGCGCTCCGCCGTTTTTGCGGAACGGGCGCAAATTTTTGCAAGGAGGTTCAACTAAACATGGCTTCAAAAGTTACTTGCCCGGTTCCCTTCCAGGGTACTGCTGCGCAGGAGGCAGAGCTTCGTGCAGTAATCGCAGACCTGAAGGACACAGAGGGCGCCCTGATGCCGATTCTTCAAAAGGCACAGGACATCTACGGCTATCTCCCGATCGAGGTAATGACTCTCATCTCCAACGAAACAGGCACACCGCTTGAGAAAATCTACGGCGTTGCAACCTTCTATTCCCAGTTTGCTCTGTTCCCGAAGGGCAAATATACGATTTCTGTCTGTCTTGGCACCGCGTGCTACGTTAAGGGCTCCGGTGATGTATTTGAAAAGCTCAAGACCGTGCTCGGAATCGGCGACGGCGAATGCACACCCGACGGAAAGTTCTCGCTGGAGGCATGCCGCTGCATCGGTGCCTGCGGTCTGGCTCCCGTTATGACCATCAACGGCGACGTTTACGGCCGACTGACCGTAGACCAGATTGACGGTATCCTGGCAAAATATAACGACTGATGATGCCCGAACTCTCGCTGAATATCCTTGATGTTGCCGAAAATTCCATCCGCGCCGAAGCGTCTCTGACGGAGATTTCCGTTACGGCTGACACGGCTGCGGATACGCTGACCGTTGTGATATCCGACAACGGCTGCGGGATGACGGAGGAGCAGTGCAGTGCAGTCTGCGATCCGTTCTTCACCACACGCACCACCCGGAAGGTGGGGCTTGGCGTACCGTTCTTCAAACAGGCGGCGGAATCCACAGGCGGCAGCTTTTCCATCCGTTCCGTTCCCGGTGAGGGGACTGTTGTGACTGCCGTTTTCGGACTCAGCCACATCGACCGGATGCCGCTCGGGGATATGACAGCAACCGTTCACACGCTGGTCACCATGCACTGTGATACGGACTTCCTCTACACCTACTCGGTGGACGGACGTTCCTTCGTGCTGGATACCAGAGAGTTCCGCGAGATCTTAGGCGGCGTCCCGTTTGACACGCCCGAGATTTCCGCATATATCAAAGACTTTCTCTCAGAAAATAAACGTGAGGCGGACGGTGACGTTACCCTGTAACAGCAATCACCTCCACCCCGGAAAACAGGAGGAATACTGAACATGAAATCTCTTGAAGAACTCAAAGCAATCCGTGAGAAGATGCAGAACGAGCTGAACTCCCGTGCAGAAGACGGCGCTGCTACCAGAGTCGTTGTCGGCATGGCTACCTGCGGTATCGCAGCAGGCGCACGCCCTGTTCTGACCGCTTTCGCTGATCTGATTCAGAAAAAGGGTCTCACCAATGTTGTAGTAACCCAGACCGGCTGCGTCGGTCTCTGCCAGTATGAGCCGATCGTTGAGATCATCGAGCCGGGCAAGGACAAGGTTACCTATGTAAAGATGAATGCTGAAAAGGCTGTTGAGGTTGTGGAACAGCACCTCGTCCGCGGACAGGTCAAGAGCGAATATACCATCAATTCCGAAATCAAGTAATAGCAGAAAGGAAAGAAAACTATGTTTCGTTCACAAGTTTTAATCTGTGGCGGTACCGGCTGTACATCTTCCGGCAGCGACAAGATTGCAATTAAGCTTGAGGAAGAACTCAAGAAGAATCGGCTTGAATCCGAAGTAAACATCGTCAGAACCGGTTGTTTCGGTCTTTGCGAAAAGGGACCGATCATGATCGTTTATCCGGAGGGAACCTTCTACTCCCATATCACCGCTGACGATATCCCTGAGATCGTTTCTGAGCATCTGCTCAAGGGCCGTGTTGTTGAGCGTCTCGTATTCCAGGAGAAGGATGACGACGGCAACATCAAGTCCCTCAACGAAACCAACTTCTACAAGAAGCAGCATCGTGTTGCACTCCGTAACTGCGGTGTCATCAACCCTGAGGTAATCGACGAGTATATCGGCCGCGGCGGTTATGAGGCACTCGGTAAGGTGCTCACCGAGCAGACTCCTGAGCAGGTTATCCAGACCATCCTCGACTCCGGTCTCCGCGGACGCGGCGGCGGCGGCTTCCCCACCGGTATGAAGTGGAAGCTTGCACGCAACATCGTACCCGACGCTGACCAGAAGTTCGTCTGCTGTAACGCTGACGAGGGCGACCCGGGCGCATTCATGGACCGTTCCGTTCTTGAGGGCGACCCCCACGTTGTACTCGAGGCTATGGCAATCGCCGGCTATGCAATCGGCGCAAACCAGGGCTACATCTACGTTCGTGCTGAGTACCCGCTCGCAATCAACCGTCTTGAGGTTGCAATTGCACAGGCGCGTGAATACGGCCTGCTCGGCAACAACATCTTCGGCACTGACTTCAGCTTTGATATCGGCCTCCGTCTTGGTGCAGGCGCATTCGTCTGCGGCGAGGAGACCGCACTCATGACCTCCATCGAGGGCAACCGCGGTGAGCCGCGTCCCCGTCCGCCGTTCCCGGCTGAAAAGGGACTCTTCGGCAAGCCCACCATCCTCAACAACGTTGAGACCTATGCAAACATTCCGCAGATCATCCTCAACGGCGCTGAGTGGTTCGCCTCTATGGGTACTGAGAAGTCCAAGGGCACCAAGGTATTCGCACTCGGCGGTAAGATCAACAACACTGGTCTGGTTGAGATCCCGATGGGTACAACCCTACTCACCGTTATCGAA
>SVNN01000066.1 GCA_015066905.1 Ruminococcus sp.
ACGAGAAAATCTGTCACCGCAAGCAGCGCGGCATAACCATTTTCATCCGTTGCATGTTCGAGCAGCTGTTCATAGGTAAATCCTGTATAGGTGATGACGTTCAGTCCTCTTTTACGGATTTGGGCGCCCAGCTTTGCCAGCGGCTTTGCCTGACAGAACGGCTCACCGCCGCTGAAGGTTACGCCGTCGAGCATCGGGTTTGCGTCGATCTTGCTCAGCAGATCTTCCAGAGTGACATCCTCGCCGCCTGAAAAATCATGCGTTTGCGGATTGTGACAGCCGGGGCAGTGGTGTGGACAGCCCTGTGTGAAGATGGTGAAGCGGAAACCGGGACCGTCTACGATCGAGTCGTTTTCTGTTCCTGCAATACGGAGTGTCATATGCAACCGCCTCAGACGTTATGCTTGACGCGGTCATTGACCTCGGCGCGTTTTGCATTATTGAAACGGTCGATCGTACCAACCAGATAGCCGGTGATACGGCGGATACGCTCAAATCCGACGCTGTTTTCGTCATCCTCGCGTCTGCCGCACTTCGGGCACACATCGTTGATGATGCCGGTGTAGCCGCAGCAGGGATCGCGGTCAACGGGGTGGTTGATCGAGCCGTAGCCGATTCCAGATTCCTTCATGCAGCGAACGACCTTTTCAAATGCAGGGAGGTTTTCCATCGGGTCGCCGTTCAGCTCAATATAGCTGATGTGTCCTGCATTCGTCAGTGCGTGATAGGGTGCTTCAATCTTGATCTTCTCTGCGGCGCTGATCGGATAATAAACGGGAACATGGAAGCTGTTGGTGTAGTAATCGCGGTCAGTGATGCCCGGCAGAACACCAAAGCGTTTTGCGTCCATACGGACAAATCTGCCGGAAAGTCCCTCAGCAGGTGTTGCCAGCAGGGAGAAGTTGAGTCCCGTGCGGATGCATTCCTCGTCCAGACGCTTGCGCATTGCGGTGATGATCTCCAGACCAAGCTCGCGTGCTTCTTCATCCTCGCCGTGGTGCTTGCCGATGAGTGCAACGAGTGTTTCTGCCAGACCGATGAAGCCGACGGAAAGCGTACCGTGCTTGAGTACCTCGCGGACTTCATCATCAGGACCGAGTTTTTCAGAATCCAGCCAGATGCCCTGTCCCATCAGGAAGGGATAGTTGCGGACCTTTTTCTGTGCCTGGATCTCATAACGGTGCTTGAGCTGGCTGATTGCCAGATCCATCATCTCATCCAGCGCGTCAAAGAATGCGCCGACGTTGTGGTTGGCTTCGATCGCCAGACGGGGGAGGTTGATCGAAGTGAAGCTGAGGTTGCCTCTGCCTGTTACGATCTCGCGATCCTTGTCGTACACGTTGCCGATCACGCGGGTACGGCAGCCCATATATGCTACCTCGGTATTATAGTCGCCCTCTTTGTAGTAGGGGAGGTTGAACGGTGCGTCGATGAAAGAGAAGTTCGGGAACAGACGCTTTGCAGATACGCGGCACGCGAGCTTGAGCAGATCATAGTTCGGATCAGTCGGGTTGTAGTTGATGCCTTCCTTGACCTTGAAGATGTGAATCGGGAAGATCGGTGTTTCGCCGTTTCCGAGTCCTGCCTCATTTGCAAGCAGGATGTTCTCGATGACCATTCTGCCCTCGGGGGTGGTATCGGTGCCGTAGTTGATGGAGCTGAACGGTGTCTGTGCGCCTGCACGGCTGTTCATCGTGTTGAGGTTATGGATCAGCGCTTCCATTGCCTGATAGGTTGCGCGGTTGGTTTCCTTGGCAGCGGCAGTGCGGGTGAATGCCTGTGTGCGATTTGCAATCTCCTCACCGCAGACTGCGATCAGCTTCGGCAGCTCTGCCTCCTGATATCCGTTGTTGTTTGCGAGAATCGGATTCAGTCCGGTTTCTTCGAGCACTGCATCTGCGATCTCGTTGGCAATGTCGTCGAAATTCTGTTCCGGCTGATCGGTATACATCGACAGACAGCGGGAGATGTTCTGGATATAGCGTGCGCGGTAGGTCTTTCTGACACCGTCTGCCATTGCGTAGTCGAAGTTCGGCACGCTCTGTCCGCCGTGCTGATCGTTCTGGTTGGACTGGATTGCAATACAAGCCAGTGCGGAATAGCTTGCGATATCGTTCGGTGCACGGAGGAAGCCGTGTCCGGTGGAGAAGCCGTCCTTGAAGAGCTTGATCAGGTCGATCTGGCAGCAGGTGGTGGTCAGCGTGAGGAAGTCAAGGTCGTGAATGTGGATATCACCATTGGCGTGTGCCTTTGCCTCCTTGGGCTGAAGCACGTACATCTCGTAGAATTCCTTTGCAGAAACCGAACCATATTTGAGCATGGTACCCATTGCGGTATCGCCGTCGATGTTGGCGTTCTCACGCTTGATGTCGCTGTCCTTGGCAGAGTGGAATGTCAGTTCATTGAGGACAGTCATCAGGTTGGTTTTCATTTCTCTGGAACGGGTGCGTTCATAGCGGTAGAGGATGTATGCCTTTGCGGTTGCGGCATGCCCCTCTTCGATCAGAACCTTTTCGACCATATCCTGTACCTGTTCTACGGTCGGGGTGCTGCCTGCATAGCGTTCTTCGACCAGAGAGCAGACCCGGATTGCGATCTGGGTTGCTTCCTCATAATCGGTGCCGCCGATTGCCTGTGCGGCTTTGAAAATCGCGTTTGCGATCTTGTCAACATTGAATGGGACCTTGCGTCCGTCGCGTTTGATGATGTGAATCAGCATGTGTGGTATCCTGCCTTCCGTTTTTCATTCAACCACAACATCTTGTGGTTGTGTGTGGTGTTGATATCTAGTATATAGTATTTTCGCGTTGTTGTCAATATGTTTTTGTACAAAAAAATCTGCGTTTTTGTACCGAAATCGCCCTGCGGAAAATGCGTATCCGCGCAAAGAACGGAATAACGGCATTTTCGCATTGTGCAGATTGCAAAAAGGCCGGACACAATATCTTGTGTCCGGCAGAGATGATTTATGAATCCAGATATGTTTCCACGAAGTATTTCGGACGTGCTTTGGTTTCCAGGTAGATTTTTCCGATATACTCACCGATGATGCCGATTGCAAGGATCTGCAGTCCGCCGATCGCCCAGACTGATACTGCAAGAGAGGTCCAGCCGAGAATCGTGTGTCCTGTGAAGTGGCGGATCAGGAAGTAAATCAGCATACAGATGCTGACCGCGAAGATGCCGATACCGAGAAAGGTAATCATACGGATCGGCTTGACCGAGAGCGAGGTGATGCCCTCCAGCGCGAAGGCGATCATCTTTTTCAGCGGATATTTCGATTCGCCTGCGGTGCGTTCCTTTCTTGCGTAGTAGACCACGTCGGTTTTATATCCGATCATCGGTACCATGCCGCGTAGAAACAGATTGACCTCGCGGAACTCCGAGAGTGCCTCCAGCGCGCGGCGGCTCATCAGACGGAAGTCCGCGTGATTCGGAATCATCTCCACACCGAGTGTGGTCATCAGTTTATAGAAACCGCCCGCTGTGCCGCGCTTGAATCCCGTATCCGTTTCGCGGTCATTTCGCACACCACAGACGATGTCACAGCCCGACGCAAACTTTTCCACCATACCGTCAATTGCGTTGATGTCATCCTGGAGGTCGGCATCGAGTGAGATTGCCGCATCGCAGTGATCCCGCACCGTCATCAGTCCTGCAAGCAGGGCGTTCTGGTGTCCTTTGTTGCGCGAAAGTTTGATTCCCTGTACCAGCGGATCTGCACGGTGATAGTCTGAGATCAGCGACCATGTTTTGTCTTTGGATCCGTCATCGACATATACCACACGGCTGTCCGGGCTGATCGTTTCCGAGTGGATCAGTGTGCGGAGTTTTTGCAGCAGCTTCTCGTTGGAGTCAGGCAGAACCTCCTCCTCGTTGTAGCAGGGGACAACCAGATAGATTGTGTGCATAGCAGATGTTCCTTTCTGTGAAAACAAAAGCCGTGAGGAATTCACGGCTTTCGGATTTTGTCAGTTTGCAGGGAGGATTGTATCCCAGTCGGGGGTGCCGATTATGCTCTGTGCATAATACTTCAGTACATAAGCTGCGTCATCCGAATCGACAATACCGTTCTCATCCACGTCAGCCGCGATGGTCTGGTTTGCATCCAGGAGTGAATCCTTGCCGATGATTGCAGCAGCGTTTTCCTTCAGAATCAAAACAGCATCATTTGTGTTTACAACGCCATCCATATTTGCGTCACCCTTGAGAATGGAATGATCCTGTCCGCCGACGATCTGGATACCACCTGCGACGTAGTCAGGCTGGAGGGGCTGTCCGTTTTCGTTGACCATCTCGCAGGCTTTGTTGCCCAGCTCATTTTCGCCCTCTACAAAGGCAATGGGATAGAATCCGTTGTACGCATCCTCGGGAATGGTGAATACGAGATAGGTGATGACTGCGCCGGTTTCTGCAACGCGGTTTCGTCCGTCGGATGCCCACCAGATGTAGCGGAACAGAGTCGGATTCCAGGTAGGCGAGCCTTCATATGCATCACCTGCGCCGCGGCGGTAGAATGTGAGGGAGCTGTCAATGTCAAAATCCAGCGAGAAGCCTGCTGTGCCGGGATCGTTGTATACGGTGACGGGAACCTTGACGGTGTCGCCGGGCATACCGGTGACTGTGCCGATTTCGATCGTGTGGTTTTCATAGCGGTATGCAGGTGCAGGAATGACAGAAATTGTACCATCTGTTGTGGAAACGGTAATGTTGTTGCCAAAGCTGTCAACGGCTTCTGCAGCAGAAAGTGCGATGGTATATTCTGTTGCTTCCGTCAGATCGGCAGGGGTTGTGAGATTCATCGTAAAGAGTGTAACAGCGTCGGTGCAGTCAATATCTGCGCCGGTCGCTTCTGCCCAGACAAATGTGCCGTCAGCCGGAGAAACGACAGCGTCAGAGAAGCTGCCTTCTGTGGTGATCGCTTCACAGGTCAGTCCCGCAGGGATCGTGAAGGACAGATTGAGTCCGGAAACCGCATCGCAGCCGCTGATCTGTACAGGAACAGAAATGGTTTCGCCGGCGGATGCAGAAATCGGGTCGATTGTAAGGGTTACGGTCGGCTCTTCTGCCGTAACGTAGCTGCCCATAGCAGAGATTGTGGATTCATATACATTTGCAGAGATCAGTTCAGTCTTTGCACTGCGGAGTGCGGTGTTGAATTCAGTGCAGGCAGAACCGTCTGCTTCCACAGCTTCCAGCACCTCAGCTGCGATGACTGCGTGGCCGATACGGTTCGGATGTACGTCCAGTGCGTTCAGATTATCGCCGTGGATCATGTAGACCCACTCTGTGGAAAGCGAGAAATCCGGATTTGCAAATGCGGTCTTGACGTCAGCAACGGAGATATCATTCTCCTCAGCAAGCTTGCTGATTGCAGTATTTACCTTGCCGATATGGCTTTCGCCCATCAGACGGAGCTGGGAAAGCGCGTAGGCATAATCTTCATCCACTGCAATGTTGCTGGGAACAGAAACGGGATTGTAAACGGTCTGGAATACGATTTCAGCGTCGCTGTTCATAGCGCGGAGCGTCTGCTCCAGCTCAGCGATATAGCCGATGTAGCCTTCTTCGGTTACATTGCCGTCGATGTCGGTGATATCCTCAAAGCCGATGACGTATTTCAGCGCATCGCTCAGGGCACTGGTCAGACCCATTGCAAGCTTCTTGACTGCGTCAGAATCGCCGCCGACTGCCTTCAGCACTTCCTTGGCGGTATAGTTGGTGCCGTTGATCGTGTTGTAGGTGTTGACGTAGGACTCAAAGTATTCCTTGGTCGGCTGCAGCAGATCGTTGCCGCCGATCGTCACGCAGATCATGTCAGCGTTCGCGAGGGATGCATATTCTGCGGATGCAGCGTCATAGCCCTTGACTGCGGTAAGCAGCTCTTCTGACCGCTGTCCGTTTACAGCATAATTGGTCACGGTTGCGTCGAGGTAGTCGCTCAGATAGTCGGTATAAGCGTAGATGTCCGTGCCGGCGATCGCTTCCAGATCCTCCAGTCCGTAGCCGGTGGAAATGCTGTCGCCGAGTACAACGATATCGGTGACATCCTCTGCTGTCACTGCCGAAACGACAGGCAGCACTGCAGCAGATGCGGACAGTGTGAGTGCCGCAGCTGTCAGGGATGCAAAAAGACGTTTTGCGTTTTTCATATCAGTTCTCCTTCTCTTATAGTCAGATTGCGTATATGGTACACTGTTCAAATTATAACGTACATACCGGCGCTTGTCAAGGGATTTTGCACAGCTTCTCTGTGGGAAAATCTTCAGCGTGTCAGATTCTTCAGCCAGAGCCGCTTGCGGTATCGCAGTGTGGTGGGCAGCAGCTTGATGATCTCATCGGACATCAGCACGATATATACGACCGGGAAGGGCAGCTGCAGTACAAAGGCACAGAGCGCGCCGAGTGCGATCGAACAGCCCCACATTGTGGAAATGTCAAGAAGCAGACCGAAGCGCGTGTCACCGCCTGCACGGAATACGCCGACGATCATGGTGGTGTTATATGCCTGCGCGAAGGTGAAATAGCTCATAACGCACATCATCAGTACCAGCTTGTTCCAGGTCTGCGGTTCCAGACTCATCACGCCGCGCAGAACGGGCAGGATGCCGAGTACGATCAATGCGGATACCGCACCGACGATCAGCGTCAGCCGCACAAGCCGTTTGCCGTAAAGCTTTGCTTTTTCGCTGTCGCCCTCTCCGATCGCCTTGCCGATCATGATTGCTGTTGCGTTTGCGACGCCGAATGCGACGACTGTTGCTAGATTTCTTGTCATCTGTGCGATGGAATTTGCCGCTACCGCAGAGGTGCCGAGATGCCCGATGATGAGTGAGTTCATAGAAGAGCCGCCGCCCCAGAATAGTTCGTTCAGAATGACGGGAGAGGCGTAGCGGAAGAAGTCAGAAAGCAGGAGCTTATCGTTGAGAAAGAGGATGCGCGGAGAAAGCCGCACAGGATTGTTTTTCATCCTGCCGTAAATGAGGACGATGAGCAGTTCTGCTGCACGCGCGCTCACGGTTGCAGTTGCCGCGCCGACGATACCCAGTTTCGGCGCACCCAGCAGTCCGAAGATCAGAACAGCATTCAGCGAGATGTTGACCAGCAGTGAGCTGAGATATACAACGGTGGAGATGACAACGCGCTCCACGCTCCGCATGATGTTCAGATAGACCGAGCTGATTGCCGTCATCGGGAAGGAAAGCGAGAGAATGCGAAGATATTTCGCACCTTCTTTTGCCACCTCCGCTTCATTGGTGAACAGATTGAGCAGCTGAAGCGGGAAGCAGAATCCTGCCACGGTAAAGACGGCGGCAACACAGAGCGAGATCCGCAGTGCAATACCGAGGATCTTGGAGATCTGTTCGGTTTCGCCCTTGCCCCAGTACTGCGCGGAAAGCACAGACGCGCCAGAGGTGATGCCGAAGAAGATCAGCGTCATGATGAACTGAATCTGTCCTGCGAGATAAGAACCGGACAGCACCGTTTCACTGACTGCCTCCAGCATGAATACGTCGGCGGCATTTACCGCAACGTTGATGAGATTCTGAAGCGCCATCGGGATCACCAGGGTGATGACGGTGCGGCGGAAGTGCCGCTTTTCTGCGGCGCTGTTTAATAAAGGTGCAGCTGTGCACATGGTTGTTTCATTCTCCTTTTTGTTTCAATGCATTATAATAGTATACCTCAAATGATACATCATGTCAATGAGGGAATGTTTACAAAATTCCTCTTGTAATCAGGCGGGAAAAATGGTATGATAAAACAGAATTCATAATGCGGGGTGAGAAACGATGAAACGCTTTTGCTGCCTGATTCTGAGCCTGTTGTTTCTGATGCTGCCGGCGTCAGTTGTATCGGCGGAGGATTATATGACCGCGTCTGTACAGACTGTCCGCGTCGGCTGGTATCCGCTGCCCGGATATATGGAACAACAGACGGACCCTGTTACGGGAGAAGTACATTATACAGGATATAATTTTGCCTTCTGGGAAGATATTGCCTATTATACCGGTTGGGAATATGAATTTGTCGAAGGAGATGCGGCAGCGCTCTATCAGCAGCTTCTGGATGGAGAGATTGATCTTCTGCCTGTGCTGTACAGCACACAGCGGGCGCAGGAGGTGCTGTTTCCGGCAATTTCCTGCAGTTCGGTCTACTACGTCCTGTTTTCCGGAACAGACAGCGGGATTGCCTCTGTGTCAGACTGTAACGGAAAAACAATTGCAATTCAGAACGACTCGCTGCATCAGAACACGCTGGAGGAATATGCAGCGCAAAGCGGCATCACATATACGCTTTGTGTTGTGGATACGGCGGATGATGTGCAGAAGGCGGTTCTGAACGGTACAGCGGATGTCGGCGTGATGAGCGGCCTGTGGCAGGATGATCGTTTTTCGATTCTCGCACGGTTTGCGCCGACGGACGGTTACTATGCCGCCGCGCCGGACAGGTCCGACCTGCTGGATGAACTCAACGCAGCGCTGGAGTCGATCAAGATCAGTGATCCGAATTACATTGCAAAGCTGGAGTCACGCTTTCTGCTTTCCGACAATACGCTCGTGTTCAGCCGCGCGGAAACGGCATATCTGGAAAGCCTGACGGAACCGATCCGGTTCGGTCTGCTTCCCGATCGTTATCCGAGCTGCTATCTCGACGAAGAAACAGGTGCGCCGGCGGGTATTCTGCGTGATATTGCAATAGAGATCGCGAAATATGCAGGTTTGGAAACTGAGTTTGTGATGCTGGATGCGGATACATTCCAGAATATACAGGCGCATGATGTGGATTTTGCTGCCGGTGCATATCGCACAGAGGAGCGTCTGAGCGATCCGTCTTTTGTGCTGACAAACCCGATTTTCAGCACCCGTCTGATTGCTGTGGTGAAGAGGGGACATAATCCTGATAATTCAGGAAAGGAATCCTGCGCGATCTTAAATTCAGAACGGCCGATCTATTCACAGCTGGATCTTGCGTTTCAGATCCGTGCATGCGACAGCTATACAGAATGTCTGGACGCAGTTGCAGAAGGGGAATGTACGATCACGCTGATCAGTCAGTATGCGGCGGATTATTATCTCCAGAAGCCGCAGTATAATAAGCTTGCGGTTATTTCTGCTTATGAAAAATCCTATGAAACCTGTCTGATGGCATCTGCGGATACAGATCCCAGGCTGGTGAGTATCATGAATAAATGCATCACCGCGATGACGGAAGACGACATTGCCAGTGTAGTAATACGGAATACGACAGCAAAACCCTATGAGCTGACTTATTCTGACTTTGTCTACGCCTATCGCAATATGATCGTGCTGGTTGTGCTGTTTATTGTGATCGTTGCTTCGCTCCTGGCGTTTAATATCCGTTCCAGCCGCCGTCATATCAGTACGCTCAGAGAGGCGAATCAGCACCTTGCCATTGCAATCGAGCAGGCAGAACACGCGAGTGCTGTCAAGAGTGAGTTTACATCGCGTATTTCGCACGAGATCCGTACACCGCTGAATATTGTGCTGGGCAATATTGCAATGGCGAAAAAAGCGGGCGGAAACGAACAGAAGGTGCAGGAATGCCTGGATAAATCCGAAGTATCAGCCAAGCACCTGCTGCGTCTGCTGAATGCGGTGCTGGATCAGTCTGCGCTGGAAAGCGGCAGGATCAAGCTTGCACATGAGCCGTTCGACCTTTGCCGGATGATGCAGGATCTGGCGGCGGTTTATTACGAGCAGGGAAAACAAAAAGGTGTTACCTTTTCGCTGATTCCGGAATCAGTCATAGACGAGCAGCTGGTCGGCGATATGCTGCGGCTCAATCAGATTTTGATCAATCTTCTTTCCAATGCGATGAAATTTACACCCCGCGGCGGCAGTGTGACACTTCGTATTTCACAGATTGCACAGCAGAGCGAACAGGTCGTCCTGCGGTTTTGCGTAGAGGATAACGGCCGCGGTATGAAGCCGGAATTTCTGACGCATATCTTCGAGCCTTATGAACAGGCGGACGGAACGATCGCGAAGGAGTTCGGCGGCAGCGGACTGGGTCTGTCGATCACCAAACAGCTGGTTTCGCTGATGGATGGTACCATTTCTGTATCCAGCGAGGATGGGAAGGGAAGCGTGTTTACAGTAGAGCTTCCCTTCGGAAGAAAAGAGGAGCCCGCCGAGGTTCCGATGTTTTCTTCACTGCGCGTACTGCTGGCGGCGGAATCGGATGAAACCGGACTTTGTGCCATGCTGGAGCACTGCGGTGTGTCTGTATCAATGTGCGGATATGATGACGCGCCTGATCTGTTGCGGAAAGCAGAGGTGCCATATCCGATCTGTCTGATTGACTGTGCACAGCAGGAACACGGCGGCGCAGACGCGCTCCGCACCGCAATCCGGATCAGCAGGACAAAGTCCGGCCCTGTTCCGATGATCGTGGTTCTGGCGTATGACGGTGAACTGCCCGCCTATGCCGCAGAGAACGCAGGTGTGGATCTGATTCTGCACAAGCCGCTGTTTTGTTCGGTGCTGCGTGCGTTCCTTGCCGATGCAGTCGGGATTCCCCGTGCGGTTTCTGAAATCAGACCGGAGCAGGATGCGCCTGCGGTGCGAGGAAGAATCCTTCTGGTGGAGGATAATGCGCTCAACTGCGAGATCACAGGAGAACTGCTTGCAGATGCGGGCTACACATATGACGTGGCAGAAAACGGCGAGCTTGCTGTCAGACGGTTTTCCGAACATCCCGAAGCATACAGTCTGATTCTGATGGATGTGCAGATGCCCGTGATGGACGGCTATCAGGCGACGGAGGCGATCCGCAGATCGGATGCACCGAACGCCAAGGAGATCCCCATCATCGCGATGACGGCAAATGCTTCTGAACAGGATGAAAAGCGTGCGCTGTTTGCAGGAATGAACGATCATCTGGCAAAGCCAGTGGATGTCCGCTTGCTCTATCAGGCGCTTGAGAAATACAGCGGCACAGCTGAAACGACAGAGTAGGATTCTGAATTTTTGCTTGCAATCAACGGGATGGTATGGTATAATGACAGCAGAATCTGACGGAAGGAGGCATATGGATATGCTTGATATTCACATTGAAAACGGTAACCTGTCACAGGAGGAGATCGACGCATATGTCGCATATGTGCGTGAGAAATATCCCACGCGTGAAATCTATGCGCTGGATATCCGGCTGGAGGGGGAGGAGGTTTCCCTCAAATATTACTTCCGTCCGCGGTTTCAGCATGTCTACCGTGCAACCGACTACCTTGTCAAGAGTCTGGATGTGCTCAATGACGCCAAGCGTGCCGAGTATGCAGACAAGGTTGCGCATCGA